>CAZSDC010000089.1:0-11598 GCA_964605515.1 uncultured Chthoniobacter sp.
CCAAGAACGGGCCACCTGCTTACGAAACCGGCGAAGCCCTCCTCGCCCGCATCCTCACCGACCGCCGCCAAAACTGGCAGGGCAGGGGAAAATACAAAGAGCCCGCCGCTGCCATCACCACGAATCTTCAACCGCTGCCCGAAGGCTGGACGTGGGCAAGCGTTGACCAGCTTTCGGATGAAACAATGATCGGCCTCGACCGTGGGCGCGCCCAACAGAGTGATGACCCCGCGGCAGGCGTGCCTTACATCAAGATGAACAACGTCACGATGGATGGACGAGTCCACTGCGATGAGTTGGTTTTTGTTCCTGCGAGCCGCGAAGAGGCGACGCGATTTGCGGTGCGAGACGGCGACATTCTGTTCAACACACGGAACAGCAAGGAACTCGTGGGAAAGGTTGGGCTCGTGCGCAATCCGCCCGGCGGTGCGATCTACAACAACAACCTCATGCGAATCAGAGTGCCGGATGGTGTGTCGCAGGCGTTTCTGGCGCTCCAGATGTGTTCGCACGAGTTTCGCCAGCGAATGGAACTGGTGAAGAAAGCGACGACGAGCGTTGCCGCTGTTTACTCGAAAGACCTTCTCCCGCTGGCAATCGCACTCCCTCCCCTTGCCGAGCAGACGCGGATCGTGGCGGAAGTGGAGCGGCGGTTGAGCGTGGTGGAGGAGTTGGAATCGGTGGTAACCGCCAACCTCCAGCGCGCCACCCGCCTTCGCCATTCCATACTCCAAATAGCATTCACCGGAGAACTCCTATGAACCAGAACAGTCCACTTTACAAAACCCGCTTTTACTCAGACTGCATCGGCGTGTTTCAGGGGGGCGGGTGCAGAGCGGCAGCTTTCGGTGGGGCTTATGATGCGGCATTCAAACTAGGAGTTCGCTTCTCCGAAGTCGCGGGAACATCAGCGGGTTCTATTGTCGCTGCGTTATTGGCAGCGGGTGCAGATCCTGCATTCCTTCTTGCAAAACTTGGGGCGCTAAACTTTCCGTCACTGCTAGTTAAGCCGACTCGATCAACTTTTTCCACTGGATCGAAGCTGCTAGCAACATTGCAGAAAGTGCCGTGGAAGGGGGATGTGCTGGAGTCCATTGTTGGCGTCGCTCGGCTTGGTGGCCTGCATTCGTCGGCAGGTGTCGAGACTTGGGTTGAAGGTTGTCTGAAAGAACTCACGGGAAAGCAAAACGGGCCAGTCCTGTTCAGTGATTTGGTCATGCCGCTTCATGTTGTTGCAGGCGACCTCAGCACAATGAAACCAAGGGTTTGGAGCTCTCGAACAACCGCCAGCCAGAGCGTTGCACACGCTGTGCGAGCGTCATGCACAATCCCACTCTTTTTCCAACCCGTCGAGGAGGGCTCGGCGCTATTGGTTGACGGTGGAATCGTCAGCAACATTCCGCACTTTCTTTTCGCAGGTGAAGGGGCACACGCAAAAGGAAGAAAGCGCGTTCTGCTTTTTATGCTGGAAGCGAGTGAAGAGCGAAAGCGTGCCGATGACGCCAAGGAACTTCTTTCACAGCTCGCGTCGCTTGCAGTTGACGGTGGCACTGACGTTCAACTCATGTTCACGCCGAATATCGCGCGGATTGTTATACCGACAGGAAGCATTCGGGCGACGGATTTCAATGAAATGGACAAGACCAAAATGGCGACGCTGATAGCAAACGGAAACGATGCCGCGGAAAAATTCATCACAGGCGAACTTCTCAGCACTCAAGGAAACCCGGCTGAATCAACGCCGATCTCCGACGAGCATGAGGCATATCTGACCATTTGTGAACAGCTATACTCAACAAAATCGAGCGTTCGCATTGCGCTGCCCGACACAAAATGGTTTTGGGAACTTTTCCCAACAATCTTGCATTGGCGCAAAACGAACATTCGGGTCGCAACCTATGTGCCCAAGATTATCGCCGGTTCGCTGGACGAGCCAAAAGAGAAACAAAGACGAGGATTTATGACTGGCTTGGGTGTCGAAATCACCGAGGTTCAGACGCTACCCTTTCATGGAATCCTTTTCGATGCGGTGACGAGTTCCGGCGCTGGCGCTCTTACTTTTCCAAGCGAGCGGACGGACTATGAGCCAGCGGGTCGGTTCTATTCGGGAAGGGTTGACCAAGCGGCGATTTCCGCACTGAACGAAAAACTACAACTTCCAAACGCACCGGCAGCGAATTCTCAGCACAAGCCGCAATTACAGCCGACGGACCAAGCGCTTCTTTTGAACCGTCTGCGCGAGAACGTTCAATTTTACCGCGAGCCGGGCGTAACTCTCGCAATGGAAGAAGTCGAATTGTCCCATGTGTTTCTCATTTCCCGGTATGTCCGAGCATTCCGGTATAAGCAAATTCAGTCTCTTGTTGCCCACTACCAAGAAAAAGGACTGGAGTTGTTCGCACCGGTTGAAGTTCCTTTGCACGGCGACGAATTTTCGTTGGTCACCCCTCCGGTAGTTGAAGCGACTGGTTCGAAGTTTGTCGCGTTGGAGGGGAATACTCGCTTCCTCTTTTGCTTCAACAACGGCATCTCGAAGGTAAAGGCTGTTGTCGTTCGCGGAGTGAAAGCAGAACTTCCTGGCAAACCAGTTCCGCTCAAACAAGTCAGAATCACGACAATGAAACGTCCTCCCGATGAGCGGATGGTTGGCTATAACCACGGCCTTTTCCGCGACATTGAACGTGCGGTTCGCCCTTTGCCTGCGGTGTGATGCCATGAAGCTTATCCTAACGAGCGCGAGCAACGGGACGCCGACCGCTGAAATTCTTACGTCGTTGATTTCAGAGAACCGGACCATCTCCGCCATCTTCGTGTTTGAATACAAGCATCCGACACTTTTGCAACAGAGGCTTGCATTGACTACCGACGAAAAGGCCATCATCGAAAAGGCGATTACTCTTCGCAGCTCGTCGAGGCTGCCTTTTTGGGAATCACTCATGCTTTCATGTTTCGGTGAGCAGCGTGATTTCACGCGACTCTTACGAGAAGCCACGTTTCATCAGACTCATCGCAACTCGGTATTCCGCATCTCGCGTGACGAGATTCTTGATGGAAGTCTTGCTGAATTGACGAAGGCGCAGCCTGACGGTCACAATCTCTCATTTTCATCTAGGATTGAGTTGGCTGACGTGGGAGTGAAACAGCTTCCATTATTGGACTTCCATTGCCCCGAGTCCGCCGAGAATGACCGCCTAGTTTCAAAAGTTTGCAGCCAACTCTACCAGCACACGACACTGGTGTTCTCATCTGGAGAATCCTATCACGCACTTGGCCTTGGTCCGCTGGATGAGAGTGGCCTTCGTGATTTCCTGACACGTTCCCTTCTTTTCGCTCCCATCGTCGATGCTCGCTACGTCGCGCACCAGCTACTCGAAGGCGCGTGCGCGCTGAGACTGAGCAACTCGGCGGATAAACCGAACCGTCCCCGCCTAAAGTTTATTCTCGGATAACTTTGCAAATTCATGTCCACACCCACCGCCCTCGTCCAAAAACATTGGAACTATTGCAATCCCGCAGACGCGGGACGGGATGGCGACCTGTCCTACGGCATGGCGGAAGTGGAGCGTCTGTTGAGCGTGGTGGAGGAGTTGGAATCGGTGTTGGCCGCCAACCTTCAGCGCGCAACCCGCATCCGCCAGTCCATCCTCCAAAAAACCTTTACCGGTAGCGTGCACAACATCAACCCGCTATGACCCCAAAGAAGTATCAGATTTTTGTCAGTTCCACATTTACTGATCTCGCTGAAACGCGGAGCGCCGTTATGGACTCCATCCAGCGTATGAATCACTTCCCCGTCGGAATGGAGCAATTCAGCGCGGATGACGATGAACAGTGGCAAATCATCCAAGAAACTATTCAGCAGACGGATTACTATATTTGCATCATCGGGCACCGCTATGGAACGGTTGCCAAGGACGGCTTGAGCTATACTGAAAAGGAGTGGAATTACGCCAAAGAACTCGCGATCCCAATCATGACTTTCGTCAGGGACCGCAACGCAGCGACAACGCCGCAAGAACGGGATTCGGATGCAGCAGCGATTCAGAAGCTAGACGCCTTCATTGAAAAGGCAAAGGCGGACAAAATGGTCGATTTCTGGAGCCACGCCAAGGATTTGGAGGCCAAAGTCGTCACTGCGCTATTTAAGGCCTTTTCTAGGAAGCCACGCCCAGGTTGGATTAGACCTGAGTCCGAGCGTGTTGCTGAAGAAATGGCCGTGTTGATTGAGGAGAACCGCAGTTTGAGAAACCAAATCGACAGGCTTTCAGCCCAAGCGACGAACTCACGACCAGCCTTTAAGCTGTCTTTCAACGGGAAACCCGACCTTTCTTTGACGACTCTAGCCAGAGCGGAGCTGAAGCTGACGAGTCGTCCACTTGTTGAGCAGATTTTGTGGGAATCAGTCGCGACGGAGTTGAAGGAATTCCTAACAAAACAACAAGTCGACGAATACAATTCGAAACTTCCGCCAGCTGCTGAAATCGACAGGATTCTAGGGGAGATCCATGCATTGGAATCCGCTCAGCAAACCGCTTCTCCTTTGGCCATTGAACTTGAGAATATTGGCAGTGCAAAAGCTCGCGAAGTGATTGTTGACCTTGTATTCCCCGAATGGGTGCTGGTTTTGGACAAAGAGAAATTTCAAGAATTTGAAATGCCTGAGTTAAAATTGCCTCCAAATCCGTTAATTGCGGCCTATCGCAAATTGAAAGAGAGCAAGACGACTAGAAAGGCGCGAAGTATTTTTGATTCGCTACGTGCGTTCGATACGGGTGTCAGTATCGGGCATATCGAATCAATCAACACGCCGATGATTCGAATGCGCGAAATCGTCAGTGCAAACCACTCTTGTCGCGTCAAGAATAACAAAATTTCGATCTGGATGAAGGACCTAATGCACACGAGGCGTCGGGAGTTCTCCGACCTGATCCTCATACCGCTAAAACCAAATGCAGGGCACATCGAGGTGTCGGTAATCTGCGAGGAACTTCCGACCCCACAAAAGGCGAGAATTCGAATCGAAGTTGCGGAGAAGCATAGCCAATGAGCAACCCCACCGCCCTCGTCCAAAAACTCTGGAACTACTGCAATCCCGCGGCTGCGGGATGGGATGGCAAAGGTGGCGCAGTCAACAAGGCCATGATCTAGCTCCGGCTGCACAACTGCTACACGATTTTCACCAAATTGACCGGATTTGAAGTCCTGCTGGGCTATTGGCTCCCCCATGCAAATTCCGGCGATCTCGTCTGGGCAGGAATGACCTTGTATTGTGATCCGAAAGCGCCCGACCGCGCCGCGATCATCCAAGCGTTCCGAGAGTGTTCGGCTGCCAATCAGCCTGGGTGGGTTGCGGAGGAATTGGACAACCCCAGGGAATCAGGAGCGATTTATAAAGGGAATTTCCTCAATACCTTCCAAACCGGGGAAGTTCATGTCGCGACGGTCAAAGCTTGTTTCCTCGCGTTGATCGATGAGCTGGAGGCATTTCGAAGCCGGTATTCCAAATTGCAGTGGACGCCCGTCGAGTCCTCCGAAGAGGAGGAAAAATTGTGGAGGAAGGTATAACAGACGCGAAATAGGTTCTTTACAGTGCGCTCAAGCGCATGTTCTATATACCAAATGGTCGCCAAAGGCATAGCAGCAGAGAATCGAATCCTATTGGAAGTCCTCCACCGCCGTTTCAGTGGGCCGTTTTCAGTGGGAGATGCGGCGGAGGCGCTCAAGATTGAACCCACCCGGGCTAGAAGGTTGCTTGCCCAGTTTGTCACCCAGGGCTGGCTGGCTCGAATCCGACGGAACGTTTACCGAACGGTGCCCTTGGGCGCAACCGCTCCATCCGAGTGGCGGGAGGATCCCTGGTTGGTGGCAGCCCACACGTTTGCTCCTTGTTACCTTGCCGGATGGACGGCGTGCGAACACTGGGGCCTCACAGAGCAGTTATTTCGTGACATTGTCGTCGTCACAAACCGATTGGTCCGACACCGGGAGGTCGAGATTCAGGGAACCCGCTACCTGCTCAACGTCCGGCGCAGTGGAGCCTTCTTCGGATTGCAGAACATCTGGCGAGCACAGGTTGCGGTTCCAATGAGCGATCCAACGCGCACCGTTCTCGATTTGCTCGACCGTCCGGCTCTGGCCGGTGGCGTCCGTTCGATGGGCGATATGTTGGGGGCATATTTTCAGAGTTCCCACCGCAACGATGTTCTCCTGGCCGAGTATGCAAAAAAGCTGGGGAACCGGACCGTTTACAAGCGTCTCGGTTATTTGATCGAGACATTGAGCATCCATTCGGAAGAGCTTCTCAAAGTCTGTCGCGAGCGGATGAGCAGTGGCGTCAGCTTGATCGAACCCTCCGGATCCAAGACCGGCCCGATCCTCAAGCGCTGGAACCTTCGTCTCAACGTGGAGGTGGCGGTTCCGCCAACCTTGTCATGATCACCCGTTTCGACATCGAAGAACGTGTGCGGGAATGGGGGTTGCGGGATTCCGTGGTGGAGAAGGATTATGTGCTGGGCTGGCTGCTTTGGGGAATCGGCACCGATGAAGCTCTCGGACTGAATTGGGCGTTCAAGGGCGGAACCTGTCTGAAAAAATGCTACTTGGAAACGTATCGGTTTTCGGAAGACCTCGACTTCACGGTTCTTCCGGGTGGCCCGGTCCGGGAAGAGGATGTCCGCCCCCTGCTGACCCGCGTGCTGGCAAAAATATACGACGCGTCCGGGATCCAATTCCAGGATCGCGAGCCGATGTTGAAAACCCACTCATCCGGGAACTACACCCAAGGAAGGGTCTATTACCGGGGACCGCGAAATGCGCCGGAAGTTTCCAGCATCATTCTGGATCTCAGTGCATCGGAGAAGGTAGCTCGCCCCACGGTGCTGCGGAAGATTGCGCACGCATTTCCCGACGAGTTGCCGGGACCTGCCGAAGTGCGGTGCTATTCCTTCGAGGAAGTGTTCGCCGAGAAGATCCGGGCCATGGGAGAACGCTGCCGCCCACGCGATCTTTACGACATCATCAACCTCTTCCGGCGGCGGGATCTGCGGAGTGTAGGCGGGCTGGTCCGGGAGGTTTTGCTCGATAAATGCCACAGCAAGGGGGTGGAGATACCGACCATGTTGACCATTGAGCAGTCGCCTCAACGGGCGGCTTTGTCGGAAGAGTGGTCAAACATGCTCGCTCACCAGCTCCCGGCCTTGCCACCTTTTGAAGCCTACTGGACAGAGCTTGCTGATTTGTTTCGGTGGCTGGAGGGAAATTTTCCCGAGGAAGACCTGGCTATTGCTCAGGTTGAGTCTGCTGGCGAGCAAGTGGAGGAAAGCTGGACGCCACCACCGACGGTCTATGTCTGGGGACAGGGCGTGCCGATCGAGACAATCCGATTTGCCGCCGCGAATCACCTCTGCTTGGACCTCGGGTATCAAAATACGATCCGACAGATCGAGCCGTATGCCTTACGACGCACAAAATCCGGGCGTATTCTTCTCGTCGCAGTCAAGAGCGCGACTCGTGAGACACGGACCTATCGCATCGACCGAATACAATCAGTCAAGGTGACAAACACTCCATTCAAACCTGTTTTTCGAGTGGAGTTGGGCGCGAGTGGTCAGGTGAGCATTCCTCAGTTGTCCCACATTGGCACAAAAGCCCCGCTCGCGACACGCTCCGCCTCCCCGCGCTCGCGTGTTTTCTCCTCAGGCCATGGTCCAACTTACGTTTTCAAATGCGGCGCATGCGGGAGGGAGTTCAAGCGGAAGTCGATGAACAATACTTTGAAACCCCACAAAGGAAGAGGTGGTTGGAATTGCAATTCAATGTTTGGCCACTTTGTCCGCACAGAGTATTGAGGAACGGTATTTATCCTGCGATGCACCGTCTTTCGTCTTCGATAAGTCTGCGAACAATTTTATCATGAGCACTCCTTCCGCCCTCGTCCAAAAACTCTGGAATTATTGTTCGATCCTGCGTGACGACGGCCTCTCTTACGGCGACTACGTCGAGCAACTGACCTTCCTTCTCTTCCTGAAGATGGCGGACGAGCAGTCTAAACCGCCCTTCAACAAGACCTCACCCATCCCCAAGGGATTCAGTTGGCCCGCTCTGTTGAAGCTCGACGGGGACGACCTCGAAACCCACTACCGTCATACGCTGGAGGAACTCGGCAAACGATCTGGCATGCTTGGCGTCATTTTCCGCAAGGCGCAGAACAAGATCCAGGACCCGGCCAAGCTGCGCCGGCTCATCGTGGACCTGATCGACAAGGAGCAGTGGTCGAGCCTCGATGCCGATGTGAAGGGCGATGCTTACGAGGGCCTGCTGCAAAAGAACGCCGAGGACGTGAAAGGCGGCGCGGGTCAATACTTCACGCCGCGCGCGCTCATCGCTGCGATGGTGGACGTCGTTGCCCCGCAACCTGGGCAGGCGATCTGTGATCCGGCGTGTGGAACGGGCGGTTTCCTGCTCGCTGCGCATGATTACCTGGCGAAGCATCACGCGCTCGACCGGGCGCAAAAGAAGAAGCTCAAAAGCGGCACATTCTTCGGCATTGAACTCGTCGACAGCGTCACGCGGCTCTGCGCGATGAACCTGCTCCTGCATGGCATTGGGTCCGAGGCGGACGGCCAGTCCGGGCCGGACGGGCAGATATTGGAGGATTTGCCCGTCGTGACCAAGGACGCACTGGCCGGGAAGCACGGCGAATACGAGATCGTCCTCGCAAATCCGCCGTTCGGGAAGAAGAGCAGCGTGACCATCGTCAATGAGGCGGGCGAGTCGTCCAAGGAATCGCTCATCATCAACCGCGACGATTTCTGGGCGAGCACGAGCAACAAGCAGCTCAATTTCCTCCAGCACATCTTCACTATCCTCAAGCAGCACGGACGCGCGGCGGTAGTGTTGCCGGACAATGTCCTTTTTGAAGGCGGCGTGGGCGAAACCATCCGGCGCGAACTTCTCAAGCAGGCCGACGTGCACACCCTCCTACGCCTGCCCACCGGCATCTTCTATGCACAAGGCGTAAAGGCAAACGTCCTATTCTTCGACCGCAAACCCGCGCAAGAAAAGCCATGGACCGAGAAGCTCTGGATCTACGACCTGCGGACAAACCTGCATTTCACCCTCAAAGAAAACACGCTAAAACGCACGGACCTCGACGACTTCGTCACCTGCTACAACCCGAAGAACCGTCACCAGCGCAAAGAGAGCGAACGCTTCAAATCCTTCACCTACGACGAACTGATCAAGCGGGACAAAGTGAACCTCGACATCTTCTGGCTGAAAGACGAGGCGTTGGAAGAATCCGCCAACCTGCCTGCCCCGGAGGTCATCGCCGCCGACATCGCCGCCGATCTGGAGGCAGCACTGGAACAATTCGCAACGATTGCCGAGGATCTGAACTCGCCGAAATAATCATCATGCCCATTCCCAACCTAGACGACATCCGCCGCCCGGCGCTCGAACTACTGGCCGAGCGTGGCACTCTGACCAAGATCAGCGAGGTCTTCGACCTGCTGGCTCCGAAATTTGATCTCACCGATGAGGATCTGGCAGAAATGCTGCCCAGCAACACGCAACGCAAATGGCACAACCGTGTCAATTGGGCCTGCTATGACCTCTTCAAGGCCGGACTGCTCGATCGTCCTACAAAGGGGCACTACCAAATCAACGCCTCGGGACAAAATGTCCTGTTGGAGGGCCCTCCACAGATCACGCGAAAATATCTCGCCGAAATCTCAGAGAGTTTCCTGAAATTCGTGACTCCCAACCAGGATAAGGGATTGGTAATACCTCCGCAGCCGACCTTATTCACGGAAAGCCGCACACCGGATGAGCAGATCGAATCCGCGTTTTCACAACTCAACGAGTCACTTGCCTCTGAACTCCAGGCGCAAATGGCCAAGATGGATCCGTTTCGTTTCGAGCAACTCGTCGTTGATCTCCTTTTTGCGATGGGCTACGGCGGATCACGGGAAGAAGCGGCAAAGATCACCAAGAAATCCAACGACGAGGGAATCGACGGCGTCATCAATGAGGACCGCCTAGGGCTCGATGTGATCTACGTTCAGGCCAAACGCTGGCAGGGGACAGTCGGCCGCAAGGAAATCCAAAGCTTCGTCGGAGCCCTCGCAGGGCAGCAGGCGAACAAGGGGGTCTTCATC
The DNA here is from genome assembly GCA_964605515.1 of uncultured Chthoniobacter sp. Taxonomy (GTDB): domain Bacteria; phylum Verrucomicrobiota; class Verrucomicrobiia; order Chthoniobacterales; family Terrimicrobiaceae; genus QYQL01. The sequence continues at coordinate 10,158 of CAZSDC010000089.1, forward strand.
ACGACCAGCGAATTCGCCCAGACTGCGATCGACTACGCCAAAAGTGTCCAGCAGAAGGTGATCCTCATAGACGGAACCCGCCTCGCCGAGCTGATGATCGAGCACAACATCGGCGTGACCACCGCCCGGACGATCTCCCTCAAGCGGATCGATTCGGATTACTTCGAGGAGAACTGAGACAAGGGGAGGAAAGGGGTCTGTCCTTGCCTATTGACATCGCGGTCTGCCTGCCACGGCGATCCGGCTCGTATTCTAGCTGGCACGAACAAGAACCTCTGTCCAAAATGCGGGCACGACCTTCTGGATATGCTCTCGACAACCCTAATGCACTCAACTCATGAACGTATGACTGAGCTTCAAGTCTGGACAACCAAACTGCGCAAGCTGAACCCGAACGTCAGCAAGGCGAAAGGCGATGTCATCCTCCGCCCAGCGAAAGCCCATCTCGCCTGGCACCGTTCAAACGTCTTTCAGCAGTGATCCGGGATGTTCAAGAAAGCTGAAACCGCCCTTCAAGTATGTGTGGGCTTCACCTGCGACTTCGCCTGCGATTTCGCGGGGGACTTGTTTGGTCACTTGCTCGGACGACTCTAGCCGCGACTCTAGCCGTTCTTGTCCGGTGACTTCACCTGCGACTTGCGGGGTGACTTGCGGGGTGACTTCGATGGATATTCGACTCATAGGTTGAAAATATTCAAAGCATATCTTCATCCGAACAAGTCGAGCTCATCTCCAGGGATAACCCCAGGCGGCACCGAGTCAAATTGAGGGGACTCGATCAGCGGCATGCGCGGATGCTGGAAACGGTCGAGTTCCTCCGGACTTGAGGCCCGTGTGACAACTTTGATGAGCGGCTGGGCGGTCTGGATGTCCAGCAGTCCCCGGATGACAAGCCCGTCTGCCACATCATCCCAGATGAGCTTCCCGGTGATCTCCGAGCGCTCGGCAAACCGGTCCGCCGGGATGTCGATGAGGGTTGCCCCGCGTTTTTGCCACCAGGACAGGATTTCGCTCCTGGCAAATCCTGCCCAGGCATGGCGGACGATCCCCCGCTCACCGGAGCCGGTGACCTCGCTGCCGGGCTTGTAGGTTTTCCCCCGGAATTGGAACGTCGCGCACATGGCGGGTTTTAGATGGAAAAATGCAGGGCCAGCCAGACCGCATCGGCCGATACGGATTCCACCCGGTGCCGGGTGTTTGCAGGAATCAAAAGAAAGTCGCCGGTCTTCAGCGGTGTATCCCCGCCGGGATCAAACTGCAGCACGGCCTCGCCACGGACCAGCATCACCCACTCCGGTTCCTTCTGATCATACCAAAACCCTTCCGCACTGGCCTGGCCGTTGGAGACGATCTGCTCCAGCCGGATTCCAGGCAGATCGAGGAGGGTGCGAAAAGTCTCCGTCTCCCCAGGCGGAGAATCCATGAGGTTTTTGACGGCGGG
>CAZSDC010000090.1:0-11503 GCA_964605515.1 uncultured Chthoniobacter sp.
CGAAGGTCAGCGAGTTCAGCGCCCGCGTCTTCTCGTCAAAGCGCAGCTTCAGATATTCCGGCACCGAGCGCGCCTTCGAGCCGTAGTAAAACGGCATCATGAACACCGCGAGGAACACCATCGCCGGGATCGCTCCCACCCAGTAAAAGTGGCTCGTCATGATCCCGTATTTCGCCCCGGACGCAGCCATTCCGATCACCTCCTGCGCCCCGAGGTTCGCCGACAGGAACGCCAGTCCCGTCACCCAGACCGGAATCGACCTCCCGGAAAGAAAAAAGTCGGTCGAGCTCTTCACCCGGCCCCGCAGCGCGAACCCTACGCCCACCACCACCGCGATATAGGATGCGAGGATCGCGTAGTCGATCAACCCCAGCCGCACAGCCACCGCGTGGGGCGCGCCGCCGGGTATCAGCCCGCCCGTGGAAAGAAGAAGATGAAGGATTCCGTTCATATGTTGTAAAAAATAGGATCTGGTCGCGGGCGTATTAGTTGGTAAATTCTGCTAAGGTTTGGCCGCTCTGGCCGAGAGCCGCATCATATAACTGAGGTAATCCTTGACGTTGCTTTGGGCCTCATTTGGGACCGTGACCTCGGAGGGAGACAGCCCGGAATATTGGTATGTGCGCGATTTATCCCCGTATTTGTAAATAACCGGCAGGCGTGTTTCCAAGTTGATAAAGATCTCGGAAGGAACCATGTAGTCCTTCGGGTCGAAAGGTTTCGTTTTCGGGGTATTCAAGGCGATCGGGGCATCCGTGACCGGGTCGATTTTCACGCCGGCCAGCATTTCGGCCTTTCGCTGGGCATCAATGAACTCCTTCTTGATATCCAGGTCGTTCTGGTTGAGAGGGAGGACCTGGCCCTTGAACACCATGCATTTTATTCCCTGATATTCCTTGAAACCTGCAAATGTCTGAGGGGAAATCCAGTCCATCCCCGCAAAATCGGTTTTCGAGTAATCCGGCACCTCGAAGGGGTCTCCAGCCCCGGCAACTGAAACCGACCACTCTTTCGACTTTTTTTCCTTCGAAAGGAAAAAACCTCCCTTGCGCCACGTTTCCATCTCTCGTCCAGTCTGGTCGATGGTGACTTCATAGTAGGCGTTATCCGCCTTTTCTACAACGACGGACTTGGTCTTGGCGGATTTTCGGGAGGTGCCCGTTGCATCCGTTCCCTGGGGTGCTGCAGGGCTCTCAAAGAATGAAATCACCCACCGGCTGGGGTCCGGTGCCCGGTTTAATAGCGGGCCGGGGGGAAGTGTCGCTTGACTCGAACCGCTGTCTTGGGAAAGGGCGGCTTGCGTCGCCGATATCATCGCCGCAAAGGCAATCAGTTTTATGGTTTTCATTCTTTTACAATTTCTAATTGTTTATCGATTATCTGGCCGGTGAAGCGGTCAATGGCGACATGGACCCAGAGCCGCTGTTCCCCCTCGACCGCAAATCCGTCCAATCCCGTTGCGGACTGCGGGAAACGGCCGACTTGGGCAACGACGTCGATCAGCAGGTTCCAGACGCGGGTTTGCGAAGTGGAGGTAAGCGCCCGGATCGGCGCTTCGTGTAGTCGCGGAATATAGGATACCGCTTCCCGTGACCCGTTAAGTTGGGCGGCCGATGCATACGAGCTGTTGTAAACGGAGATGAGATCGGTCGGTGTCGAGGCGATGAGCGGAGCTTTGCTTGCGCTGTCCCATTCCCCGCTGAAGCCGACATAGGAAAGCTTGCCGTCCATAAAGTCATTTCCCAGCGAAAGGTTCACGTCTCCCGGCGATGCGGTTGCGATAGCTGTCTTCTGCTTGAACCTTCCGACGAGGTCGCTCGGGTTCACAAAAGGTCCGTACGCCGTCCCTGCGCCTGTTGTTCGCGCGACCAACGCTGACGCGAGCGATCCGGCAACACTGGATGAGGAGGTGGATAATGGCGTGTTCAGCGTGATCTGCGCATCGTCGAGGCCGCTTCCGGCCAGCACTGCCTTAACGACGGGCTGCTGCCTCGTGTTCAGATTGATTTTTCCTGCGGTCAATGCGCTCCGATTACCGGTTTCATTCAAGCAAAACACGTCCAGCAGAGCGACGTCCCCGCTCTCCGGCGTCGAAAGGGAAAGGTTTCTCCACGGGGAGTCACGAAATACGTACCCAAGCTCGCCGACCGAGCGGAAGGGCCGGTTCAACATGAACGGCCTGCTCTGGGCCTGATATGTGTAATTCGAGGAAGTGATCGCCGTATTCCCATTAATTGTCGGCGAATATTGACCGCCGGGCGGCACTTTGGTCGCGCCCGAAAAGGAAGTAGCCCTGGATATGGGCAGCCCAACAGTGGTGGTTGCGGAAGGCACTTTTCCGCTCATCGTCGGGGAGGTGGCGGTTCCAGCAGGCACCCACCCGCCGACAGCCCTTCGAACGACGCCATCGGGATCGGCATAATAATAACCGCCCTTGCCAGCCCCTCCCTGCCCGTCGCTATAAAACTTGCTTTGGTGCGATGGGGCATCCGTGTTGTTTTGTTGCAGCAAACCGGGCTTCATCACGGTGAAACTGCCGGCCCACGTCGTGGTGGTGACCGTGTTAATGTTCCAGCCCGATGCCGCCGCAATGGCCTTGTAGGCATCGTATCCCGTGAAAAACCAGCCGGCACTGCCGTCGGGGCTCAAGGTCAGCATCACGCGGTTGCTTGCATCGACCCAGCCGGGCGAGGATCTTGTGTCGATGCTGTTCCACAGGCGGGCATTGATCGATTTGGCAAAGCCGTCACCCGCCCCTGCATCCTGGCGGAAGAGGCCGAAACGGCTGGAGCGCGGATCGACGGATGCGGCATAATAGCCGAATCCACCTCCCAGCCCCGGATACTCCCTGTTGGAAAAGCCATTGATGAGGGAACCGGATCCAATATCCGCGAGCAACCTGTTTGGCCCTGATGTCGCTCCATACTTGGAATCGTATGTTACCCATGGGCCGCCTGCTGATGAACTGCATTGCAGGCGATAAGTGAAGAAATTCGCGTCTTTGCTTCCGCCTGCAGTGCTCGGCACGTATCGGGCCGTATAGACTCCGCCAGCTGAGCTGGAAAGCGTGTATTGGGTGGCATTTCCGCTCACGGTCACAGTCTTCAACCACCTGAGCGGAAAGGATCCGAGATAAAATCCGACGAATGGGGAGTCGACGGGATCAAGTCCCAATCCCGCCGGGTCGGCATAGGCGGTCATGACACCCGCCGTCGTGGCGCGGCCTCCGATTGCGGAATCATTTAGAAGACGGTGCGTGGAGGAGAGTTGGAGATTCGAACCAGCGGGGAATCCTCCTCTCATAAGCATGGTTGGTTCGCGAAACAACCCCGTCCCACCACTCGGGACCTCAAAGGTTAGTGCGCTGTTAGCCGCGTAAATAGGGGCAGCTAGGCCGCTGCCAAACCCGGTGGAATCCTTATAAACGAGATTGCCTGCTCCAGGGTTTGAGTCCGGAGAGCCAGAATCTGCCGTATAGGAATACTCCGGGCTCGCCAATGCACCAATAGGTGAGTTGCTTCCCGACGCATACGTTCCGGTTCGCACAATATTTGAGGAGGTCGCATAAGCGAACACCTTGTTGTAGGTGGCGCTGCCGCCATCCGACACGTTATCGGGCGTCGTGCTGTCCATGACAGCCCGGAAAAACGTTGGCCTGGGGGTCCCCATCGAGCTGTTGATGTCGTGCGGGTTCCAAATCACGGGCATCTGCATCACGAGGCCCAATCCCGGGGAGGTCAGCGTGCCGTTGCCGGAGTCTGATGTCAAAACAGGGTTGCCATTGCTGTCGCCGCTCGCCGGCAAAGGCTTCGCGGCCTGGAAGATGCCATTGACGACCGTTGACAGGTAGGGGAGGTTTTCTACCCCCTGAAATTCCGTCGTGCCCAACGACGACCCGTCGTCGAAGACAATGCGCGTGGGATAACCGTCGGCGTCATACTGGTCAATGATGTTGGCCCCGATTTGCATGATCTGGTAATCGACCGAACTATGCCTTTCATAATAATAGTTCTCCGGCACTTCGGCCTGCGTGGCGCCACTTGGTGCTGCCAAGGCTGTCTTGGAGTTTAACAGGGCTTTTCCCACCGATCCCACCTGCACCGCCGCTTTGAGAAGCTCAAAAAAGTCTGCCTCCCTCGGCTGCGAAAGGCCGGGCAGGTTTTTAAGCCGGGTGATGGCCCCCTTTGGGCCGGTTCCGGTGGCCCCATTGTGAACGTTGTAATTCCACCTGGAGTTCGACGAATCCCATGTCAGCCCGAAATACTTCTCGATGTTTTGCTCCGTCCCCAGATCGAGCCACTCTTTCGTGATTCCATTTTGCTTGAGGATGCCGATATCTCCGTCGCTGCCGGTCGTTGCCGTCGCGGATGTATTCCTGCTCGCGCTAGGCCCCGCGTATGTTATCCAAGCGAGCCGGTTCAGGGCGAAGCGGTCCTTCACCAGCGGATCTCCGGTCTCGGCCTTGGGCCCGAAATCCGGTTTGCTAATGTCGCCGGGACTGTAGCCGGACTTAAGCGAGCTGTTCCGGTTGAAAGGCGTCGAAACCCTCACTTCCAGAAAGCGTGGGTTAATCTCGTTGTCCAGGCCGGCCGCTTTGGTCCCGCCGGTTGCCTCGCTGTGCACCGTCGGCCTGTTCGCCGGGGGAACATAGGATGGCTGTTCGAGGCTGCGGCTGAATGTCCCGAGGTATCGTAGCGAGTTCAGGACGGCTGGGTCGGAACTTCCGCCGAGTTGCGTGTTGAAGAAATTGATGAGTTCTTGGCGGGAGACAAACATGCGGTCGGATTTTCCGCTGCCGGTCAGTTGCGTGTTGGCGGTTTTGAGGAATCCGTTGGTGTTGCCCGCGACATAGCCGATATAATTTGTTACGTTCTGGTCGAGGGTGGCCTTGTTACGCCAGCCCACGAGGGCATCCACGTTGCTGGCGCTCAGGCCGAGCTGTGTAAGGTCGGCGTAAGAGAGGGCCTGCTTGTATGCCACGTTGGTGGCTCCTGCGGGCTGGTTGGTGAGCGTCGTTGGGTAGCCGGCCACGTTTGCGTCGAGGAGCCCGCCCTCGTCGTAGATCGCGTAGGCGTAGCGCCCTACCACCGCCGTCGGGGCGGTCTCCGACCAGAGCATGTTTGTGTTCCACGCCGTCGGGTTCGAGCCGTCGCGGGCAACAAAGATCCAGTCGGGGGCGACGAATCCTGCCGATGCGAGCGGCGTCAGGTCGTTTGTTGACGTCGGCTGGATCAAGAGCGGCTTGTTCCAGCGTGCGGGGGAGATGAAGCGGCCGTTGGCGGAGGCGTTGGTCGTGGACGACGCGGCGGCGCGGTTGGTGCTCCCCGGATAAAAGGCGTTGGCTGATGAGCTCCGCTTCACGAGGTTTTCGAGCCCGTTGGTCCCGGTGGAGCCGGAGAGAGCAGGCACCATGTTCGTGGGTGATTGGGGGTAGTAAATCGTGTTGGTGACCGAGCCGGTGACGATATTGGTCGCTGTCGAACCGGCTTTGATCTCAGCCCGCAGGTCGCCGATAACCGTGTTCACTGCGCCGTCGGCAAAATGCTGCACGAGCGACGAACTCGTGCTCGACTTCGAAATCTGCCGGTTGAGCAGGCTCTGGGAAAAATAGGCCATCAGGACCGCCATGAGCAGCACGATGAACGAGAGAACAACAATCAGCGCGGCACCACGGCTTGACGCCGAATGCGAAATGCGAAATGGGGAATGCGGAATGAGAACACGAAATCGGTTTTTCTCTGCGGGCTCTGCGGCTCCGCGTGAGAATTTGCCGGATCCGGGTTGAAATGGGGAATGGGGTTTCATCATTGTGTGACCGGGATGTATCGCTGGTAAATGCGGGTGGCGGCGCGGGCCGGGCCGGGCAGGCTGGTCACTGTGGCAGACCAGTTTGTCGAGGACGGTCCTGTCGTGGCGTCTGACATGTTGCCGGCGATCGTTCCCAGCGCGTTTGTATCGACGATTTTCCGGCTGCTCTCGTCGAGCACCGCCAGCGAGACGACCACGGCCGAGACGTCCTTGAAGCCCATTCCCGCGACATTTGTCTGCGAGTAGGTGTTCGCCGAGTTCGTCCCGCCCGAGACGTTCGTCGTGCCGGGTTTCATCAGGAACGTGTATTCCATGCGGAAGACGGAGGGCCCGATGACCTGGGCGACGGCGGAATTCGTGGAGATCCGGGATGCGGCGTTGGTTGTCCCGTTGGTGCCCACGGTGAGAAACGTGATGTCGTCCCAGTTTTTCCCCTCGCTCACCCGCACGAGGCTGTTGCTTTCGACCCGGTAGCCCACGAGCGCAACCGGGCTGTTGCTGGCCGCGTTGGCGTAAATCGCGGGAGCCTCGCTGTAGAAATACATCTCGTCGTTGCCTGCCTTGCTGAGAAACAGGCTGTCCACATCGTCGCGCTTCACCATCCGCGCAATGTCGGCCGACATGCGGTCGAATACCATGCGGGCCTCCTCGTCGGCGGCCATCCGCTTGCGGCTCCCGGAGGTCACGGAGGACGCGCTGCCCAGCATCTGCGCCACCAGAACCACCAGGATCGTCAGCACGGCGATCGCCACGAGCAGTTCCAAAATGGAGAAGCCATCCGGCGGGTTGGAGGTTTTCGGGCGGTTCGTCATGGGTCGTTTCAGAAGCGGTCGAGAACGGTGATTCCTTCGATCGAGCCGGAAGCGTTGGCGGCCGCGGCTCCCGCCGGCCAAAAGACCCGGACCTGCGTGTTGACGACCGTGGAGTTCGCCGGCGCCGACAGCGTCGCCACCGCCGCGTAGCGGGCGGTGGACGCTCCCGCCACGTTCTGTCCGTCTTCAGAAAAATAGATCGTGTTGGAAGCCGAGTTTCCTGGCTGGGGAATCGGTATGCCGAAGCGCGGCGATGCGTTCGTCGCGGCTGGCGTCCCCTTGAGATCGGAAATGACCGACCCCAGGATCCCCACCGTCATCGTCTGCTCGCTGGCCGTCGCCGCGTTCCTCATCCCGGCCGGGATCAGGCCCATCATCGCTACAAGGCAAAACCCCGCGATCCCGAGCGCCAGCGTCACCTCGACGAGGGAAAAAGCGGAAACCGGAAAGCGGAAACCGGAAACTGGAAACTTGAAACCGGAAACTTGAGCACCCGCGGGGAAGCGATTTGTGCCTGGTAGGGAAAATCGAGCGTGTGGCCGGGCTAGGTAGGGCGCAAGTCCACGCAACATTTGCTTCCTCTCTCCGGTCTCCGGTCTCCGGTTTCCGCTCTCCGCTCTCCAATCTCCGTCTTCATGGCCTGAATATGCGGGCTGCACCTGTGATCCCGTTGATCTGGATGACGGCCTGATTTGAGGAGGTGGTGGCCGAGTTTCCTCGCGCCGTCACCAGTCCGATCTCGATGTAGGGCTGCAGGACTTGCGCGTATGAGTTCGTCGTCGGCACCCGGACCACGCCCTGTGGGTCGAACTCGACCGCCTTGGAAAATTTGTATCTGGCGCTTCCGGCCACCGCTCCCAGAGGCCAGGCGAACTGGTAGTTCGTCGCTGCCGCGCTTTGGCCGAGGTCTACTGCCGGTCCCCCTGCCGCTACCGGACGCTGCATGTTGCCTGCGCTGCCGAGTGAGGCGACGTTCGTGATGTGCGCCCCGTCCAATAACAGAACCTTGCTGATCGCCACCGTTTCTGCGGAAGAGTTCGCCGGGCGTTGCCCGGATTTCGAGGCGACCGCTGCCACAGCCACCCGGCCGATCCCGTCGGTCGAGGTCGGGGACACCGCATCCACCTCCTGCACCCCCACATAGACATACGTGTTCTGCGCCATCGCATACGCGCGGGCTTGCTCGAACACGCCCGCAAGATCAGACGAGGCCTTGCTCAACGCCCCGGCCCCCTTGATCGATCCCAGCGCCGGCACCAGCAGCGCCGTCAGGATCCCGATCAGGGCAACCACCACCAGAAGCTCGATCAGCGAAAAGCCAATTCGAGTCGCTCGGCAGAACAGCCTTCGGGATGTGGTCATCTTGGTCTCAGGGGGGGATGCGTATATGTATCCTGTAAATACTCAGTGCTCAGCAAAATTATCCCGAAGTTCCATGCTTTCCACACAAAGATAAGTGATCCGGTTAACTCGCGTGCAACCGAAAAAAAGCAGGCAAGCAGTTGGATCTCACGCAAAGGGCGCAACGCACGCCAAGGCTGCACGCAAGAAATACGCCGGCTTTCTCAAGTAACTTGCGGACGGCTCAGCGCTCTGCTACGGGTGCTCCATGCCATCAACGATTGACCTTCAACAAATGAGCATCCCGGACAAGCTCCGGCTCATGGAGGACCTCTGGACCGACTTGTCGGGCAAGGAAATCGGTTCTCCTGCTTGGCACGGCGATGTTCTGGCCGAACGCGACCGGCTCATGGAATCGGGGGAAGAGAAGTTTGTGGATTGGGAAACCGCCAAGCGCCAGCTCCTAGAAGAGCTGCAGTGAAAACCTCCATCCAGCCAGCCGCGCTGGCCGACTTGCGGCGGGGGTTCCATTTCTACGAGCGACAGGAGGCGGGATTGGGAACATATTTTTTGGATTCGCTTTATTCGGACATTGATTCCCTGCGCTTGTTTGCCGGTATCCACACCGTCCATTTCGGAAAGTTTTTCCGTCTGCTTTCGAAGCGGTTCCCATTCGCCGTTTATTACGAAGTGAAGGAGGGCACGGCCTTCGTCCGGGCAGTGCTCGACCTCCGCCGCGCCCCTGCTTGGATCGCCGAAAAACTGAATAAACGCCAGTAGGCACCCCCCTTGTCCGGGGAGCGCACGCGACCGTGTGCCGTGAATGCGACCCGCCATTCAACCGTTCCGAGCCAGGGGGATCAATCCGGTCGGCGAGTTGCCGACCTCTGCACGCGAGGTTGCGCGCTCTCCAGCCCCCCGCCCAACCCCCCTTTTTCTCCTTTGCGGCTCCGCGTCCTTTGCGTGAGCCTCTTCTTGGAAAAAGCGGTTGGATTTCACGCAAAGGGCGCAACGAACGCCAAGACAGAAAGAAAGGATTGGACAGAAAACGCGTCGCCCCGGTGGTGGGTGCTGTATTCCAGTTCCTTCCTCCGCGTTCACTGCGCCCTTTGCGTGAGCCTCTTCTCCCGGATTCAAGTTAATCGGTTCAGTAAAATCCCTCTAGACCACCCTTGGAAGACATGGGAGATTACTTGCACCCAGAGGTCCATCTCCACAGACAGGCCGTCAGCACCCTCCCTTACCATGAAGACTATCCACAAATTCATCGCCGCAAGCATCTGCCTCGCGGCTCTGCTCCTCGCGTCCACCGCCCCGGCAGCCATTTCCACGTGGACTGGCGCCAACGCCGCGCTGTGGGGAACCGGCTCCAACTGGTCAACAGGTAATACTACCACTATCTCGGATGACCTCACCATCCTCGGGCCGGGCAACGCCAACGGTACGCTGACGATCAACATCGCCGCCGCCGCTGCCGCCAACACGATCAACTTCACCAACATCAGTGGCAACTCGACCAGCCTCACCAACACCACCAGTGGGGCAAACCAGACGCTCACGCTTCAAACAGGCCTCACGGTCGGCACCGGCGCGGTCACCATCGGCTCCTCTACCGCCAACCAGAGCGTCAACATCGCCCTCGGTGCCAACAACACCTGGACCATCGGCACCGGCGGTCTCACCGTTAACAATATCATCTCGGGCGTCGGCTTTGGCATCACCAAGAACGGCACCGGCACCCTCACGCTCGCCGGCGCGAACACCTATAACGGTTCGACCACGATCACCGCGGGCACGGTGCAATACAGCGGAAATACTTCGATGAGCTCGGGCTCGGCGATCACGATGGCAGCTGGCACAACGCTCGCCCTTGCTTCCGACTCGAACGCGACCTTCACGCCTGCGATCTTCACTGGAGCAGCGGGCGCCTACACTATCTCGGTCAACCAGTTGACCGGCAATGGCACTGGAAAAACGCTTACGCTGGCAAATAATTTTACTGCGGGTAGCAGTGGCAACCTTACGGTCAGCAGCACATCGGGCGACACCTTGCAGTTAAGCAACCAGTTCACTTTCAACAGTGCTGCGGCAACCATTAACTTGAGCGGTGCAAACCTCACGCTTAGCGCGGGGGTGAATATCAGTGGCAACCAAGCCGCTGCCCTGACCGTGAATGCCGGCAGCAACACGCTGACGATCAATGGAAATTATACGACAGCCACCAACCGATACGGAACAATCACGATCAACAACGGCACCGTGACCATGGCCAACGGGCAGAATGGCGGATCAAGCACCAACTGGGGTGTCGCTGCCACCCTTAACGGGGGAACGCTGAACCTCAATAACGCCGCTGCAATCGGCGGTGCTGGCGGTGGAAACAGTCTCACTTTGACGAGCGGCACATTGGACAACACCAGCGGATCTACCAAGACCCTATCGAACAATGTCGCCATCACCCTCGGCGGCAACTTCGCCTTCAGCACCTCGGCGGGCACCTCCAATAGCAGCCTGAACCTCGGCACGGGCGCGGTGACGAACAGCGGCAACCGCACGATCACCCTCAACGGTGCTGGCAACCTGACCTTCGGTGGCGTGATGACCAATACCCTCGCGGGCAACAACACGCTGACGGTGAACAACGGTAGCGGCACGACCGCCACCTCGGCTGTGAACTTTGGCGGCTACGCTTTGGGCAACAGCGCCACCAGCTATGTGGATGTGATCAACGGCAGCGGCACGGTGAACATCACCGGTGTCATCTCCGACGGCAATGCCACAGCCACCAGCGGCCTGACCTACAGCGGCACGGGCAAGCTCAACCTTTCGGGCAACAACACCTACCGCGGTGCGACACTGGTGAGCGGAGGCACCTTGGCTGTGACCTCAAACTCGATTAATACCTCCAGCGGCGTCACGATCAACGGCAGCGGTGCAAAATACGTTTACACCAGCTCCACGGCGGGAACCAATGCGATCACCCTGACCCAGGGCACTTTGGACGGCACGGCCACGGTAGGAAACGTGACTGTCGCCGATTTGGCGGCCAACACGGTTCAAAACGGTAACGGCACGGGAACGGGCACGCTGACGATCGGTAAACTCACCTTTAACGGCAACGGCACGCTGAACATCTTTGAGGTCGGAACGACCAAGGGCATCGGCGTGACCGGAGCGCTCATCACGGCGAATAACGGGCTCGGATCGATTACGGTCAACGCCACGAACAGCAGCGGGTGGACCACCGGTACCACCTACGACCTGATCACCTATGGCTCACTCACGGGTGGAATAACCGATTTCGCCAAGGGAACGATTTCGGGTCTGACAGGTCGCCAGAGCTCCGCGCTGGGTAATTCAACCACTGCCATCACTCTGACCGTCAATGGAGACACTCCAGTTTGGTCGGGCGCAAACAGCAGCGTCCTTGTCCAGTATGCGGTAAACACCCCGCTAACCACCGGGAATCTTGCCTTGAAAACGGGCCACACAGCGACCGACTTCTGGACGGGTGACAACGTGGAGTTCAACGAAACCTATAA
>CAZSDC010000091.1:0-11401 GCA_964605515.1 uncultured Chthoniobacter sp.
AACCCTCATGGCCTGCTTGGAAGGCAGGAACTTTACCATTAAGCTATACCCGCGACGAAGGCTCAGATTTAACGGCGGGCGGGGAGCCGGTCAACTCCCAAGTTTTTCCTGTCCGGATCCATTTGCCAGCCCAGAAGACCGGCAGCGGAAGCCAGGAGAACAGCCAGAAGAATGGTTCCAGCAGGCTGACGAGCCAGATTTCGCGAAGGGTGTGTGACGGCCCGGGCAGCGGCTTCGCGGATTCGGCACGGAGAAACAGCAGGCCCAGATGAAGGAGCCAGCGTCCTGGGGATCTGGGGCTGAGCAGGAGCCAAAAAAACGAGAGGCCAGCGCCGTGGGTGAGGGGAATGCCGAGGCTCCCTGCGGGATTGCACAGGCGGAATGTGACAAATGCCCGGTGTTGGTGGAGCAGCCATTCCTTCCACGCGAGGTCGGTTGCTTCGAGCTCGATCACGGAGTTTGAGATGCCCACGCGGCCTCCCGTCCGGGAGACAATACGGCCGAGTTCATGGTCATCCGCCAGCGCATCCCCGAGGGTTTTCCAGCCCCCGAACTTTCTCATGGCGGAGGCTTTCACTCCCATGCAGGCACCGGTCAGGAAATCCAGGCGGTCAGTTGCTCTGAGAAGCGCGACACCAGGCCAGAGTGCAAGTCCGGTTCCCAAGCCATCCAGTCGGGAAGGAAATGAGCCGACGGGTTTATGGGCGTATGGTGCGGAGATGGCGTCCACGTCCATTGCTTGCCAATCGCGGCGAAATGCTTGGAGGAACGCGCGGTCGGGCATGGCGTCGCTGTCCAGAACAATCCATCGTTCGCGTGAGGCAAAAGCTTCCATCTGAGCGAGCTTGTTGATTTTGGGGTTCCTGTGGAGGTTTCCGGCAGATTGCAAACAGAGGATGTCGAGTTCCGGGTGTCCGGCGGCAAGAGCTTCGCACCGGCGCAATTCCTCCTGGGCTGACGCGCAAAATATGACCTGGTCGCCGGCTTCGATCGCGGAGAGGAATACCGTCAGATTTTTTCGGAGCCCGGGTTCACCGGATTTGATCGGGCGGAAAATGGTGACCGGATCGAGAGGGGCTGGAGGATGCTGCGGCGTTGGCGCTGATTTGAGGTTTTCCTCTTCCGAAATCCGGGACGCCACAGCCGGCGTCCCTCCAAGCCAGCGGCGCAGAAGGAATGAGGTGAGGATGTAGAATGCTCCGCTAAAAATCGCGATGCCCGAAATCGCGATCCATCCGGGCTTTTTCAAAATCCTATCCGACGACCGGGAGAAGATTTTTGCTGATTGCACGGTCGATGGAGAACGCCCCGCCGCCGATGCAGAAGAGGGCAAGTCCCGCCGCCCAGACCATCAACGGAAGCTCCAGATCGAGAAAAGTCGTTTTGCCGATGGCAAAAAGCACTCCGGACATGATCAGGACAACGCCAATTCCCGAAAGGCGGGTGAAAAAACCGAGGAAGAGGCTGGCGCAAATGATCAGTTCCGCGAGCATAAGCAGCGGAGCAATAACCGCCGGACACCCAAGCCCGGTCGCCGATGTCCATGTCTCGATCGTCCGGTGCCATCCGGCTCCCGCGAACCAACCGAGTGCCATCTGGGTTCCATGAAAGAAAAAAACGGCGGCGGTCGCCATCCGCAAGACGAGAGGCCCCGCATTTCCAGGGGTGTGGAAGAAATGGAAGACGGGATTGTTCGTCACGGGAACGAACACTAACAAGGGAACGGACGTTGCGGAAAGCAAAAGTGTTCCCCCGTCCTTGAAATTGAGGTATGACGAGGCCGGTATGCAGGAATCAAAGAAGTCCCCGCTGGCGGCGTATGTCGTGCCGTTCGCGTTGTTTTTGGGCGGGCTGGCACTTGTCGAGGCGGTTCGATTTCTGGGGGGAGCATCCGGCGGGCCTCTCCTGGCGAAGCCCGAATACTGGGTTTACCCGCTGCAGACATTGATCTGTGGGGCGGCGTTGGTATTTTTCTGGAAGCAGTATGATTTTGGAAAAGGAGGAGGATGGTTCGCCGCGTTGGCGACCGGTCTTCTGGCTCTTGGACTTTGGCTTCTGCCGCAGGTGCTCCCAGAGGTTCCTCCGCGAACGAAAGGGTTTGATCCCACATTTTTTTCCGGGAGTCCGTTGGTGTATTCGCTGACGGTTGCAGCGCGATTCGCCCGACTGGTCATTATTGTCCCGCTGATCGAGGAGATTTTCTGGCGGGGATTTCTGATGCGCTATCTAATCCGCGAGGACTTTCTAAACATCCCGCTCGGCACCTACAGCCGGCTTTCCTTTTTCGGGGTGGCCGGCTTGTTCATGCTGGTGCACTCGATGCCCGACTGGCCGGCGGCGTTTTTGACCGGATTGCTTTTCAACGGGCTGCTTGTGCGCACGAAGAGCCTCGGTGCCTGCGTCGTGGCGCATGCGGTCACAAATCTCGGGCTGGGTATCTATATCATGGCTACGCACCAATGGGGGTTCTGGTGAAAATCGGTTTTGCCCAGATCAACACGACCGTTGGCGATTTCGAGGGAAACGCCCGCAAGATCGCCCGTGCCGCGCAGGATCTGGAAAGCCGGGGGGCGCAGATTATTCTCACGCCGGAGCTTTCGCTCACCGGCTATCCACCGCAGGACCTGCTCTTCAAATCGGATTTTGTTCCGCGGAATCTCGCGGCGCTCGACGAGCTTCACCGGCACGTCGGAAAAGCCGCCCTGCTGGTCGGTTGCGTGGACGTGAATCCATCAGGAAGCGGGCGGCCATTTTTCAATGCCGCCGCTGTGCTCGAAAAAAATCAACCTGTGAGGAAGGTGTTCAAGTCCCTTTTGCCAACCTACGATGTCTTCGATGAGGCGAGGTATTTTGAGCCTGGGCCCGCTCCTGCGCCACTGGACATCGGCGGCCGGCGGATCGGGGTAACAATTTGCGAAGACATCTGGACTCCGGATTATCTTCCCCGGGGGCTCTACGAGTGTGATCCGGTGCACGACCTTGTGGTGGCGGGAGCTGCGGCCATCCTGAACCTGAGCGCCTCGCCATTTCAGATCGGGAAGCCGGCACTGCGCAGGGAGATGATCCGACGGCAGGCCGGACGCCACCGCGTGCCGTTCTTTTATTGCAATGCCGTCGGGGGCAACGACCAGCTTGTGTTTGATGGATACTCGCTCGCGGCGACTGCCGACGGGGTGATCTGGATGCAGGCTCCAGGGTTTCAGGAAGGAACGTTCGTTCTCGACATCGGTGACATGAACCACGAGGTGGAGTTTCGTGGACCAGAAGCTGAAGGCTCCCCGGCAAAGGTCTCGATCCTCAGCCCGTGGCCAACCGAGGCTGTGGCCCGCACGGACATGGCCGACCTCCGCGATGCCCTCGTGCTCGGTCTGCGCGACTACATGGTCAAGTGCGGATTCCGAACAGCCGTGCTCGGGCTCAGCGGCGGGATCGACAGCGCGGTGACAGCGTGCCTTGCCGTCCAAGCGCTCGGTGCCGCTAATGTCAAAGGGGTTGCGATGCCGTCGGAGTTTTCTTCAGATCACAGCATCGAGGATGCCCTCCAACTCGCGGCCAACCTCGGAATGGAATGCCTGGAAATTCCAATTTCCGGAAGCTTCGACGCCTTCAAGGAGCAGATGAGCGGGGCATTTTCCGGAAGGTCCGAGGACATCACCGAGGAAAACATGCAGGCCCGTCTCCGCGGGCTCACCCTGATGTCGCTGTCGAACAAGTTCGGCCACCTCCTGCTGACCACCGGGAATAAGAGCGAACTGGCTGTCGGGTATTGCACGCTCTATGGCGACATGTGCGGTGGCCTAGCGGTCATCTCGGATCTTCCGAAGTCAACGGTTTACAAACTGGCGGAATTTCTCAACGCCGATGCGCGTCACGAACTCATTCCCTCACGGACGATCACAAAGCCCCCCAGCGCGGAACTCCGGCCCGACCAGACCGACCAGGACACCCTCCCTCCATACGAGGTGCTGGACGAAATCCTTCGGCTCTACGTCGAGGATAACCTCGGCGCCGGTGAAATCATCCGGAGAGGCTTTGAGGAGGAAACCGTCCGATGGGTGATCCGGCGGGTGGACCTCAACGAATACAAACGCGAGCAAGCCGCTCCAGGACTCAAGGTCACAGGTCGGGCATTCGGCATCGGACGACGGATGCCGCTGGCGCAAAAATTCCATCCCGTCATTCAAGCATGAAACAAGTCATTGGTATCACATCAGGCGACCCCGCCGGCATTGGACCTGAGGTCATTCGGGTGGCCTTGGCATCCCGCGATCTGCCTGGCGATTTTGAGTTCGAAGTCGTCGGGGAAATGTCTGGCCACAAGCCTGGATCGCCGACAAAAGAATCCGCTCGTGCTGCTGTCGAGGCCTTGGAAACCGCCGCCAAAAATCTCCTCTCCGGCAGGTGGCAGGCGGTGGTCACCGGACCGGTCTCGAAGAAGGCGCTTCACGATGTCGGCTGCCACTTTCCGGGGCAGACAGAATTCTTTGCGGCGCGGGCCGGGGTTGAGAATTTTGCGATGTGCCTGACCGGCGGTGGGCTCACTGTCGCCCTTGTCACCGCTCATGTGCCACTCGTGCAGGTCGCGGGTCTTTTGAAAAAATCTGAAATCGTCCGCATCGGAAGCCTGCTCGTATCATTTCTCCGGCAGTGTGGGTGCAAGGAGCCGAGGGTTGCCGTGGCCGGGCTGAATCCCCATGCAGGCGAGGGAGGTGACCTCGGAACCGAGGAGATCGAAATTATTTCGCCCGCAGTCGCTGAGCTGGAAAAATCCAAGGACGCCGTGTTCTCGGGTCCGCTTCCGCCGGATACGATTTTTCAGCGGGCGGTCGCCGGGGAATTCGACGGCGTGCTGTGCATGTATCACGATCAGGGGCTGATTCCGCTGAAGCTTCACGCCTTTGATCAAGGCGTCAATGTGACGCTCGGCTTGCCGTTTGTCCGGACCAGTCCCGACCACGGCACGGCCTTCGGCATCGCGGGAAAAGGCGTCGCGCGATCAGACAGCATGCAGGCCGCGATTCACCTGGCGGCTACGATGCTGCGAAGCCGGCGCTAGCGCATTTCCTCCAGAAGTGCAGGGAAGGTTTCCGCCGCTTGGGTGGTGACTTCCGGCAGGAAAATCATGGTGTCGGACTCCGTCTCCAGGCAAGTCATCTCGACACCCGGGATTCCGCAAGGGGTGATATGAGAAAATGCTGGCAGGCTGGAAGCGAGGACGTTCAGTGCGAAGCCGTGCATTGTGATCCACTTCTTCACGCCGACCCCGAGGGAGGCGATCTTTTTTTCTCCGACCCACACGCCGGTGAGCCCATCACGGCGTGAGGCCTTCACGCCATATTCCGCGCAGAGCCTGATGAGAAACTCCTCCAGAAACCTGAGATAGTTGTGGAGGTCGCGTCCGCGTGTATTGAGGTCGAGAATCGGGTATCCGACGAGTTGGCCGGGACCGTGGTAAGTCGCCTGTCCGCCGCGGTTTGTTTCGATGGCGGGGTAGGGAAGGCGGTCGCGGAGACTGGATTGGTCGCGGGTGCGACCGATCGTGTAAACCGGTTCGTGTTCCAAGAGCAGGAGGGCTTCGGCGCCTGTCCCGGATACCAGGTCTTCGACGTGTTGGTTTTGGATTTCCAGAGCGGCTTGGTATTCGATACGCCCGAGTTGAAGAACTTTCATATGCGATCCAACGGGACCTTCCGGTGGGCTGCCGCGTCGGCGGATTGAAAATGTGTGAGCCCTATTGCGATCGCGTCCGCGGCATCCGGCGGAGGGGTCACAGTCATGCCGAGAAGGGCGCGCACCATGAACGCCACTTGAGATTTCTGGGCGCCGCCGCGGCCAACGACCGCCTGCTTGACACGCCGGGGAGCGTATTCATGGATGGGGATCCCGCGCTGGGCGGCGGCCAGCAGAGCCGCTCCGCGGGCGGATCCGAGCGTAATGGCGGTCGGATAGCTTTGCACGTAAATCACGCTTTCGATCGCCATGGCTTCCGGAGCAAAGCGCGCGATCACATCGCTGAGCTGCTCATGAATCGCGACGAGGCAGCCGGATATCGTGAGGCGCGGGGAATTCTTAATGACGCCAAAGTGCAGACATCGGGGTTTTCCGCTCATCCGTTCGAGGATGGCAAACCCCGTTCCGCGCAGTGACGGGTCTACGGCCAGGATGGTTTCTTTCATGGTGATGAGAGGAAGGCGGGGAGCCGGGCTCTGACGTCCTCCACGGAAAGTTTGTGCATCAATCCGCCAGGCGCACGCAAGACATTCACGTCCGGGTTCGCGGGAGCCCAGACCGCCGGGTCTGTCGGGCCGAAGAGCAGGAGACACTCCGCACCTGCAGCGGCGGCGAGGTGGGAGATCCCGCTGTCGTGACCGACGAAAAACTCACAAGATTGAAGGACGGCGCCGAGGAGGTGGAGCGGGAGATTATCGAGAAAAACGAGGCGATCATCGAACGCGGACTTGAGTTCTTTCACGCGATCCATATCGCTTTCGCCAGAGACGACCAGGATTGTCGCCTCCGTCGCGCACAGTTCCAAGAGCAGTTCCTTCCAAGCTTGCAGCGGCCAGTTCTTTTTGGATGAGCCGCTTCCCGGGTGCACCGCGACGAATGGTGGCCGATGGCCAGTCAGCAGCCGCTCCGCGGAAGCGATGTCTTCCGGGCTTGGGAAAATCTCCGCCGAGGAGTCCTGCAAAAACAGGGCCAGCGATTCCAGTGGCCTGGCGAGTTGGCGGGCAGCATGTTGGGAGCCGGAAATCCTGGGGTCGCCGCAGATCAAGTTCTTCACCCCGCAGCGTTTGAGGTTGCCCGCAAAAAATCCATCCGGATCGAAGAGGTAGGAAATGACCTGTCCGAAGCCGGCGAAGTAGGCGGAGAGTTCCGGATCGAGTTCCGAGCGCGGGTTGAAGAATCCAGCCATGGGAGCGTATTCGATGGATCTGACCGCATCCGCATAGAACCTTCCCTCCGCAACCGCGCAGATGTGCCGGTATCCGATGATTTCGATCCGGCAATCCGGGAACCCCTCCCGGAGCAGACGCAGGGCGGGCAAGGTGAGCAGGAAATCCCCGATGGCTCCGCCACGGATGACAAGGATGCTTGGTTGGCTGCCGGACATAAGAAAAGGTTGCCATGAAAACGGATTGGCTACAAAGAATAGCTCTCCGGTTCCCGGCGGATGTTTTAGCCGGGGCAAGCAGGACACCATATTTTATGAAGAAATCTTTGTTCCTCATTTGGGCTCTCACGATATCGAGAATTTTGGCGGCGGATCCCTATGACCCATTGAAGCTGACCGGAGCGGGGCCGTGTAAAGTTCTGGACTTTGTGGTGCACGACACCAAGCGGCAGCGCGAACTTCCGGTTCGGGTGTATCTGCCCAAGAGCCCTGGGCCGGAGCCCGTTGTTCTTTTCAGCCATGGCCTGGGGGGATCGAGCAGAGGCTACTCCTATCTGGGCAAACAATGGGCCGGGCGCGGGTATGTTGTCGTCGCGGTTCAACATCCCGGCAGCGATGAGTCGGTGTGGCGCGGAAGCGCCGATCCTGCTGCCTCGATGAAACAGTCCGCGAACGGGAGAAATTTCATTCTTCGGGTGCAGGACATCCCGGCGGTTATCGACCAACTCTCGCTGTGGAACCGCGAGCCCGGGCATCCGCTTAACAACCGGCTCGATCTCGATAAAATCGGGATGGCCGGGCATTCGTTCGGCGCGCTGACGACGCAGGGAGTGAGCGGCGAAACGCTCGGATGGGTGGGCACGAAGTTCACCGATCCGCGCATCAAAGCCGCGCTGAGCCTGAGCCCGAGCAGTCCAAGGTTGGGCAAACCGGCCAAGTCATTCGGCTCGGTGAAAATCCCTTGGATGCTGATGACCGGCACGAACGATGTCGCCTCGATCGGCGGTCAGAACCTAGCGTCCCGGCTCGCCGTCTTTCCGGCGCTCCCGCCCGGTGGAAAATACGAACTCGTTCTTAACGGGGCCGATCACATGGCCTTCACCGATTCACCGATTCCGCGCTCGACGAGCAACTCCAACCACCACAAAGCCATCGAGGCACTCTCTACCGCATTCTGGGACTCGTATCTCAAAGTCAACGAGGCGGCGAAAGCATGGCTCGACAGAGATGGTGCAGGCACCGTGCTCACCGCGGCTGATCTCTTTCAAAAAAAGTAGGGAATTCCCGGTTACGTTCCCGAGCGAGGAGGCTCCGCTTGGCGCAGGCGCTTTGGAAGGAGGCTTTGCTGCCACTTGCGTTCCGGGTCACGATGCGATTCGGCCACAGCACTTACCGCATAGCCAGCGGCATGCCTGGCGTGTCCGGCCATATGCGCGGTGGCCGCCGCGTGGCCGGCTGCGCGGGCACTGAAACGGGCCGGGCCATGATTGGCGGTGCGGGCTGCAGAGTGGGCTGCAACCGCCGCGGCGCGAGCGTTGGCGCACGTGATCTCTCCACGGGCCCATGAACGAGCGGCATCAACCGCTTTACGCGGCCGGTCATCCTTGGGGTGCTCTCCCTCAAAAATAGGAAGCACATGCGAAGCGCAATCCGCCGCCCAAAGAGCAAGCAGCCTCGGGTCCCGCTTGTCGAGTGCCCTGGAGAGATGCATTATCAGCCGATGCGAGGAATGCCCGGCCTTCAGTCGGGGTTTTCCATTTGGGCGTCTCAGGCGCGGTCGACGCTGTATTTCCCTGCGCCGATGATAACGAGCGAGAGGCAGGCGATCCCGATTTCCGCAGGATGGCTCCAGTCTTTGAATGAGCCGTGGCTGATATGATAGACCATTAGGGTCGCGACTCCCATGTTGAAGGTGAGGAAGATCGCGGCAAACCTCGTGAGGAATCCCACGGCTAGAAGGGCGCCTCCCAATGTCTCGGCCATGGCGGAAAAAAATCCCCAGAGTACGGGCCAGAAGGTGATGCCAAGATACCCCATCGCCCCGCCGAGCTGTTCCCAGTTCTGCTGCCCGCCCGCAAGCTTCGGCCAACCGTGGAGAACCATCATGATCCCGATGCCGGCGCGGAGGATCAGAAATCCCAAGTCACGGTATTGACCGAGCCATGAGAGGTTCATGCGGGTAAAATTACTTCATCAAGAGTGCGGCGCGCGCACGCTTGATTTCGCCGGTGATCTTACGGTGAAGACGGGCCGACATGCCGGTGACCCGGCGGGGAAGGATTTTGCCGCTTTCGGTGACGAAGCGCTTGAGGAGATCGGGGTTTTTGTAATCGATCGCCTCGAGGTTGAGGTCCACGCGGCGGCGCGGCATCGAGCGGTTGGCTTTGCGGAAATTGGTCCGGCGTTGAGGAGTTTTCGGCTGCATGGCGTGTTATTTGATTTCGCGGTGGAGCGTGTGGCGCTTGAGGAAGGGGTTGTATTTCTTCTTCTCCAAGCGGTTCGGCGTCTGCGGGCTCTTTTTGTTGCGTGTGGTGATGTACCGGGAAGCGGGTTTCCCCTCAGCCTTTGCCTCGGTGCATTCGAGAGTGATGTTTTCCTGTGCCATGGTCTATTCTTTGCTGTCGGTTGATGAATCGTCGTCGTCTCCGTCCCCGCCTTCGTCATCGCCCAGCCCGAAGAGCGAGGCGACCGGCTGGCGGACCCGGCTGTAACGGTTTTTCTTTTCGATCTCGGCCTGGCACTCGACGGTGTAGCGGGTAAAGGGCAGGGCTTCGAGGCGGGCGTGGAGAATCGGCTTCCCGGAGATTTCGCAGACCCCGTAGGCACCGGTGTCGATGCGCTTGAGTGCCTCGTCAATTTCGTAGAGCGAATCCTGCTCCTGCGAGAGCAGGCTGAGCGCGAAGTCGCGGTCGTAAGCATCGCTTCCTGCATCGGCCTGGTGCATTCCGAAAGCCGACGCTTCGCTGCCTTCGGCCCGGGAGCGGAGGCTGTCCTTGGCGACGCCGTTCATGGAATCCAGAAGCGTGTCCTTGAGCGTCAACAGGCGGGCGCGCTGCTTGGCAAGGAAGCCGACCGGTTGAAGAGGAGGCTTTTTAGCGGCGTGGCTGACAACGTGCGCAACTTTTTTTGCTGAAACCAGAGGCTTGGGGGATGGCTTGGCGACCGGGGCCGGTTTGGATTTCTTGACTGATTTGGAAGCCGGAGCGACGGATTTTTTCAATTGTTTTGCGACTGGGGTCGGCTTCGCCTTCTTGGCGGGCGCAGCCTTCTTAGCAGGCTTGGGCGTCGGCTTTTTGGCTTTGCGTGCCGGGGCGGCAGATTTTTTCGCCGGTTTCACGGAGGCTTTCTTCACCACCTTTTTTGGGGCGGGTTTGGCCTTGGGGGATTTCTTGGATTTGTTCGGCATGTTGGTCGCTGAAATAGAGAGAAAGGGGGCGATATGTAGCGCCTGAAATCCCGATGTGCAAGGGTATTCTTGGAAAAAACCTATCTTCGCGGGCGGGAGTTACTTCCCGATCAGAATTGCTCCCGACCATTCGCGGAGAGAATATTGTTTCTGCAACGGCAGCGACAGTTCTGCGCCGGGCTCGCAAATGTCATCCGGGGCAGGGAGCCCTGTATCTGCAAATCTGTGCCAGGACATCCCCTTCGGGAGCACGGGAAGTGTGAACTGAAGCGGTTTGTAATACATGTTGAAGGCGACGTAGAAAAAGTGCGGTGATCCTCCGATCGCCTCCCCATGGCGGCCGCAGAGCATGAAGGCGAGGGATCGGCTCGAAGCGGTCCAATCCGGCCGCCAGGGCAGGGTTCCGTGCCAGCTGATATCCGGGTAGCCGCTTCCGACCTGGTCGCGGCCTGTGAGAAACTCCGGCTGCCGGAATGCCGGGTTGGCTTTCCTGAAAGCGATCAACGACTTGGTGAAGCGCAGCATTGCGCTGCCTACGTCATCGAGGTTCCAATCCAGCCAGTTCCAATCCTCGTCATGGCAGTAGGCGTTGTTGTTTCCGCGCTGGGAACGCCCGCATTCATCGCCCATCGAGATCATCGGAACCCCCTGGCTGGTCAGCAGGAGCATCATCGCGTTCTTGCATTGACGCAGGCGCAGGCCGCGCACTTCCGGGTCGTCGGTTTCGCCCTCTGCACCGCAGTTCCAGCTGTTGTTGTCGTTCGCGCCGTCGTTGTTGTTTTCCCCGTTTTCGAGATTGTGTTTTTCGTTGTAGGAAAACAGATCGCGCAGTGTGAAGCCGTCATGGCAGGTGATGAAGTTGACCGAAGCGGTGGGTTTCCGCCCCGCGGCGGCATAGAGGTCCGGAGAGCCCATAATGCGCTGGACCATCTCGCCCACGGTGCCGGGTTCGCCTTTGAGAAACCGCCTCGCGCAGTCGCGGAATTTTCCATTCCACTCCATCCAGCGCCCGTAGGAGGGGAAATTGCCGACCTGGTAGAGCCCGCCCGCATCCCAGGCCTCGGCGATGAGGTCGCATCCCGCCAGGACCGGGTCGTAGG
>CAZSDC010000092.1:0-11371 GCA_964605515.1 uncultured Chthoniobacter sp.
CCCGCGACTTTCTCGCGATCCCGGTGCTCACCGGCGAGAAGAGCGAGGGCGAGCGGTTCCCCGGCGCGCTGCGCACGTATTGCATCGAGGCCATGGTCCAGGACCGGAAAGCGATCCAGGCCGGGACGTCGCATTTCCTGGGACAGAATTTCTCGAAGGCGGCGGGGATCCAGTTCCAAGGCCGCGACGGAACCGTCCAGCATGCGTGGACAACGAGCTGGGGAGTCAGCACGAGGCTGATCGGCACGTTGATCATGGCGCACTCGGACGATGACGGACTCGTCATGCCCCCTCGCATCGCCCACACGCATGTGGTAATCATCCCGATCACTCCCAAGGAAGACTCTAAAGCCGCCGTGCTCGAAGCTGCGGAGAACCTCGCGAAAGCGATACGGGCCACCACATTTCATGGAGAGCCGGTATCCGTCGAAGTGGACACGCGCGATCTCGGAGGCGGCGTCAAGAGTTGGGAGTATATAAAGAAAGGCGTTCCGGTCCGCATCGAAATCGGCCCGCGCGACCTCGCGCAGGGAACCGCAGCGGTCTCGCGCCGCGACCGCCCGCACAAGGAAAAAGCATTTCTTCAGACGGGCGAAATCCCTTCGCTCCTTCCCGCGATCCTGGACGAAATCCAAACTGCCCTTCTCGAACGCGCTACCGCATTCCGCGAGGCCAACTTACGCGTGCTGGATTCGAAAGACGAATTCTATGCGTTCTTCACGCCCGCGAATGCGGCCAAGCCTGAGATCCACGGCGGCTTCGCCCTCGCCCACTGGAACGGCAGCGCCGCCATCGAGGAGCAAATTAAAAACGATCTCAAGGTCACGATCCGCTGCATTCCGTTCGAGGCATCTCCGGAGCCGGGCACCTGCCCGTTCAGCGGCGAACCCAGCCGACAGCGCGTCGTCTGGGCGAAGTCCTACTGATTGAGAATGCCATGAAACCCGCGAGGTTCCTTCGGACATCATGGGCTTTCCTGTTGGCAGTGGCTGCAGTTTCGTGTGTGCGGGCGGAATCTGACACGTCGGTTTTCGGGTCGAGAGAGGCGAGCCAGCCCGCGCTGATCGGGATTCTCTATGATCTGAAGCAGACCCAGAATCACGTGCCATTACCCATTAATGCGGCGATCTACGGAAAAGTGGTGGATGAGTTCCTTGCCAAAGGCTGGGACGAGAGCGTGCTCAACCGGTATTTCCGGGCAGTCCACCCGCTCTACACGACGCAGATATTCATCCCCCTGATCTCAGCTGCCGCCGCCCCGAAAGCGTTCGGGGTGGAGAAAGTCGTCAAGCCGAGCTTCTGGCTCATCCACTACAAAGGCCAGGTCTCGGCTCCGAGCGATGGGGAGTGGAGGTTCTGGGGAGACGGGGAGGAAGTCTGCAGCGTAGCTGTCAACGGACGCAATGTCCTGCTCGCCAACTGGAGCGAAATCACCACACCCAACGTTCCGTGGAAATCGCCGGAACCGCCAGGAATGAAGGTGGCAAATTCCCGCATCCGGGCGGGGGACTGGATTGCGTTGAAAGCCGGTCAGGTCGTGGATCTCGACGTGCTGATCGGCGAGCGGGCGGGCGGCGTATTCTGTGCGTTTCTCCTGATCGAAAAGCGCGGGCAGCACTATGCACAAGCGGATGGCTCCCCGGTGTTGCCGGTCTTTCAGCTGGCTCCGTTTCAGACACCGATCCCGACCAGCACGAAGCTCGGTCCGCCGATCCTGCCGGACGGCCCTATTTGGAACGCAGCCCAGTAAGCCCGGACGGCGGACCGCATATCTCACGACCGTGTTGCAGCGCTCCACGAGAGCCGATGCCCTCCTGGTTGCGAAGGCCTCCGAAACCGGAGTTTGAGATGCGGGCTAGACGTTGAACCGGAACTCGACGACGTCGCCGTCTTGCACGACATATTCTTTCCCCTCGAGACGGAGCTTGCCGGCTTCCTTCGCTTTCGCTTCGGACCCGAAGGCGATGAGGTCGTCGAAAGCGACAATCTGCGCGGCGATGAATCCCCGCTCGAAATCGCTGTGGATCACGCCCGCAGCGGCAGGTGCCTTGTCGCCGGCGTGGATCGTCCAGGCGCGCGTTTCTTTCGGCCCGGTCGTCAGGTAGGTCCGCAAGCCGAGCAGATGATAGGCGGCGCGGATGAGCTGGCTCACGCCGCTGTCCGCGACTCCCAGTCCGGCCAGAAATTCCCGGGCCTCCTCGGACGGCAGATCGGCGAGCTCGCTTTCGATCTGGGCGCTGATGACCACCGCCTCGCTGCCGAGGTGCGCGGCGGCATATTCGCGGACCGCCCCCACGAATTTGGCGGCAGGCGAATCGCCGGCGAGATCGTTCTCGCCCACGTTGCAGGCAAAGAGCGTCGGCTTAGAGGAGAGCAGAAAAAAACCTTTGAGCAGGAGCTTTTCCTCCGGGCTGAGGTCGGCGGTCAGCGCCGGACGGCCGGCGTCGAGGTGCGGAAGAAGTTTTTCGGCGAGCGCCAGTTCCGCCTTGGCTTCCTTGTCTCCGGCGCGCGCACCTTTCTGCGAGCGCTCGGCCCGCTTTTTCACCGAGGCCATGTCGGCGAGGATCAGTTCCGTATTGATGATTTCGATGTCGCGGACCGGATCCACCGACCCGGTGACATGGTGGATATCCTCGCTCTCAAAACACCGGACGACCTGGATGATCGCATCGACCTCGCGGATGTGGCTCAGGAACTGGTTCCCCAGCCCCTCGCCCTCGCTCGCCCCGGCGACGAGCCCGGCGATATCCACGAACTCGATCGCGGCCGGCAGGATCTTCTCCGACTTGGAAATGGCCGCGAGTTTCTCCAGCCGGTCATCCGGCACGCTGACGATCCCGACATTCGGCTCGATCGTGCAAAATGGAAAGTTTGCCGCCTGCGCCTTGCGCGTGCGGGTGACCGCGTTGAAGAGTGTGGACTTGCCGACATTTGGCAGTCCGACGATTCCGGCTCTGAGCATAGGGGCCAGAAGCTACATGGCCCGTCGGCATGGAGGAAGGACGAAAAATCGTGGGCATGGAGATTGACCGGCGCGGAGGTTGTTGATCCTGCCTCGTCAAATCACCCCGTGCTGGGACTTCAACAAGCCGCGACTGCAAGCCATCGTGGCTCGCCGGGACCGATCATGCGATCGGGAGATCAAAGCACATTTTGATGCATCGGCGATTGATTCGCGGATTGAAGACTGCGTCATTTTGGCATTAACTGCGCCATCATGTCCTCATCCATACTAATCGTCGACGACGAAAAGAACACGCGCGACGGACTCCGCAGCGCCTTGGATTCGGATTTTGATGTGTATGTGGCGGCGGATGCGGATGGGGCCGTGAAGACGATGGAGACCATGCCGATCGATGTTCTGCTCACGGATTTGAGGCTGGGAGGCGAAGACGGGATGGCGTTGATCGGGCGGGCACTCGGTCTGGCCAAGCCACCGGTCTGCATCATGATGACCGCCTACGGTTCGGTGGATACCGCCGTCGAGGCCATGAAAAAGGGGGCCTACGATTTTGTGACCAAGCCGGTGAACATCGACCGGTTGGAAATCCTGATCAAGCGGGCTTTGAAAGACCGGGCCATTCGGCAGGAGAACAAGGTGCTTCGCGAGCGGGCGGACAAACAGCTGACAATCGGGGGAATGATCGGGCGCTCGCCGGCCATGGTCGAGGTCTTCGACACCATCAAGCAGGTCGCCCCTTCGCGGGCCACGGTGCTCATCCAGGGCGAGAGCGGCACGGGCAAAGAGCTCGCGGCTCACGCGATCCACCACCTCAGCCCACGGGCCAAAGAAAAGTTTCTGGCCGTCCACTGTGCCGCCCTGTCCCCTGAGCTGCTGGCCAGCGAGCTGTTCGGACATGAAAAAGGTGCCTTTACCGGGGCTTTTGAGCGGAGGATCGGGCGCTTTGAACAGGCCAAAGGCGGGACGCTTTTCCTGGATGAAATCGGAGAAATTGACGCGGGCACCCAGGTGAAAATCCTCCGTGTTCTAGGCGAGAGGACCTTCGAGCGCGTGGGCGGCAACCTGACCCTGCAGACCGATGTCCGCCTGATCGCCGCGACCAACAAGGATCTTGCCGGGCTCGTGAAAGAGGGAAAATTCCGCGAGGATTTGTATTTCCGCCTGCACGTTGTCCCGTTGACCATGCCCCCGCTGCGAGACCGAAAGGTGGACATTCCCCTGCTTGTAGATGCATTCCTGAAGGAATCCGCACTCGAAAATGGCAAGGCGCATCGCGAGCTGGCTCCCGAGGCCATGACGGCCATCCTCGACTACGACTGGCCCGGCAACGTTCGCGAGCTGCGCACAGCCATCGAACATGGCGTGGTGATGTCCTCCGCTCCGAAAATCAATCTCCGGGATCTCCCCCCCTCCGTCCGCGACGGCAAGACATCCTCCCTTCCAGCCTCGTCCAGCGGATTAAATTTGCAGGAAACCGAAACGGCACTTATCCTGCGCGCTTTGGAAGACTGCCGGGGCAATCGTACGGATGCGGCGCAGATGTTGGGGATCAGTCGCCGCACTTTGCATCGTCGTCTGAAGGACTTGAACATCTCGAAGCGAAACACCCTATCATAAATTTATGGCTGTATCAGGCGATGTCGGCGTACAAACCGCTGTCCACTCCATCGAGCAGGGCAGGCTGGCTCCCATTATCCGGGGAGCAATGTTCGGGTTTCTCATTGTCGGACTCACCCTGCTTTATCTGTTTGCGCACTTCCGCGGGTTCTCCACCATCACGGCGATGGACCAAGCCCAGATCGCCCGGAATATCGCATCCGGAAAAGGTCTCTCAACCAACTTCATCCGCCCGCTTGCGATCTTGCAGCTCGAAAAATCCGGGAAGGGGATCCCAGCCGACCTGTTTCCGGATTTTTACCAGGCGCCGCTGAACTCGATCGTGAACGCGCTGCCCCTGCGGCTCGTGAAGTCGTCGTGGAAGATGACCCCGACGGACCTGATCTATGCCGGCGATCGGATCATCGCCGTCGTTTCCATCATGTTCTTTCTTCTCTCCGTGGGGATCTGGTATTTCGTGGGGGCCCGCTTGTTTGACAGCAAGCTCTCGCTGATCGCGTGTTCGATCATTCTGCTGACCGACATGATGTGGCAATTCTCGCTCTCGGGTCTTCCGCAGATGCTGATGTTGTTCCTATTCTCCGGGGTGATCTGGTTGACGGTCTTTGCGATGCAGAACCGGGATCGACTGGTGGCGACGCTCGTTTCTCTCTTTGGCGCAGGCCTGCTGTTCGGGTTCATGATTCTTGCCCATGGCTTGGCGGTTTGGATTTTTTTGGGCTGGCTGGTATTTGCGGCCGTGTATTTTCAGCCGCGCGGGATCACGGCCATTGTGGCATTGGCGGCGGTGCTGATGGTCACGCTGCCTTGGTTGGTCAGGAACTACTCCGTCTGCGGCAATCCTTTCGGCCTGTCGATATATTCGGCCATCAGTGCGGGGGGATCATCCCCGGAAGAAGGCTATTTGCGGTCAATGGATGAAGCCCCTTCGCTCAGCGGTTCCATGATCTTCTCAAGAATGAAGACCGGGGTCGGCGATCAAATCAAGTCGTTGTTCGCGTTCCTGGGGATGAACGTGGCCGCCGGCGCATTCTTTCTGGCGCTGCTGCATCCGTTCCGTTCGCCGGTGGTATCGCTGTTTCGGTGGTGTGTTCTTCTCATGTGGATCGGAGCGGTCATCGGGATGGGGGTCTTCGGAGTTGAGGGTGTGGTTTCCTCAAACCAGCTTCACGTGCTTCTGCTTCCGCTGTTGATATTCTATGGCCTCGCATTTCTCATGGTCCTGTGGAGCCGGTGGGAGATCGGTCTTCCGCTCCTGAGGATGCTTTTTCTGAGCGGGGTGGTCTTTGTCTGCGCCTTGCCGATGCTGGCCACGCTTTTCTCGGGCCAACGCGCGGCAATCCAGTGGCCGCCATACGTGCCGCCGTTTATCGGCATTCTCGGCGATTGGTTTGGAGAGAAGGAAATCGTCGCCTCCGACATGCCGTGGGCAGTCGCATGGTATGCGCAGCGGAAATCGGTCCTGCTGCCCGAGTCGGTTCGGGCTTTCAACCGCCTGAACGACTATCGGGTCCTCGGAGAGCCCGTCTCCGGACTCTACCTCACGCCCATCACGGGAAATCTGCACCTTTTCTCGGATATCTACAAGGGTGCCTACAAGGAATGGGCGCTGCTCATCACTCGGCCGCCCAAGGTAGATGGATTCGCCCTGCCATTTTATGCCGCCCTGCCGATCGAGGGGGAGTGCATTATTTTTTCTGACAGGGATCGCTGGAGCAAACCCCAATAAGGGACAGGGTCACAGTAATTCCGCCGCAACCGCATCCGCAACCAGCTTCCCTTTGCGCGTGAGCCGAAGACGTTCGGAGCCGACCTCAACCAATCCGCCGGCCTCCAGAGCGCTAACAACCTTCGGGTCTGCGTCTGAAGTGGATATCCCATATTTCGTTCTCAGCGCGAACGCGATCATCTCCGAGCGCCGGAGTTCCTGCGGGACCAGCTCTTCAAAATCCTGGCGATCGAGGCGGTTTTCGATCCGCCGGATGTATTCCGAAGTGTCGGCGACGTTGCGGCGGCGGATGCCGGATCGTGTGCGGAATGCACTTGGGCCGAGCCCTTCGTAGTCGGCTCCCTGCCAGTAGGCAAGGTTGTGGAGACACTCGCAGCCGGCCTGCGCGTAGTTCGAAATTTCATATTGTTCGAAGCCCCCGCCGGACAGCACATCCATCGCGGATTCATAAAATTCCGCATCCGATTCCTCCACAGGCTCAAATTCCCCGCTGGTGAATTTATTGAAATACTCCGTGTCCTCCTCATAGGTGAGGCAATACGCGGAGATATGGTCGGGATTCAGGTCGAGCGTCCGCAAAAGCGTCTCCCGCCACTCCGCAGCAGACTGCCCGGGGATTCCGAAGATCAGGTCCAGGTTGATATTGTCGGCTCCCGCTTCCCTGAGAATTTCATAGCTCCGCCGCGCCTGCGCGGCCGAATGGACCCGTCCGAGCGTCTTGAGCAGCCGGTCGTTCCAGGACTGGACTCCCATGCTCACACGGTTCACCCCGAGTGCGAGCAAAGCCGAGGCCTTTTCGAGGGAGACAGTCGCCGGGTTCATCTCGATTGTGAATTCCTGCAACGCCGAGAAATCCAGCCTCTCCCTCAGGCCGGTAATCAGAAATTCGAGCTGCGCAGTCGAGAGCGCGGTGGGAGTTCCTCCCCCGAAGAATATCGTTTCCGGACGCAGCCCCTCCGCCGAGATTTCGGCCTCCGCGAGCAGGGCCTCAAGAAATGCCGACGTTTTGTTGCGGTCGCTCGCTTCTTTGTAGAAACTGCAGTATGGACACACCCTTGGACAAAAAGGAATGTGGACGTAGAGGTGACGGACCATCCCATGAGACTATTCCCGATATGGACAACTTGCAAAGCGTGCCTGTTCGCGCTGGTCGCTGCCACGGTTATCTGCCGGGGTGCCCCGGCCGCTGATGTCCCGTCCAAGGTCTTTTTTGCGACCGACTCATCCTCGCTCAGAGTCGGCCGCCAGGTAAGCGGATCCGCAGTTCAGCGCATGGTGGACCGACTTGTCATGCACCTCACGGAAAAACCGACCGTCGCGGAGGCGTGGAGGAGCCTGGTCACAAAAAAGGACCGTGTCGGCATCAAAGTGGCTGCTGCTGGGGGCCGGGTCAGCGGTACCAATCCCGAAGTCGTAGATGCCGTTGTTGCGGGACTGACCGAGGCCGGGATCCCACCTTCGCAGATCATTGTCTGGGACCGGAACCTTCAAGACCTGGTCACTGCCGGCTATCGCAGGGACGGCTTGCGCTACCAGCTGCGCTGGGTCGATCCGGTCAAAGGCTACGACCTCAAATCCCAGGTCACCGCTCCAGTGCTCGGAAAACTGATCTGGGGTGACAGCGGGTTCGGAAGCAAATCCGGAACCCGGTATGTCGATTTTCTCGGGACCGGCGACCAGCTCAGCAGCAGGAGCTACTACTCGAATGTTCTCAGCAAAGAGGTCACAAAAGTCATCAATGTCCCCTCCCTCACGGACAGTTTCCTCACCGGCATCAACGGGGCTCTGGCAAACATGGTCCTGCCGAATCTCGACAACTGGCGCCGGTTCACAAAACCCCCTTCCTTCGGCGATCCCTACCTCGCCGAAATCTATGCGGACGCCGTCATCCATGACAAAGTCGTCCTGACGATCATGGACGGACTCGTCCTGCAATATGCGGGTGGGCCATTTGCCAACCCGGGCTTTCTCCTCGATCACTTCACGATCTACGCGAGCCGCGATCCGGTCGCCATCGACTCCACGGCCGTGAGGCTGCTCGATGAGGCGAGAAGCCCCTCAAAACTCCCCGCCCTTGCGCCGATGACATCGTGGCTCGACAGCGCGCACGCCGCAGGTCTCGGCAATGTCAAGGAGGAGAAAATCGAACTGATCCGAGTCAGTGACGACAGCCTCCGCTGAGCAGGCGGCATTAATTGGAAAGCTCTCAGACGGCGTCGGAAGGATTACTCTTCGGGTAGCTGCCCAGCACTTTGACCGCACGGCAATTTTTTGACAGTTCGCGGAAGAGGTCGGCGATCTGGAGTTCCTTCGTGTGGCCGTCGGCCTCGACGAAGAAGAAGATATCGTTGCTGCCCTTCATGGCTGGCCTGCTGGCGAAGTGGTTGAGGTTGACGCTGAGTTCTTTGAAGGGTTCAAGCGCGGAGACCAGCGTCCCGGGTTTGTTCTCGATGCGGAGCATGAGCATGGTCTGATCGCTTCCTGACGGCGCATTGGGCTGCCGGCCCAGCACCAGGTAGCGGGCCGCCGAGCGCGTGTCCTCGGATGCGGAATCCGGAATGATCTCGGCGCAGACAGACAGGTCGTTTGCCGCGAGCGCGTCGAGCGTCAGGTTGACGAGACCGTGAGCCGGATCCTCGAGAGGGACCACCCCGCAATCCGCGCGCTCCCCGGCAACTTCCTCGAAAACCCCTGCGATCTCCGCGGAGAATGTGTAGCGGACGCTTGATCCGAATTTACCCAATGCGGCCTGGTAGGAGGGGCTTCCGATCGGGCCGACGCAGGCGATGGCCACATCTTTCTCGACGGCGAGTGCAGCGGACATGATCTCACGATAAATGGCGCGGATGGCCTCCGGGCGAAGCGGGCCTTCGCTGCGCTCGATCAGGCTGCGAAGCAGTTTCATCTCGCGATCGGGGGAATAGATCGGAAGGCTCTCCCGGCTTTTGATCACACCGATCTCCCGGGCGATAATCGTCCGCTCGTTGAGGAGCTTCAACAGCTCGCCATCCAGTGCATCAATCCGTTCCCGCAATCCGCTCAACCCGCTCATTTATTCTCCCCGCCTTGCGTTTCCGCAGGGGTTTCCGCTTCGGTGTTTTGAGGCTCCTCAGCCACCTCAGCCGCTTCGAGTGCCTCCTCGACCGCCTGTTCGGATTCCGGCACCTGAGGCGCGGCCGCATCGCCCAAAGGAAGCTCGGGTGGCTTTTCCTCGGGCGCCTGGGTTGCCGTGGGCAGGGGAATCCGCCGGAGCTCCGAGGCGTTCGGCAGCTCGTCGAGATCCTTGAGACCGAAGTGTTCCATGAAATACTGAGTGGTGTCGTAGAGGAGCGGACGTCCCGGGACCTCCGCGCGTCCGGCGATCCGCACCAGCCCGCGGTCGAGAAGAGTCTGCATCACGCCATCCACCGCAACGCCCCGGACCGCTTCCAGGTCGGCGCGGGTAATCGGCTGGCGGTAGGCGATGATGGCGAGCGTCTCCAGAGCAGGCGCGCTGAGCCGTGCGGAGCGGTTCTCGGGAAAAAGCTGCCGGAGCCACGGCGCAAAATCCGCCCGTGTCACAAGCTGCCATCCGGCCGCGCTCTCGCGGACCTCGAAGGCCCGGCCCGTCTCGAGATATTCGGCTTGAAGCCGTCCGATCGCCTCCGCGATCTCCTCCTGCTTCAGCTTGGCAAATCCGGCTACCAAAGGGTTTTCTTTGGTCGAGTCGGCGGCCCCTTTGAAAATGGAGGCCAGTTCCTTGAAGGAGACGGGTTTTTGCGAGGCAAAGAGAAGGGCTTCGACGATGCGGTGGAGTGGGAATGGTGTCTCTTCGCTCATGCTCTGGAAAACAAGGGTGTAGTGTTCTCGGCGCGATCAATCCAAATCTCGCCAAAATGGGAATCCTGCCGGACGCAGAGTTGCTTCATGCGGATGAGTTCGAGCATGGCCAGAAACGTGACGACGATCTCGGCGCGGCTGGCCACATCGGCAAAAAGCTCCTCGAACCGCATCGCCACCCCGCTGGCTGTGACCTTCAGCAGGTAGTCGATCTTTTCGGAGACCGTAAAATTTTCCTCGAAGATCTCGCGGAGGTTTTCCGGCTGTTTTTCGAGGCGCTTGAGGATTTTCTGAAACGCGTGGATGAGGTCGAAGATCCCGACTTCCTCGACGAGGAGGTTTTCTGCAGGGGCGAGATCCGGCACGACCGGGACCCGCGGGAAGAGGTTTTCCATGAGGGCCTCCTTGTCGCGAAGCCTGGCGGCTGCCTCCTTGAACTTTTTGTATTCGATGAGCTGTCGGATGAGCTCCCAGCGCGGGTCATCCTCCTCGGCGTCCTCCTCGGCCATCTGCTGGTCGACAGGCAGGAGCGTCCGGCTCTTGATGTAAAGCAGGTTCGCCGCCATCACGATGAACTCCCCGGCGAGCTCGATATTGAGCACGTGGAAAGCCTCCATGTAGGAGAGGTATTGCTTCGTGATGCGCTCGATCGAGATGTCGTAGATGTCCACCTCATCGCGCTTGATGAGATAGAGCAGCAGATCGAGCGGTCCCTCGAAGACGTCGAGCTTGACCTTGTAGTCTTCCACCGGGCTTAGCGCCGCTTGAATCCCCGCTTCGCGGCTTCGCGCTCGAGCTGGGTCAGGTGTTTCTTGTGGTCTTTCCGGCGGGTCTTCCGCTTGCTGAGCTGTGCGGCAAGCTTGTGCACGACCTTGTCGATCGCCGCGTAGAGATCGGCCTCGGCGTCTTCGCAATAAATGTCGGGGCCGGGGATCGCGAGGTGGACTTTGACCACGAACGGTTTCTTTTTGTTCTGGTCGTGCAGGAGGACGACGTGCGCCGCCAGAATCTGCTCGCCGTGTTCTTCAAGGTGGGTGATCTTTTCTGCGATGAACGCGTGGATCGCCCCGGTCAGGGCGATATTGCGGGGGCTCAAGTGGATTTGCATGGGAGGATTTTGGACCGGACCGGGGCCGCGTGCCAGCAAAAAGCGGAGGCACACCCTCAGCCAGCCAAAATCAGCCGGAGCCCGCCGGCCAGCGAAAACCCGATCATCAGCCATTCGAAGACCTGCTGGTTGATCT
>CAZSDC010000093.1:0-11347 GCA_964605515.1 uncultured Chthoniobacter sp.
TTATTGTCCGATGTAGAGCTGTTTTAGAAAGCGGGCTGGGATGGACTGGAAATGAGGGTCGCGATGAACGAGCAGGATATCCCGGACAGAGGCGGTTGCGGCAATGAGGGCGTCCACTGTGGGGAGGCGTTCCTGGCAGGCTTGCCGGATCTCCCGCGCACGCGTGGCGGCATTGGTCGTGAGGGGTTCGATGGAAACGAGCTCCGCAATTTCTTTCCAGTTCGATTCAAACGAGGATTCGTCGCCGAGCGACCGCAGGCGCGACCAGAATTCGATTTCTGTGATGCAGGAAACCGCTGGCGGGTTGCGGTTGTCCTCAAGAAGGAACGCAACTTGATCCGCTCCCGGCTCGTCAAAATAATAGGCGATGACGGCCGAGCTATCGAGGAGGTGGGTCACTGGGAAAAGTTATACGAGTTCCCGAGTGCGCTCAGCGATCAACTCAGCGACTGGATCCTGCCCTTTGGCGAGAAGATGGCGACCCCGCCCCCGAAGCGACTTGACCGCCTGCTGGCGGGAGGGGAGAGGGCGGGCGCGGAGCTCGCCGGAGGGATCCAGGGACCAATCCAATCGCGCTCCCGGTAGAATTCCAGCCTGCGTTGTGAGCGCGGCCGGCAAGGACACCTGATTTTTCCTTGTGACTGTTGTTATCATTGATCACACAATAATCATTGACGGGAAAAATGAAAGGGGAAAGTGGAGAGGGAAGAGAAACTTGAAATGTGAAACCTGAGACTTGAAACCTGAGCAGGGATGAGTGGAAGGGGGCTCAGGGGATGAGAAATGCGCCGGGGATTCCCGCATCGCAGGTGGCAAGGGTTAGCCTGTTCGACTGAGCAAGAGCCAAAAGATGCCCGTCGGTGATTTGCCTGGGGTTTTTGACCCAGAGGGGGAGATCAACAGCCGATTGGGAATCGGAAATCTGAGTGAGCCGACGCTCATGCTTCATCGTTGCGAGCATTTCCCGGGAGGTTGTCACAGGGATATCCACCTCGGGAAGCTGGGCGAGGATGCGAACAAATCCCAATTCGGCGATGCTGCAGGTGGCAAGGGATTTTCCGGCGGCCCAGCGAGAGACACGTTTGTGAAAAACATGTTTTTTGTAGCCGAGCGCGATCAGCGCGTTGACGTCGAGAAGGAATTTCACGGAAAATCGGCCAACATTTCTTTAACCCGCTCGCTGGTGAGCTTCGGAATATTCCCGCTTGCCTCAAGAACCGAAAACCCGCTGCCAGACTCCTTGACGATCCCGCCCTTTGGTCGGGCGGGAGTGATGGGTTCCAGAACAATCGCCCGGTTTTCGGCGCGGACGGAAAAAACGGTTCCTGTGGAGAGCCCGAGAGACCGCCGCAGAGCCGCGTTGAGAACCACTTGGCCTTTGGATGACAGGATTGTCGTCATAGTAAGACCGTCTTACGAAATGCGGATGGTGTCAATGGAAAAGGGAGGGAAGAAACGTGGAAGGTGAAAGTGAGGAGTGAGAGGGAAGAGAAACCTGAAAGTTGAACACCCGCGCGATAGCGCTTCGTAATGGTTAGGGAAAGTGGAGTGTGTAGCCGGGGAGGCAAACTTGAGACTTGAAACCTGAGACCTGGATGTGAGGAGTGAAGGTGAACCAGTGTGATCTAAAGCGGGGCGATTTCCAAGTCTGGCGCTACATGTCTGAAGTGGTTTTCATTGAGGGTGTGAATTTTCGAGCAGCCCATCTTTCTCGCGGTTTCGGCATGAATGGCGTCGTAGAACGAGCCTCCAGTGATCCCGCGCGAAGGGGCACCGCGAATCAGTTCAAGAAGTTCCTCCTCGCCGAGAACGCCGATGCGGAGTTTCGCCCCACAGTCCAGAACCATCTCCGCCGTGTCATGCGGGCTGATCCTGATCCGCTTGTCGCCCGAGAGGGTTGCATAAGCTTCTGCAAGGGCATGGGCCGAAGTGCAGCCGCCCGCCACAACCAGTGCGTCAGCCTCAGCGAATTTCCTACTGTTCAGAAGACAGGCTTCCACAAGCACGGAGGCATCGAGGAAAGAATTCATTGCCCCAACCGTTGACGCCTCATTTTGGAAACGGCCTCGCCACTGTCCCACCCCTCCGGCACCGATCCGGAAAAGACCAGCCGCCCACCTCTCCTCATGGAAGGACTCGGGGGGGGCTCTGCCACGGAAATCTGTGTTCTGCCTCCGAAGACTTCCAGAATCACCCGGGATCGCCCGAAAACCCCCATGGCCTCCCGAACCGACTTTGGCAAAACCAACCGACCAACAGCATCAACCGTAGCCATCACTTTCATGGCAATAACATACCAAATCCCATCGAATTGCCAAGATTATTCGCGTAAATCCCAAGGCGAGAGATGCCATTTACTCTTGGCATTTTGGGAATCGCCAGATCCCCTGTCTCGGGATGCGCAGGTCGCTTTTTCGGTTTTTTTCATCTGCTATCGGAAAGACGGAAAGTTTTCAGCGCTCAGTTTTCAGGCGGATAATCTTTGAGGTAGTCTTGGCCATGTTGCTTGAGATCAAGGACAGCGTAGTTGACGGCATCCCTGTAGTCGAGTTTTCGTAAAACACCTTTCGTCTGAGTCCGTCGTGGTGACCGAGGAAAAGGGCTATGGCTGGAGCGTCGGGATATTTTTCTTTCCTGGGAGCCTGTAAGTTTGAAAGTCACTGTCCGTGGTCCAGACCAAACCGCCGGGAGTGTCGGAGGCCAACTGCACGAGGCAGGCATCGGCGAACGAGGCGGGGAGATCGCGATACTTGATGATTGCGCGCAGCACCTCGGAGGCGCGGAGAGGGAACCCGAAAGGAAAGCTCAGCAGGCCTGGAATCCCGATGAGTTTCACGAGCATCTCCGTTCCGCGCGGGACACCTGCGAGAAGGTAGAACGTCTCGCTGAGAACCGCCTCGCAAGTGCTCCAAGGAGCGGGCAGGCGCTTGGAGCAATCCACTGCCCACCCGTGCCACTGGTCTTTCTTGTTGAGCATCGCAACAAGCACTCCGGTATCCACGATCACATGACCGGAAATCACAGCTTTTTGCGGGTTCCGTATCCTTCAAGGTGTGCCGGATTCGTGGAAAGATCCGCAGGGCCTTCGAGGGAACCGATGATCCCGCCGAGCAGGTCGAATCCGGATGGGGAGGGAAATTCTTCCT
This sequence comes from uncultured Chthoniobacter sp., assembly GCA_964605515.1. Taxonomy (GTDB): domain Bacteria; phylum Verrucomicrobiota; class Verrucomicrobiia; order Chthoniobacterales; family Terrimicrobiaceae; genus QYQL01. The sequence goes on from CAZSDC010000093.1 coordinate 3,147, forward strand.
TAAGCCTGGTTGTGATCAGGCGGCCGATTGTCGTTTTCCGGGCTTCGGCCTCACGTTGAAGCCGGGCATGCATCGGCGCGTTCAGATAAAGAGAAACGTATTTGCCGGGAGAAGATGGAGTTTCTGTTGGCATACTGGAAGCATGCACTCGAACGCATATCAGATCAAGTTGTCTTTTCTACTATATTCACGCGGCATTGAGGATCTCGCAAAGCGTGTCGTTTTTTTCGGGTTCAAGACTGGTCAAGACTTGGGTAAGTCCCTGCCTATTTACTTTTTGGGATTTCACAGTCACATCACGGGAGGCTCGGTGTTTCCCGGCTGCTTTTCCTCTTCGGCGTTCTTTCACGCGCTCTCCTCTTTGTATGTCAAAGTCAAAGTTACCAGTCCTTGCCTATTGACATTTGAGGGACTGGCAGTTGGCAGTTTTCAGCGGAATGGGCATGAAGAGAAATGGAGGAGGCATGGGAGAGAGGAAAGAGAAACGCTGAAAAGCTGAAAGCTGAAACTTGAGTCCAGAAGAAAGGGGGAAATGAAAAATGGCGAATGGAGAATGCAAAACTGATCGGGAGGGGGAGTTTTATGAGGTTATCACCGCAGGACAGGGCTGCATTCGTGGCGGAATGCTGCGCGAAGAATTTCCACAACCGGAGGCACGGTGTTGAGAGGGAGTTCCCCCGGAGATTCCGATATCCAGGAACGGGCTGTCCGTTGGAAAAATTTTCACGCGCCGTTCGAGCGTCAATCCTGGTAACACCTGACGCTCCAGCGAGAGGGGTTCCACGGGCAATGAGGCGAGGAGGTAATACAGGAACGGCCGGCCCAGCACCGGCGCGAGAGGTTTCGGGACGCCGTCCACCACACCCCTCAGTCGCGTCCCAAGCCCGCCGACAAGGTTCGCGGAGTCGATTCCGGCAAGTGGAAGCGAGCGGAGCTTCATTGTGCTTGGAGCGTCATATATGGCGGCCATGCGAAGATTTTCCCGAGAGCAGTTCCAGGAGACGGCGATCAAACGAAAACTCGACCGGCCTTGAAACCCACGCCCACCGCCAGGTGGGGTGTCGGGAATTGATCAGGAAATTGAATTCGCCCGGGATGATCGCGCTGGGAACCATCAGGGCTGCCGATTTCATTTCGTCATGCCAGCGATTTCCCACTTCGCGAATGGCGTCGGCAGAATCCAGGGCATTCCAGCCAGAAGGGGGAGACTCCAGCCGCAAGATGCACGATTCCGGCAAATCGGCCGAACAGAGCACATGAGGAGCCAGCCCGTCCAAGCGTTTGTAGTGGACAAGCCGTTCGAGCGCGGCAAGAGAGACGCTCTGCGATGCGTAGTCGAGAAGCCGAGGCTTCGAGTGCCATCGTCCATCGACGACAAAACCGCTCAGCCCGCTGAACACCTGACGTTTGTCCGAAGCGTAACGCGCCAGTGCGAGCCTGCAAATTTTCACACAGGAAGGCCGTGGATCATTCCCAGGAGGAGATTTTCCACCTTGCGGGCGCCGACATCGGTTGCAAGCATGGCAAGCGGGATTCGATTTCCGAGCGAAATATCCGGAGTCTTCAGCCACCCGGAAGCGTCTTTTGTTTTCGGGAAAACCTCATGGGCCAACCGGAGCGCCCTTGCCACACGCAGGAAACGTTCCGATTCCATCGCAGAAAGCCGCTTTTTACCGCGCACCCGCAACGCCATGGTGCGTTCGGCAAGTCCCAAGCTTGAAATGAGACTTTTCCGGGAGATCTGCATCCCCCCGGTCAGGTCGCGGATCGTGGAGGACGGGAGCCCGTTTTCAATCGCCTCAATCTGTGTGAGATCAGGCGCGGCGGCCAATTGATGGAGCGTCATTTTGCTTCTAGTTGAATGCAGGATTGCACTTTTCGCAGGAAAGTCAAATTTCCATTTCTTCACACGTTCGCATACGCGCTGTTGCGCAGGATGGTGTATCCCTTTATCAACTCTCGGATTCTCCGATCCAGATCCCAACGGGGTGCCCAACCGGTCGAGAGGATGCGCTGGTTTGAGACGATGTCGTCGCGTTTATCCGGGTCTTCGCCGATCGGAGCTTCGAGGAAAACGAATTTCGGAAAATGGTTTTTGATCACGGCGCAGAGCTCCAATTTCGTGAGGTTAGCATCCTCCAATCCGACATTGTAGGCACGACTGCGCATGGACTCGAAATTCTCCAATCCGTGCAGGAAGACCCTGGCCACGTCGCGCACATGGATAAAATTACGTTTGAAATGCCCTTCAAAAATTACGACTGCCCGGTCAGTAACCGCGCGATACACAAAGTCGTTCACGAGGAGATCAAGGCGCATCCGGGGGGGCATTCCAAAGACGGTCGCCAACCGGAAGCTGATGCTGTTCTCGCGTTCAAGGACCGCCGCCTCGGCCTCGACCTTGCTCGTGCCATAAAGAGAGATCGGCTTGAGAGGGGATTCCTCGGTGCAGGGAATACCGGGCCTGCCAATTCCATATCCGCTGTTGGTAACCGGCATCAGGATGCGCTGCTCTGCCGATACCTGGCGACAGATCAACCGGACCGCATCCCGGTTTGTCGAAACCGCTCCCAGCGCATCGCGGTCGCAAAGGGTGAAAGCAGCAAGGGGAGAGGATCATGGCTGCTTCGGGTGCCTGGCATCAAAAGGGTTTAACGGCCGGGCTCCGGCTTGGCGGAGGTCAACAATGCGATGCGGGGCGACAGCCAAACCATGTGCGAGAGCTGATCCGCGGATGCCCGGCAGAGGCTTTCCTGATGCCTATTCCATCGGGGGGCGGCCTGGCTGCGAGGAATCGAGGGCGGCGGTGACTCCCGGGGTCCGCAGGGAAACCATGTAAGCCACCACGGCATCGACCTGGTCCGGAGAGAGGTTTTTTCCGTAGGCGGGCATGTTGCCTCCGCCCTGGATGACCTGCCGTATGAGTTGGTCTTTCGTCAGCCTCGCTCCGACGTCGGCGAGGTCCGGCCCGCGCTGGCCGCCGATCCCGTCAATGGCATGGCAGTTTCTGCACTGCATGGACTGGATGACCAGCGAGCCCTGAAGTTCGAGCGGCGAGCGGCCCTGGAGAAATTTTTTCGGCGTCTCAGCAGACTTCCAGGCATTCATGTCCGGCGACCAGGGCGAGGTGTGGCCGAGGTAGGTGAGCAGGCCGAGCGAGACATAGGTGAGGATCACGGTCATCACCGCAACCGGCCGCCGCCGCCAGCTTTTTTCGCCGGTCCCGTTGAAAAACGGCAGCGCGAAAAGGATGATTCCTATGATCACCGGACCGCCCAACAGCGCGACGGTCTCCATCCAGTCGGGCATCAGGGCGGCGATCGCAAAGATCCACAGGAAAAAGAAATCCGGCCGCGGCAAGGTATCAATCTGGACGGGGTTGGGAGGCCCGAGCGGGCCTTTTGGTCCGAAGAAACACGCGCAGGCCACGATTCCGAAAATAACGATGGCAGCGGCGACAAGGTCCTTGCTGATCGCTTTCGGAAAGAAGGGGACGCCTTCTTTTTTGAGGATGGCGGCATATTCTTTATCGTAGGTTTCGCGCCGAACCACCATGCCCGGCTGAGGATACTCGTTGATGCCTTTGGTGAGGACCATCCGCAGGTGGATGCTGACGAGCGCGAGAATACCGCCTGGCAGCACGAAAACGTGCAACGCGAAAAACCGGGACAAGGTGTCGGAGGCAATGATCGGGCCTCCGAGCATCATGTTCACCAACTGTTCGCCGAGGAACGGGACACGGCCCATAATGGCGACACCGATTCCCAGACCCCAGTAGGCATCCTCGTCGAACCGCATCACCTGCCCGGTAAAGGCGAGGCCGAGGGTGAGGGCCATCAGGATCACGCCGGTGATCCAGGTGATTTCACGCGGGTATTTGTAGGCGCCGAAAAGAAACACCTGCGTCATGTGGAGGAGCATGATGCCGACCATGAAGTTCGACCCCCAGTAATGGACGCCGCGCAGGAACCAGCCCAGATACTGGTGGAAGGTGAGGTATTCGAGCGTCGTGTATGCCTCAGCCGCCGACGGCACGTAAACCATGGCCAGCATGATACCGGTCACGACCTGGATCATGAAGCAGAGCAGGGTCGCGCTGCCGAAGACATAGAACCAACTGCTTGCACTCCGCGGGACGTGATGACCGGCGGTGGACTCATACAGCTTGGTCAGATGCAGACGGTCGTCCACCCACAGAAAGACCCCCCGCGCCGCATGGATCAGCTTGTTCATATCTTCTGGTTCGAAAGGTTGGGAATCACTCCGCCCATGATATAGAGATTGCCGCCCTCGACTTTCACTTCGTAGGTGTAGAGCCCGCGCGGCGGCGGCCCGGCAGCGCGGCCGCCATCCTCGTAAAACGCGCCGCCATGGCACGGACACATGAAGAGCTTGGATTCTTCAAACCAGCGCACCGGGCAGCCAAGATGGGTGCAGTTGATGGCGAATACCTGGAATTCGTTGCCCTTGATGCGGCGCACCCAGCACGGGATGTCGGCGGTTTGGCCGTCCCATTCGCGCGGCATCGGGTTAGTGTAGCTGGCAAAGCTGGTCTTGCCCTCTGGAAAATCTTCCACCGGGCCGAGCAGAATCTGCTCCAGCTTGTTCGGTTTGAAGAACGAGGAGAGGACGTATCCGACCAGCGGGATGCCGATCAGCGCTCCGGCAATGGCGTTGAGCCCGAATCCAGCCGCCAGCAGAAAGTCGCGGCGGGAGGTTTTTTTCGGCCCGGCCTCGCATGCGCAGGGTTTTGTGGGTTCTTCGTTCATGGCTGTGGAGGCTTTGCCGGTGCGAACGGCCTGCCAAATTCATTTTTCCGGTTCGAGACGAGCCACGCGGTGACGTCAGCGATGTCCGCAGCCGTCATCGGTTTTCCAGGCGATCTGTTGGAAAAATCCGGGCAACCGAGGTCCGGTCTTCCCGCGATCACGATAGTGCGCAGGTATTGGTTGCTGACCAGGGCGAGATAGGCCGGGCTAACGGTCGAGCCGGCTTTTTCGCCGCCGGTTCCCCCCGGCCCATGGCACGAAGCACAGGAAGCAGCAAAAACGTCGGCGCCGCGCGCAGGATCACCCGGATCGGCCGCATAAGGAGGAAGCGACCCTGTCGGGTTTGCAGGCTTCTTGGCAAGGATTCCGTTGACCAAAATTTCGATCTGCTCACCCGTCAACGTGCCGCCCGCCTGCGTCGAGAAGCCGGGCATCGCGGTTGCGGGGATTCCGCTGGAGATGACATCGAGGAGTCTCGTACGGGGCACGACAGAGAGGTAGGTCGGGTTGTCCATCGCGATGGATCCCGCGACCACTTGACCGATGCCATGGCAGGCGGAGCAATTCTGCCGGTAGAGCACTTCAAAATCGACCGTCTTCGAAGCCGGCTTCCATGCGGAGTCCGGCTGCGGTTTTCCCGGAATCCGGGTGCAGCCGCCGAGAGCAAGCAGTGAGATGAGGAGAAGGCGGGTCATGGTTCCTTACGCTGGGCTTCGACGCCCAATTTCGCCGCGAGCGGGAGGCTCTGGATTGTTTCGACTTTTTCTGACTTGAAGACCACGTAGCCGCCGACCATTCCAAAGGCAATCTGGCAGAAGACGAACCACGGCCAATCGACATGCCGAGCAAGGAGCGGGTTCACGAGAGGCATCGACACAGCCACGAGCGCGGTCCAGATAATGGGGGTCATGATTCCACCCCAGAACCACTCGAAGCGGGCAGGCAGCATCGGGAGGAGGACGACATAGAGAAGACCGATAAGAACGGACATCGTCAGGTGCGTCACCGCCCCCACCAGAAGGCCCAGCGCGCTGAACTGCAGCAGCGCCTGATCCCCGGCAACCGCCAGGCTCGGCACGCCTGCTGCCGCAAGCAAGTTGATCGGATACCAGACGGTGTGGTATTTGAAGAGGCCCCACGCACACGCCAGAACAGCCATCACAAAGCCGCCGGCCAACCCGCCTTTGACACCCGAGAAATAAGGATGCACGGCCACCGGCAGATGGAGCCGGTGCCCGCCTTCGCCGAAGTGCAAGTGCTCGACACGGCGGTCGGAACGCTTGATTTCGGAGACCCTTTCGGACTCCGGCACAAACTCCACGTATTCGTGCTTCGGATGAGGGAAAACATCGCGAAACCAACCGATGGCACCGATCAATCCGGTAAGGAAGCCGATTGCGGAGACGACCAGGCTGGTAACCAGACCGGCAAAAACCAGGCAGAGGCCGAAGGCGGCGACGATCGGCCAGCAGGTCGGCGCGGGAAGTTCGATTTTGTTGGGATCTTCGGACATGTCAGAATCGGATGCTGATGATGTAAACGACGGTGACGACGACCACCCAGATCGCATCCACAAAATGCCAATACCAGGAAATCATCTCGATATGCTCGGTGTGGTCGGCGGGGATCTTGCCGAAGAGGCTGAGGATGAGGATGAGCGTCAGGAGAAAAAGCCCGATGATCACATGGCTCGCATGGAGGCCGACGAGCGAGTAGAACGTGGTTCCGAAAACGTTCGTTGCGAGCGTGAGATGGTCGGTATAAATGAGGTGATTCCACTCCGTTCCGGTGAACCAGAGGAAGTATGCGCCGAGCGCGATCGTCACAGCCCACCACAGGTGAAAGGCCCCTTTATTTCCACGGTGCAACGCCATTTCAGAAAAGACGATCGTCACGCTGCTGGAAAGGAGTGCGGCGGTGGCAAAGATCGGAAACGTCAGAACCTCGGAGGGAAACGGACCATTCAGGCTCTTTCCCATGTAGAACAGGTAAGCAACGAGAAAGATCGTGAAAAGGGCCGACTCTGTGAGGATCAGCGAGATGACGGCGACCTTGCGGGCCGATGGCAATTTCCATTCCAGGGATTGGGCGGGTGCGGCGGTCATGTCATTCGTATTTCCAATCCGGGTCATCCGGGTGTTTCAAATCCCAGAGCGGGCGGCGGCTGCGGACCTCCGGGATCGTTTCAAAGTTGTAGCTCGGCGGGGGCGAGGTCGTCGCCCATTCGAGCGACCAGGCGTCCCACGGGTCGTCTCCGGCCTTTTTGCCTTTGACGTAGGAGTAGATCAGGTTGACGACGAAGAGGAGAATACCGAGCACCTGGAAGATCACGCCGATACTCGAGATGAGGTTCCACAGTTCCCATCCCCGTCCGGCATCGTAGGTGTAGATGCGCCGCGGCATCCCCAAAGCTCCCGAAACATGCTGGGGAAGAAAGGTGATGTGGAAGCCAATCGTGAAGAGGACGAGGTGCCAGATCCCGAGCTTGAAATCCGGCATTTTTCCGAGCGCCTTCGGATACCAGTAGTAGATCCCGGCGAAGATCGTGTAGAGGAGACCGCCGATCAGGACGTAGTGGAAATGCGCGACAACGAAATACGAATTGTTAAGCTGCCAGTCGAACGGTGCGATCGCCAGCATCACGCCCGTGAGTCCCGCGATCAGAAATTGAAAAAGAAACCCGATGCAGAAAAGCATGGGCAGTTCGAAGCGCAATTTTCCGCCATACATCGTGCCGATCCAGTTGAAGATCTTGATCCCTGTCGGAATCGCCACGAGCAGGGTCGAGATCGCAAAGAACGTGTTGCCGATCGAGGACATTCCCACAGTGAACATGTGGTGGGCCCAGACCCCGAGGCTAATGAAGGCGATCATCACGCTGGCCGCCACCATCACCGGATACCCGAAAATCGGCTTGCGTGAAAAAACCGGGATGACCTCGGAGGCGATCGCGAATCCCGGAAGGATCAGAATGTAAACTTCGGGGTGCCCGAAAATCCAGAAGAAGTGCTGCCAGAGCACAGCCGATCCCCCGGCCTGGGTATCGAAGAAATGCGCCCCGAAATACCGGTCGAGCACCAGCATGATCTGGCAGGCCGAGAGCGGAGGCATGGCGATGATGACCAGAAACGCCACGACAAGGAAGAGCCAGACAAAGAGCGGCATCCGGCCCAGGATCATTCCTTTGCAACGCATGGAAGCGATCGTCACGATGATGTTGATGGATGTTGCAATGCTTCCGATGCCACCCAGCAGGAGCGAGAGCGTCCAGTAGTCCGTGCTATGCCCGTGGGAAAACGCCTTGGCCGTGAGCGGCGAGTAGGCGAACCATCCGATGTCAGGCGCCGAGCCCGCCGCATACAGACCAGGCGCGCCAAGATAGCTGAAATACAGGAGCAGCCCGCTGAAGAAAAAGACCCAGAACCCGAAGGC
>CAZSDC010000094.1:0-11290 GCA_964605515.1 uncultured Chthoniobacter sp.
CGGTGAGCGTCCAGTAGAGCCAGAAGCACATAAAAACGAGCGCCATGGCGAGGGTCATGTTCAGGTCGGCGGTGGTCGGGCGCAGCAGCGGGGTCGCCACGTGGGGAAGCGAATGAAATGCCCCGAGCTTTTCCCCGGGCTCACCCCAGCCGATCGATCCCACGCCGGGCAGGAGGCCAAACCAGTTCGCGGCCAGGATAAAAATAAAAAATGTGGCCAGCAGAGAAAACGTCCTGGCGATCATGTGCCTTCCCACGATGCTTTCCAGCATGTCATAGAGCCCTTCCACCACCATCTCGAAGGCGTTCTGCAGCGGCGAGGGGACGATCAGCATCCTGCTGGTCGCCGACCGGCACAGCCAGATGACAAAACCGGAGATAAAAATGCTGACGAGGATCGAGTTGGTCAGCCACCCCGTGAAGCTCATCCCCGCATCCACGTCAAACAGACGTGGTGCATGAAGGGTCAAACCTGCAGCAATAATGGAATGCGGAAACATTGAAAAAATGATCTGGACGAGGCGCGGAGACCGGCCTCGCACCACAAGGGAAGGGGAGGTTATCACTTGCCCCGCGACTGGCAACCGGAAATTTTGAACTCCTGACGGGGCTCTGGAGGGGGTCAAAGTGCGCTTGACCAAGGCGGCAAACACCAAACAAGTCCGGGTTAAGAACCTGTCCCCACATCGTCGCCTCTCCCAAGATCATCTCGTTGCGAAATATTTTTCTAAGAAAGAATCGGTTCGCGTGTCTGGGTAGGATAGAGGGTGTCTTCTCCCTCGGACCCATGACCGAATCAATGACCAGTTCTTCCGAACCGGAACCCGATGCGCCGGCGGCGGTGGCGTTTCCCGTTCCGGTGGCTAAGGAGACGCTGGTCGAGCTTTTCGAGCGTGAGGAAAGCGCCGTTTTGGGATTCGCGATCGGGCTCGTGGGGCGGCGGGCCGTTGCGGAGGAGCTTGTTCAGGAGGCATTCCTGCGGCTTCACCAGTTCTGGGGCCAGGTGGAAAACCCGCGTGCATGGCTCTACCGGAGCCTGCGGAATCTCGCGCTCAACCACCTCCGCGACCACTCGCGCGAGACGGTGGTCGAAGAGCATGAAGGCCCGGGAAACGAACAGCCGCCGGATGAGGCTCTCGGCCGCCTGGAAGCTGTCGGGATGGTGCGGCTCCTGATAGCGGAGCTCGCTCCCGAGGACCAGGACCTCATCCGCCTCAAATATCACGACGATCTCAAATACCAGGAAATCAGCCGGAAAACCGGCCTCAGTGTGAGCAACGTGGGCTACAAGCTCCACCACCTGCTCAAGGGGCTGGCCGACGCCCTGCGGCATGCCGGCATAGACGGGAGTCTCGGATGAACACTACAAACAACGAAGGCCCGCAGCCGTGGATCGATCCCGCGCTCGAAGCGCGTGTCGTGGCCGGCGTGCTGGGCGAAACCTCCGCATTCGAATCGGCGGAACTTGACCGCGTCCTCGCCGATAACCCCGAGCTCGCGATCTTCAAACGCCGGATCGAGGCCGTCCACGCGCTCGTCGGTGCGGCCTCCCGCCCGGAACAGCCAAAAATCCAACTCTCGCCTGATCGGCGACAGAAGCTGCTGGAAAAACTCGGAGCGCCCCGTGCAGTGCCGGCGAAAAAGATCAGGGTGTTTTCATTTCCCCAATGGTGCTCGCCTCATGTGTTAAGCCGCGTGGCCGCCTGCCTTGTCATCGGGGCTGTGGTCGTTGGAGTCCTTGCCTCGCTGAGCGTCCCGGCGGTAACTGGTTCGCTTCAAAAGAAAGCTTCCTTGCGGAGTGTTGTTTCGTCTTCAGGCGTGGCTGATCCGGGCGACGTAGGTGAAGCTTCTGGTTTTATTTCCGGTAGTCCGGTCGCTTCAGCCCCAAGCGCCGTGGACCGTCGGGTGACGGTTCAGAACGGTCAGGTCACGGAGGAAGGGGTTATGAATAGCGATGCCACGGCCGCAGGCAAACCGATGCAATTTGCCATGAATGTCGCTCGTGCGGAAAAGGAGCGCGATTTGAACGATAACGTTCCTCTCCCGCCGAGCGCGGCGGCCTCATCGGCTGATGACACTGCAACTCCGGTTTCGGGGAAGCCCGGCTTTGTGACGAGCCCCCACTCTCCTTACGCCGGATATGTGGATGTGCGCGGGTTTCCTCCCGGCACCGAAGTGAAAGACCCATACACGGGCAAGAGCTTTGTTGTTGGTGGCGGAACGACTGCTGACGCGGGAACTCTGGCGCTTGGAACAGCCGTCGCCGCTGCTGCGTCGAGTGATGCTGGATTAGCTGCCGATACTGAGAAGCAATGGCCAGCCGTCCAACAGGGAAGGAACAGCCAACAAGGTCACGAATACGCGGATTCGAGGAGCGCAGGAAACCAGCCCAAGACCGTGGTGACGGATCAACTGGTGGTGGCCCAGGAACAAGCGGACCTCAGAGCCATGCCAGCCCGGACACCTCTGCCTGCAGAAAAAGAAGCGGTCCGGGACATTAGTGGAAAATTTGAAGGATATGTCCAATACGGGGCACCAATTACCACGCACGCCGACGTTGCGGCGAATACAGATACGGCGACCCAGAGTGCGCCGGAACCCTCCACAGAATCACCGGCGCCGGAAGCTGGAGATCAATTATTGAGGGCACAGGCGAGCGCCATAAAAGCCTTCACCGGCGAGTGGGGCAAAGGGAGCGGCGCAGGGGGAGCAGCGAGGAGCGAAACCGCAAAAAATGACGAACAGAACCAACTTGTGCAGGAAAGCCTCGCAAAGAATGTCGCGGCTGAAATGCCCGCCGGGCAGGATGGAGGCGCACCGGGCACAACCTACATGATTCGCGGGGTGGACGTTCTCTCACGGGCTCCGAGTGCCGCACCGGTTCCGATGGAGGTGGCAAAATCGAAGTCGTCCGACGGAGAAAAAAAGCAACGCATTCGGGAAGAGTCGAATACGGTTGATCTCGTAAGCAATCTCGGAGTGAAGGTCGGGAGCAGCCAGCAGGCCACGAACGAAATCCTTTCTGAGAGTCTGGCTTCCGCTCGCGACAAAGAAGCGAAGCCAGGCGAGCGCGCGCTCGCGGGTGCCAACTCCTATACCGGTGGGACGACGATTACGGGCGGGGCTCTCGCTTTGGCCGAGGCCAAAAAGGGTGTGGATAAGGATGCGTCAGACAACAAAACCTCCGCAGCTCCGATACTCGGAGATATTCCGATCACTGCACGGTTGTTCCGTCCGGATTCCGCAAAGGACAGCGCGCCCACTTCCAAAACGGAAGTGCTGGTTGCCAGACAATCGCTGCAGGAGGCTCAGGAGTTCTACGCTTCCGGCCGTTATGACCTCGCAGCCAAACGCTACGAGCAGGTCTTGAGTGCTGACCCGAATGACATTGCGGCACGGCGAGGCATGGAGCAGGTCAACAGCGCCCGGACAAAATACCAAGAGACCGCTTTCAACGAAGCGCGTGGAAACATGGTCCGGCAGGTCAACAATTCCTGGGAACGGCCTGTTCGGAAATTCGATGCGGCTTCACCGCAGAAGATCGATCAGCCGCTGAGCGTCACGCGTGCCGCAGCCAGCACCAATCGAAAGATCGATGAGATCCAGACCGCCAAGCAGCCGTTCTCGACGTTCTCGTTGCATGTGAGCGACGTTTCTTTCCAGTTGGCAAAGGACGCGCTGGCGCGGGGCGCGATGCCGGATCCGGATCGGATCCGCGCGGAGGAATTCTACAACGCTTTCGACTACGGCGATCCGGCACCAGCTCCCGCCGAGGAGGTTGCCTGCCGGATCGAGCAGTGCGCACATCCGTTCGTGCAGCAGCGGAATCTCGTTCGCATTGCTCTCAAAGTCGCTGCGGCGGGCCGTGCGGCCGGGCAGCCGCTTCGTTTGACGATCTTGCTGGATACGTCGGGCTCGATGGAGCGCGAGGACCGCGCGGCGTCGGTCCGCCGGGCGCTGGAAGTTCTCGCGACATTGCTCGGTCCTAACGACCGCGTGACGCTCCTCGGATTTGCCCGGACCCCGCGGCTTCTAGCCGAGCAGGTGCCGGGAGATCAGGCCAACAAGCTCGTCGAGATTGCGGCGCACACGCCATCCGAGGGCGGGACGAACCTCGAACTCGCGCTTTCGCTTGCATCCGAACTCGCGCTCAAACAAAAACTCCCGTCCGCGCAGAACCGCATCGTCCTCCTCACCGACGGCGCGGCGAATTTGGGCAATGCCGATCCCGCGCGCCTCGCCCGCCAGATCGAGAAGACCCGCCAGCAGGGGATATCGTTCGACGCGTGCGGCGTCGGCGCGAACGGCCTGAACGACGAGATGCTCGAAGCCCTCACCCGCAAGGGTGACGGACGGTATTATTTCCTCAACAAGCCAGAGGATGCCGACGCGGGCTTTGCTCGGCAGCTCGCCGGCGCGCTGCGCCCGGCGGCGGAAAACGTGAAGGTGCAGGTCGTGTTCAATCCGGCCCGCGTCAGCCAGTATCGGCTCATCGGATTTGAAAAACACCTACTGAAGAAGGAGGATTTCCGCAACGACAAGGTCCAGGCCGCCGAGCTCTCCGCAGAGGAAGCCGGAGTGGCGGTGTATCAGGTGCAAACATTGCCGGAGGGCGATGGCGAACTCGGCGAAGTGTTTGTGCGGTTCCGCGATCCTGCGAACGGCCAGATGGTCGAGCATTCGTGGACGATGCCCTACGACGCGAAGGCCCCCGCGTTTGACAAAGCCGCACCTTCGATGCAGCTCGCCGCGACCGCCGCTCTGCTCGCGGAAAGGCTTCGGGGAGATTCGCAGGCGGACTTCAATGCGCTGGCCCCGGTCATCACGAACCTGCGCGGCCAGTATCCGCACCAAACAAAAGTCGCCGACCTCATACGGATGTTCGAACGGGTGAGGCAATAGAACTCTGACAAACTTTTTACAATTCTCTGACACATCGGAACCCCGTTCCAGCTAACAAAACCATCGTATGAAAACCGTCCTCTCCATCCTCATCCTGTCCTGGCTTGCTTTCCCGACGAACACGGCTTTTTCCCAAAGTGAAGCGCGCGCCGACCGTGCGGGCGTCACCGCGCAGTTGGCACCCGGAGACGGGCATCTGGTCGTCGAGGCGCACGGAGTGATTCCCAAGGCCCCGCTGTTTTTTTCGGCGACCTCCGAAAACGTGCTGCGCCTCGGCGCGGACGAGATCACCGGTGAGATCAAGCTGGTGATCCGGGTGGTGCAGGGCCGCCCGGAGGTGATCACGCTGGGCGTGAGTGGCGTGGGGGACGTGGGGGAGGTAAAGGGTGACGGCTTGCGCGACTGGTCGGTCCGCCAGGCGGGAGGAAAGCGGTTCCTGGACATGCGACCTGTTCTCAAGGACGGCCAGCCCGGACCGGAGAAACTGAACCTCACGGTGAAGGTGAAAATCGCAAAGCCGAAAGTTCCCGGCGCAGTCTCCCTGCCGGTGCTGTCACCGGGCGAGGCTGTTGGTTTCGCCTCCCAAATCAAGCTGGTTCCGGGCGAAGCCGTCGACGTGCGCGTCACACGCGCCGATGGCCTCGTCCCGCTCGGCCCGGATCCCAGGCCGCACGGCGAGCAGCAATTTTACGGAACCGGTGAAGCGAATTTAGAGGCGAATCTCATCCAGCGAGGCGCAGCGCTCGCAGATGCCGATCTTGTCGGGGCCCAACTCACGGGAAAACTCGACACGGCGTCCGGCAGCGTAAATTTCCGGCTGCATGCTGAGGCGCGGGTGCGCGTGGCGGGAGCGAGGCTGCCGCTGCTCTCAGGGCGCGCCGCGCTCTCCGATTCCGCGTCCGGCGATGGCTGGCATGTCGAGCTCAAGGACGGCCAGACGGATCTGGTCTTCGAACGCGCGGGCACGTTCCCGATTGATCTGGCTTTTGCGGCAGCCCTTCGTGAGGGCGAGTGGAAGTCGCTGGATTTCCGCATGCCGGCGGGCGCGGTGGTGCCGATGACGATCGAGGGTCTGCCGAAGGAAGTGTCCTTCAACCCGAAAGCGCCGGTTGTCCCTGACGAAGCGACGCGAAAAGGATTTCTTGCGTCCGACGGTAACGCCTCGGTCGGATGGCGGCAGTCGCGGGATTCAAGTGTTGGCACGCTGTCGTTCACTAGTCATGAAATCAGCGACGTCCGCGTTGGGGCCGGGCTTTTGCGGCAGACATCGCAGATTGATTTCCGGATTCTCCAGGGCAAGCTGCCGGGCGTCCAAATGAAGCTCGATGGTCCCGGCGAAATCCTCGGGGTCGAGGGTGCAAATGTTCTGAGCTGGAAAGTCGTGCCGTCCGGAAACCAGCGCGCGCTCGATGTCCGGCTCAGCCGGCCGTTCGAAAAGACCGGCACCCTGGTCGTGCGAAGCCAGGCGACGCTTGGGAATTTTCCCGTCCGGGCCGAACCGCTGCGGCTCACGCCGGAAGGCGGAGTCCGGCATTCGGGATATGTGCGCGTGGCCAATGACGGCGCGGTGCGTCTGGAGGTTTCCGATGTTACCGGCATGATGCAGCTTGCGCCGGCGCAATTTCCGGGCGATGCGACAGAGAAAGGCACTCGGCAGGTTTTTGTCTATCGCTTCCCCTCGGCCAGCTATTCCTACCGGGTCGTGGCGAACCAGATTCTGCCGGAGGTTGGGGTTTCGCAAGTCGCCCTCTACCAGCTCGGCGACACCGACCGCGTGATCACCGCCGACCTCGAACTCGACATCCGCGAAGCCCCGCTGCGCGAATGGTCGCTCGGGATCCCCGAGGACTACGCCGTCGTCGCCGCCAGCGGCGGGGCTGTCGCGGATTACGTTGCGGAGACAGAAACCAAAAACGGATCGCGCGTGCTGAAAATCCTTTTCAACAACGCGGTGGACGGACGGCAGTTGATCCGCCTGCGCCTCGAGAAAAATCAGGCGGCGGCAGCGGGCGAGTGGATCCTGCCTCCGCTCTCATATCCCGGAGCCAAATCCGTGCGCGGCCATATCGGTGTAGTCTCAACCCCTGGGTTCCGCATCCTTCCCGGAAAAGTGGAAAAGCTGGTGGAGATGCCGCTCAGCTATTTCCCCACGCAGGTCGCCGGACTCCAGCAGGCCTTTCGCCAGCGGGAGAGCGGGTGGTCGGCGAAGCTGAATGTTGAGGCTCTCGGCCAAAGTGTCCAAGCGGACATCTTCCATCTCTATTCGCTGAAGGAGGGCGTCGTCTACGGCAGCATCCTCATCAATTACTTCGTCGTGGGAGCGCCCGCGAATGAGTGGCGGATCGAGGTTCCGGAGTCGGTCGGGAACATTGACGTGATCGGACAGAACGTCCGGCGTGATTGGCGGCGCGAAGGCAATCAGGTGATCGTTTCCCTGCACCAGCCGGTGCTGGGAGCGGCGACTCTTCTCATCACGTTCGAGCAGCCGATGAGCGCGCGCGGCGGCGTCATTAAGCCCGGCGAGGTTCGTGCGCTTGGCGTCCAGGGCGAGCGCGGGTTCGTGCAGGTCGTGAGCCCGCTGCAGGTGAAAACACAAATACTCAAAGCCGATGGGGCCTTGCTGAAACTTGAGCCGCTCGAACTGCCGGCGGAGTTTCGACTGCTGAGCAGCTCGCCTTCGCTCGCGGTCTATCAATACACGGCGCGCCCGTTTGCGTTGGAGATGGACATTAAATGGTTCGCTCCGGCGGAGACGGTGGATCAACTCGTCGATTTCGCGAAGCTCTCCAGCCGGATTTCACGCGACGGTCAGATCGTCACTGATGCCCGGTATTTCGTGAAGACGCGTGGACGGAAAGCCCTGCGCATCGCACTTCCCAAGGACGTGAAGCTCTGGGAGGCGCGCGCAGACAGGGAGATCGTGAACGCAAGGGTGGATGGCGATCAGACGCTCATCCCGCTTCCGCCGAAATTGAATCCCAACGAACCGGTCGAGGTGGTTCTCCGTCTCGGACAGACCGCGAAGCACGCCGGCTCGCCGGTGTTGAACTCCCCGAAGACCCAGGCTCCCACCGTGATCAGCGAATGGACGGTCACCGGCGATCCCGGCCAGCTTCTGCTGCCGAAGGGCGGGACTGCGCAACTCAACATGCCAGTCCTCACGGAAACCGGTTTCGAGTGGGTCTCATCCCGTGCATCCGGCACTGTGATCTTTTTGCTGATTGCGATTGCGGTGTCCGGGGTGCTGCTCCGGAGCGGCACGACATGGAAAACGCTTGTCGGGTTTCTCATCGCCGCGGTTGTGATCCTGTCGGCGCTCGGCCTGACAGCGAGCGCAACACGGGATCGCAGGCCCAACGTGGAAAAGCTCACCTACTCGGCCACGATCGTCCCGGCAGGCGAGACCGTGACAATATATTTGGGAAATGTCGGCGCTAATCAGGCGATGATCTCGACCTGGGGCGTGCTCTCCGGGCTGGCGGGCCTCGGGCTGCTGGCGTTTGCGGCGGTCCGGGTTCGTTGGGGCACGGGTCGCGGCGGCTGGCCGGTTCCCGCTGGCACCATCTTGCTGGTGATCGGAATTCTCGCCCAGCGTGGAGGAGCGTCGGCGTTCTTCCTCCTCATGGCGATTGGTGTTTTTGCGATTCTTTTGCTTCCAGCCTTTGTCCGTTGGATTCGCAGGCCACGTCCACCTGTGGTGCCGGTATCCGCTGCGGCGGCGCTTCTCCTGCTTGCCTTTCTGCCGATGGCTTCAGTTCAGGCTCAGGACGGCCAGCCTGCATTGTCGATGGTCCAGACGTGGAAAATCCATGACGGACGGTTGTTCGGAGAGTTTGATGTGCAAGTGCGTGGGGCGGTTGGCGACAGCTTCCTTCTTCTCCGGCCACCGGCTGTCCTCACCGGATTCAAAGGCGACGATGGGCTCCGCGTCACCAAAACCCAGCGTGGTGACCAGACACTCATTTTTGTCGCTCTCGAACGTGCCGGGGCTTTCCGTGCCCACGCTTCATTTGAAATGCCTGCAGGCGATTTGACCAAGGGACTTCCGTTCGTGACCGGACCTGCGGCCGTCCAGCGGGTGACCGTTCAGCTTGACCAGGGCGGATGGGAATTTACATCGCCCTCGGCCGTGAGTGTGCAGCCGATTCCCGGACTGCCCGAGACTGAAAGCGGCGCGACCATTGTGCTCTCACCTTCGAATTTCCCGATCATCAACATCCGGACCCGGACGCGTGATACGGCGGCGGAAAAAACCCAGTTCTTTGCCGAGGCGGCGAACCTCTTCGTGCCCGGACCGGGAGTTGTGAACGGCGTTTGCCGCATCACGATCCGCCCCGTGCAAGGCCAGGTCTCGTTCCTCGAACTCGAAGTCCCGAAAGGCTTCACGGTCGGCGACGTTCGGAGCGGTCCGGTCAGCGCGTGGCGGTTTGATCCGAAGAGCCGCAAGCTGCGAGTCGAACTTGCCCCCGCGCAGCCGGGCGAGTTCAAGTTCGATGTGGAGACCCAGCTTGGAACTGCGGACCTTCCTGTGGACCTCACGCTTGATCCGATCAGAGTTCTCGGGGCGAATGGCGAGGTCGGCATGATCGCTCTGGCATTCGGCAGCGATGCGCAGCCTGAAAATGTGCGCGGGCTCTCGCCGGTCAATCTTGAGGATTTTGATGCCGGGTTGATTCCGAAATCCAAAGACGGACGCCCCCTAGCCGTGCTCCAGCAGGCATTCCGCTACGGGCGTGAAGGCGGAGCGGTTTCGCTGAAGGTTGCCGCCGTGGCACCGGAGGTGAGGGTTGTGAGCAAACAGGTGTTTTCATTCGGCGACGACCGGCTTGTTATTGCCGTCGATCTGAATGTTGCCATCACGCGTGCCGGACTTTTCAAGCTGAGCTTTGTCCTGCCCGAGGGGCTCGAAGTCGAAGCGATCAGCGGAGCGGCCCTCAGCCAGTGGACCGAGGCCAGCGAGGGAGGCAATCGCGTCATCACCCTGCAGCTCAACGGCCGCACGATCGGTGACCAGAACTTTGCGCTGACCCTGGTGGGAGCGGCTCCGGCGGCACAGGATTCCTGGGCGGTTCCGAGGCTCTTGCTCCGCGAGGCGACACGCCAAACCGGCGAGTTGTTCCTCGTGCCGGAGAAGGGAATCCGCCTCCGCGCTGTGAAGCGTGAGAGCGTTTCGCAGGTGGATTCGCGGACCGCCGGCGAATCGCGCGCCGGAGCACTCGCCTTCCGTCTGCTCCAGGAAAACTGGAGCTTGAACCTCGGGATCGAGGCTCTGGAACCATGGGTGACGGTTCAGGCATTGCAGGAGATCACGGTTCGAGAGGGGCAGACGCTTACCCGCCTCAGCCTCCGCTACCGGGTGGACAACGCCGCCGTCAAGCAGCTCAGGCTCCGCCTGCCGGGACTGAGCGAAAGCCAGGCCCAGACCGTCCGCGGCACGGGCTCCGCCGTGAATGATCTGGTCAGGGTGCCGAACGAAAAAGACCTGTGGGAAATCCGCTTCCAGCGCGGCATCGCCGGCGAGACCGACGTGCAGATCGAGTTCCAGGGCCAGACCGCACGCGAGCAGGGTAAGGAAATGATCCAGACCCCGACATTCGACGGAGCACGGCAGATCACGCAGTTTGTCTCGGTGCGCGGTAGCGGTCGCATCGAGCTCGACGCCGGCGCTCTGCCGCGCGGATGGCAGCGCGTGGACTGGAGCGCGGTTCCCGCGAACCTTCAGGATCGATCCGACCGTAGCGTGCCGGTGCTTTGCTTCCGTGTCGCCGAACCCGAGGCGCCGCTCGCGGTCAACATCCGGCGGCATGACGTGGCCGATGCCCTAAAACTTCGCGTGACGCAGGGCGATCTCACCACGCTGTTCTCTCCGCTCGGACCTTCGCTCACTGCCGTTCAACTGGCTGTCGAGGTTGTCGAAAAAAGCTCCCTACGCGTCAACCTGCCCAAAGGTGCCCAGCTCTTCAGCGCGTTTGTGAACGACGAAAGCGTCAGCGCGGTGCGCGAGGGCGACGCGTATTTAATCAACGTCTCGCCGAATACCGATGCCGACCGGTCCGCCAGGGTCCGTCTGGTTTACTCGGTCCCCGAGGTGCAGCGCTGGGGCATCGAACTCATCGGCCCAAGCCTCAATGTCCCGCTCGTTAACGTCTCGTGGAGGATCATCATGCCGCCCGGCTATGCGCTCGCCAACTACCGGGGAGCCCTGCAGCTCAAAGAGCAAAGGTCCGCCGGTCTCTTCGGCCTTCAGGAATATGTGAACCTGTCTTCCTCGAACCGGAATCTCGAGGCGAAAAAAGCGGCGGCCCTGATCGACCAGGCAAATTCCCTGCTCCGCAAAGGCGAGCAGCAGCAGGCGGGCGAAGTCCTCAGCAAGGCCGCGAACACGTTCG
>CAZSDC010000095.1:0-3725 GCA_964605515.1 uncultured Chthoniobacter sp.
GCCGGGGTGGGAAACATGGGCGGGTATCACGCGAGAATGGTTCTCTCCGGGGCGGTTCCCGGCTGTGTTCTCGCGGCCGTGTGCGACACCGACGCCGCCAAGCTGCTCCCCTACCCAGACGCCGACCAGTTCGCCGACAGCCGCGAGATGATCCGTTCGGTGAAGATCGACGCCATCCTGATCGCGACCCCGCACTATTCCCACACGCCGATCGGCGTGGACGCGCTCCGGGCCGGGCTCCATGTGCTCGTCGAAAAACCGATCTCCGTCCACAAGGCCGACGCGGAAAAACTGGTCGCCGCCCACCGGTCGAAAAAGCAGGTTTTTGCCGCGATGTTCAACCAGCGGACGGATCCGGTTTTTCAAAAAATCCGTTCGATGGTGAAAGGCGGAGAGTTGGGCGAAATCCGGCGCGTGCAGTGGACGATCACCGACTGGTTCCGCAGCCAGGCTTACTACGATTCCGGCGGCTGGCGCGCCACGTGGGCGGGCGAGGGTGGAGGCGTCCTCCTCAACCAGTGCGTTCACAACATCGATCTTTTCCAATGGATTTTCGGAATGCCGGCGAGAGTCAAGGCGCTCTGTTGTTTCGGGCTGCATCACGACATCGAGGTCGAGGATGACGTCAGCGCGATTTTCGAGTTTGCGAACGGGGCCACCGGTGTGCTTGTGACTTCGACGGGCGAGGCCCCGGGGGTCAACCGCCTTGAAGTCTCGGGCGACCTCGGGCGCCTGACCTGCGAGCAGCGCAAACTGACGTTTGTGCGCAACGAAATCGCAACCGCAGAATATTTGCGCTCCACCCGCGAAGCGTATCTCCCGCCGGCAACCTGGCAGGCCGAGATCCCGGTGGCCGCCGACGCGGGAAACCAGCATCTCAAAATCCTCCAGAACTTTATCCGCGCAATCCTCTTCGGCGACAAGCTGGTCGCCCCGGCCGAAGAGGGCCTGAACTCGCTGGAGCTCATCAACGGCATGCAGCTCTCTTCGTTCAAGGACCGCACGGTGGAACTCCCGGTTTCCTCCGCGCAATACGCCACATTTCTCCGAGGCCGGATCGCCGGCTCCACGCTCGAAAAAAAATCTGTCCCCTACCACGGCTCGCCGGGCAACTACCTCGCTTGAATATTTTATGAAAGATGGAATGAACTACGCACCGAAAGGAAAACCGGCCCCGGTCTGCGGCCCCGGCGAATTTGTGTTCGCGGCCACCGCTCTCGACCACGGCCACATTTACGGACAATGCAACGGGCTCGTCGAGGCGGGCGGAGACCTTCGCTACGTCTTCGATCCCGATCCGGAAAAAGTCAAAGCCTTCCAAAAATCCTTCCCGCAGGCGAAGGCGGCAGGCAGCCTCGATGAGATTTTTCAGGATGCGGACGTCCGCCTCGTTGCCGCCGCCGCCGTCCCGAACCTGCGCGGGCCGCTCGGATGCCGGGTCATGGATGCCGGGCGGGATTACTTCACAGACAAGACGCCGTTCACGACGCTCGCGCAGCTCGAATGCGCCCGCGAGACCGCCCTCCGCACCGGGAAAAAATACATGGTGTATTACAGCGAGCGGCTTCACGTCGAGTGTGCCGTCCTTGCCGGACAACTCGTCGCCGACGGGGTGATCGGCCGGGTGATCCAGACCATGGGGACCGGCCCGCACCGACTGAATGCCCCCTCACGTCCGGCCTGGTTTTTCGAGTTTGAAAAATACGGCGGTATCCTCTGCGACATCGGAAGCCACCAGTGCGAGCAGTTTCTGCATTTCACGGGAGCGAAGGACGCCCGCGTGAACTTCAGCGCCGTGGCCAACTACGGCAACCCCGGCCACCCGGAACTCGAGGATTTCGGCGAGGCCTCGTTCACCGCCGACAACGGGGCCTCGGGGTATTTCCGCTGCGACTGGTTCACCCCCGACGGCCTGCGCACATGGGGCGACGGACGCACGATTATCCTCGGGACCGAAGGTTTTATCGAACTGCGCAAATACACCAACCTCGCCAGCGAACAACCCGGCGGAGACCACCTCTTCCTGGTGAACAACAAAGGCGAGCAATACATCCCATGCGCGGGAAAAGTCGGCTACCCGTTCTTCGGCCAACTCATCCTCGACTGCCTCAACCGGACCGAAAATGCCATGACCCAGGCCCACGCCTTCAAGGCCGCCGAGCTCTGCCTCAAAGCTCAGGAGAGAGCGGTGCACCTCGTCTGATGGCATCCCCCGTTGATTTTTCGAATGAGTTTATAGGGGGGTTGCGCGTAAAAGCAGCCGTCCCCCCACTGCTTCCCGTTTGATCCGACCCAAGGTTTCGACCGGGAGGCCTTGTTTGAGGTCGGCGTCCCCGGCACCGAGCCGCGCGATTTTGCGGATTTCTGGACCCGGCTTCACGGGGAAACCATGGAAACGCCTCTCGATCTTTCCGTCACCCACGAAGAATCCCCGGCTCGTGGATTCCGGTTTTCAAAGATCAGCTGCCGGCTGCCGGGAAAACCCCGCGCCTCGGTCTTGATCACAGTCCCTGAGGACACCTCATCCGTTCGTGCGGGCATGGTGGTTGGGTATGGCAACGGAGGAAGAGATCCGGTCGACAGGGAACTTTTCAAGCCAGGCTTCCTGATTGTTTTGCCTGTCGCGCCAAGATTTCAAATATCGGCCCACCCCGAAATCGTCAAAACGCTGGTCTATTTCCATGCGGCGACCGCAGCGTTCCGGATCACCGTTCTCAGGGTGTTCGCGTGCTCGTTATTCGATCCAGCAGTGACCCCGCCGGGCCAATTCGCGGTGGCGAATGCTCACCCGGGGCCCATGAGAATCTCAATATTTCTTGTCGGGCACTTTGACCATCAATATCCGGAGGCCGAGGAGGAGGGCAGGCTGCATGTGCGGAATCTCACCAAGTTGATCGGTGCGGAATTTGCCTTTAATCAGGTGGAGCCTTGACGCCTGCGGAGCCTCAATAATCTACGCCTTTCTGACGGGGATGTCCGAGCAGGCGGTCGATGTAGTCCTCGGAAGAGAGCTTCAAAGGCACGGGCCCGTCGGGTTCGCCCTTGATGAACTGCTGGACTTCCGGATCCGGGTGGTTGCGGATTTCGTCGGGCGTCCCCTGGGCGATGATCGTGCCAGCGCGCTTGCCGGCTCCGAGCATGATCATTTTGGTCCCGATGCGGAACGCGCTGGTCATGTCATGTGAGACGACCACGGCGGTCATGTCGAGCTTGCGCGTCAGATCCAGCGTGAGCTGGTCGATGACCGCTGTCATGATAGGGTCTAGCCCGGATGTCGGCTCGTCGCTGAATAGGAGTTCGGGGTCGAGCGCGACCGCACGGGCGAGGCCGACTCGCTTGCGCATGCCGCCGCTGATTTCTGCCGGCTTGAGGTTTTCGAAGCCGGTGAGCCCGACCAGCTCCAGCTTTATTTTCACGATGAGATCCACGATCTCCGGATCCACCGTGCTGTTCTCGACGAGCGGGAGCGCCACATTTTCTCCGACCGTGAGCGATTGCAGGAGGGCACCGAACTGGAAGTTCATCCCGAACCGGAGGCGAAGTTTTTCCAACTGGGCCTGCGGCATCGTGGTGATCTCCTCTCCGAAGAGCTTGATCGATCCCGAGGTGGGTTTCATGGACCCGATGATGTGGCGCAGGAGTGTGCTTTTGCCGCAGCCTGACCCGCCCATGATGATCACGGTATCCCCTTTTTCGACGGAAAAACTGATCCCGTTGAGCACGGT
>CAZSDC010000095.1:3735-11224 GCA_964605515.1 uncultured Chthoniobacter sp.
GACCAGATCACGGATTTCTATGACGGGAGCTGGCATCTCAGGTAAAGAAGAAGAGCGCGGTGAGGAAGGCGTTCGCCACAAGCATCGCGAGTATCGAGTTCACTACCGACGAAGTGGTGGCCTGCCCGACGCCTTCCGCACCTCCTGAGACCCCGAGGCCCGCCTGGCAGGAGATGAGAATAATCAGCCATGCGAAGACAACGCTTTTGATGATTCCGGAATAAAGATCATTGGGATGGCCAGCCTCGATCAAGCGCTGGATGTATCCGGCCGTATTCATGTCGAGCGAGAAGTGGCAGATGATCCAGCCACCCGCCATTCCGATGTAATTTCCAAAAACGGTGAGGACCGGGAGCATGACCAGCATCGCCAGGAAACGTGGCACCACGAGAAACCGCACAGGGTTGATGGCCATGACCTCGAGGGCCTCAATTTCCTCCCCGACCTTCATCGTTCCGAGTTCCGCCGTCACCGCCGAACCGCTTCGGCCGATGACCACGACCCCAACGAGCAGAGGGCCGAGTTCGCGAAGGATCGTCATTGCGACCAGGTTGGGCACATAAGACGTGGCCCCCATCCGCGAGAGTTCCTGGGCTCCCTGCATGGCGAGGGTCAATCCGATGCTGAGGGAGGTGAGGGCGGTCATGGGAAATGCCTGTACGCCGATGCGGACCATCTGCTGGAACATCGCGGAGAGCCGGATCGGCTGGCTGCGGAACGGACCGACAAAAAGCCAGTAGAGAATGCTGCCGTTCAGCGAAAGAAATGCGCGGAACTCCCCCGGCAAGCTCATTTTGCCTTGAGGGCGGAGGCGGCTTCCTCAGCCGATTCGCTGATCGTAAAAAGTTCGTTCAGCCGGACGAGATCAAAAATCGTGCGGACTTTTTTCTGGAGTCCGAAGAGCGCCAGCCTGCCTTTGAACGAGGAACTTTCGCGAATGTATTCGATCAGGGTCGCCAGCCCGCTCGAATCGATATACTCGACGGAAGAAAAATCCAAGAGCAGAGCGGTCGCCTTTGCTTTGACGCACTTCTGTAGTTCCGCCCGCAGCACGGGTGAGGCATGTAAATCAATCTCACCCGACAGCTTGAGCGTCGTGATGCCGCCCGCATCCGATTTTTCGATTTGCATTCCCAGTGACTAGTCTTTCGCCGCACGCTAGGGAAGTGCGGAGTTTCTGGCATTCCTGAAAATCAACCGCCGGTCAGGCGCTCATATCTGGTAGCGCCCGGTGGGTTTCCACCCAATGCCGGATAGATGTCCGCAGCTGATCCGCAGCTTCCCGCACATCCCTCTTGAGTTCGCGCAGTTCGCGCCTTGAAACTTCCCCGCGGCGCTCTGCTGCCTCACGGTATTTGACAAGCAGGGTTTCCCACTTTTCCATCGCTGTGTTCAAGCGGATTCTGGCGTTTTCCAACATCGTGCGGAGCGAGTCTGTCAGCGGGTGCTCTGCGATGTGCGCCTGCAGCCGGCGATCCTGCTCCGCGATCTGCGCTTTCAGAATCATTTCCTCCGGAACGGTGCGCAACCCCCGAACGAGGCCGACCTTGCTGAGCATCCAAATCGTCCATTTCGTCGGATCAAATTGCCAGGGCTTCACCCCATTGCGGTAGTCGTGCTGAAATTCGTGATGAAAGTTATGGTATCCTTCGCCAAATGTGCAGATCGCCATCAGCACGCTGTCTCTCGCCGTGCAATCGCTGGAGTAAGGGCGGTCGCCGATCCAATGGCAGAGGGAGTTGATGCAAAAGGTCATGTGATGCACGACTACGATGCGCGCAACGCCCGCGATCAGGAAAGCGCCCAGGGCCGCCACCGGGCCTCCCCAGACCCAGCCGATCGCCGCTGGCAGTGCGAAAGCTGTGGCGATGGCTATCGGAACGTAATACTCGTGCTGCCACCACGCCAACCGGTCTTTCTGAAGATCGCGCACCCAGGTGAGCGGGGTGTCGGGGCCGGTACGGAACAGCAGCCAACCGATATGGGCATGAAAAAGGCCCTTGTTAATATCGTAGGGATCTTCCTCGCGATCCACAAATTTGTGGTGCCGGCGGTGGTCAGCCGACCAGGCAAGCGCAGATCCTTCAAAAGCCGCTGCCCCAAACAGGAGAGTGAACAGCTTTACCGGCCACTTCGCCTTGAAAGTCAGGTGGGAGAATAGCCGGTGGTAGCCGAGCGTGATGCTCAGCCCGGTCGAGATGAGGAAAAACCAGAAAAGCGTGATCTGAAACCCGCTGAGCCCAAAGTGCCAGATGTATAGCGGAACCGCGGTGATGGTGGTCAGAAATGTTCCGATGAGGAAGATCGAGTTGGTCAGACGGATATAGTTCCAGAAAGCTTTCATAAGTTGTAACGGGTTCGCGTGTCGGGGAGAATATTGACCCCGGTCACACATCCGCGCACCGTGGGGCCATACGCGGATCTTGTCAACCAGAACACGCTGGACGTCCAGAACGGGAACTGGCAGGTTCGAAACTCCATGAGCGCTCCCCGAATTGTTGGTCTCTGTGTGTTGTTGTCCATTTCCCTCGCGCAGGCTCAGGTCAAGGATGTGGCCGCCCCGAATCTGGATGCCATTCTGAAGGAAATTGCGGCGCTGGAGAATAAACAAAAGCAGGGCAAGATCTCTGCGCGCAATGCCCTCGTCGGACAAATTCAGGCCGCTGCCGCGAGCGGGCAGGCTGCGGTCGGCTTCTACACCCAGGCGGTGGAAGAGGTGCAGTTCAAAGGCAGGAAAGACAAGGTCGAGGCGTTTATCGCCTGGAAAAAGTCTCACTTGGACGTATTGCGCTCCAAAGAAATGCAGACCGCGCTTCTACTCTATTTGAAATATCTGTTGCTGTCACTCCAGCGGAAAGACCTTGAGAAGCCAGAAACCCAGCTTCCCGCCTTGATGGCTTATGCGAACGAGCTGATTTCTTGCGATGACATTTTTGCGAAACCAAATCCCTCCAACGAGGAGGCGAGGGGTCTGCTGAACAAGGCCATTTCCCAGTCCGTTATTGCGCAGTGGCTGTCGCTTGGGGAGTGGCTGCCGGATCAAAACTGGGAGGCCCAACCCGGAAATGTCGCCGGGATTCTTGAGAAAAATATCCGCCCGATCATGCGGGAGAAGAAAGACCCGCAGTTGATCCAGACATGGGACCTGGAGATGAAGGTCGAGGCCGCGCGGATTACCGCCGGGCGCTCCGAGCACAAGGCGGACCAGTTCAACACCGTGACCCGCCCCCGGATGCAGTTCAAGCAGGCGCAGGACATGGCCGTCATCGGGCAACCCAACCGTGCGCTGACAGAGACGATTGCCCTGGTCCGCGCGAATCCTTGGCACCCCGATTTTGGCGTCTGGGTGGCCTATATCCGCGGGCTGGTCAAACCGAATTCTCCTGCCCCCGAGCAACCTGCCTCTGCCCAAACATCTCCCCAACCAGCTCCAGATACCGCTCAGTGATCACGTGGCGTTTAAGCTTGTAGGTGTTCGTCAGTTCGTCGCCCACCTCGAAGGACCGGGGAACAAAACGCCAGACCGCAATTCGCTCGAACGCTTTGAAGCCGGTCTCCGCGTTCACCAGTCGGCGGATTTCTGCATCCATAAGTCGGTGTGCGTCTTCTCGCGTCAGAATCTCCGCAAGGTTCACCGCCTTCACGCCTGCCGAGCGAAACCCGTCAACGGATGGAACGATTAGTGCCCCGAGGTTTTTTTGGTCCTGCCCGACGACCATGCATTGTTCGATGAGCGGGGAACCGACCAGGCGGGCCTCGATCGGGACAGGTTCCACATTTTCCCCGCTCAGGAGCACGATCGTGTCTTTCGAGCGGCCCAGGATTTTCAGGCAGTTGTTGAACGTGACCATCCCGATGTCGCCGGTGTTAAACCATCCGTCCCGGAGGACATGTCCGGTGCCAGCCGGGTCCTTGTGGTAGCCATCCATCACCTGCGGGCCCCGCACGTGGATCTCCCCGCGCAGACCACGCCCTCGCCCGCGCTTCCAGGTGTTCGGGTAGAGAATGTCTCCGGTGTGCAGGTCCACGATGCGGACTTCCGTATTCGGGTAGGGATGGCCGACCGTTCCGATCACCAGGTTTTTCCAGGTCCTGACGGCGAGGACAGGCGCTGTCTCCGTCAACCCGTATCCTTCGAGGACCGGGATTCCGATAAAGTTAAAGAACTCATCCACGTGCGGCTGAAGGGCCCCGCCACCGGAGATTGTGCCACGGAATTTCCCCCCGACTATGCCGCGAAGTTTCGCGAGGACGAGACGGTCGAGAATCCGATAAGGCACGATGGAGAGTAACCAGCTGGCGGCGCGCGGGACGGCAAGGGCGGCGTTCTCGGGCAGGCTGCGGCCTGTCGTGTCTAGTTCCTGCCCCAGAAAGAACCTCTCCGCCCGGTGGACATTGCGTGCCGTGGCGTAGGCCGCATGAAACAAAATCCGGCGAAGCGGGGATGAGGATTTCACGTTGGAGAGGATTTTTTGGTAAAGGCTTTCCCAAAGCCGGGGAGCCGAGGCCATCAGGGTCGGGCGGACGACCTTCAGGTCCTCTCCGATCGCGCGAAGGCTCGTGTAATAGGTGCAGGCACCCATTGCGATGGCTACCATTTCAAAGATCCTCTCGTAGCTGTGCCACACCGGGAGGATCGACAACGTGCGGTCTCCCGGCTCGAGGTCGAACGGCAGGTTGGCGATCTGGGAGCACATGTTCGCATGGGTGAGCCGGACGCCCTTCGGCGTGCCGGTTGTGCCGGATGTGTAGATGATGGTGAAGAGATCATCCGGCTTCACGGCGGTCGCGCGCTCGATCGCGGAGCGGTCGCCGGCCCGCCGGAGCTGTGCGCCCTCAGCGATGAGGTCCTCAAGTCGGAGAACCCCCCGCGGGGCCTCGCCCGCAGCCGACATGAGAATGACTTTCTCATGCCTCTTCAGCCGGTGGCGGCACCGCTGAAGCTTTTCCAGCATCGTCAGGTTTTCCACGAAAACGACGCGGGCGTCGGCGTGTGTCAGGATATAGACCAACTCGTCATCAGTGATGTCCGTTCCCCTTGGAACGTCGGCTGCCCCGGACAGCAGGATTCCATAGTCGCAGATGATCCATTCCAAGCGGTTGTCGGCGATAAGTCCGACGTGGTCCCCCGGATGAATGCCGAGTTGGATCAGGGCCGTCGCCAGATTGAGCCCGGTCTCGTAAAGCTCGCGAAAACTGGTGGGAACAAATTTTCCTGAGGCGTCTTTTCTGGCAAATGCCGGAAGATCGCCGAAACGATCCGCGGCTCCGGCGTAGATCTGCGTAAGGGTGGGGGCAATGATGCGAGTTTCCGACATGGCGGCGAAGCGAATCAAGAGAACCCTTTCGCCTCACTTGCGCAAACAGAATTCTTAGCTACAGTGGATCCGATATGAAATCACTCGTTACCCTCCTCACCGTTGCCTGCATCGCTACAATCGGATTCACCGGGTGCGCCTCCAGCCAGGGCTCACAGAAAAACTGCCCGATGACAAAAAAGTGCAGCGCCACAAAAGCTTGCTGCTGCCCCTCTTCATCGGCTGCCTGCCCGATGAAAAAGAAGACGTCTTCGCAGTAGCATTCATTTCCATTCGGCAGTAAATCCCGACGTGGAACCGCCCGATCCAGATCCCCCCGATCCCACGGATGAGGAGATTGCCCTCTGCGCTTACCGGATCTGGCTTCAGGAAGAATGCCCGCAGGGACGCGACAGGGAGCATTGGCTAAAAGCGAGAGAGCAACTGCTCGCAAGCAGGGCCAAAGAGAGATCGGCGGCAGACATTCCTTCCCGGGATTCCTCTCAGAACAACGCGGGAGACTCATGAGCGATTCCAAAAAACCGGCATCTGCCCGGATCGCCAAATCCATCAAAAAGGGGCTGGGCTCTTGTAGCCCGTTGACCTCGCCGGCCGAACTGAGGCGGTTGCATTTGGGATGGTATTACAATTGGAGACCACTTCCGAAAATTGCCCCCGTGACCGGTGTGGAGTTTGTTCCGATGTTTTGGAACGCCGGTGATGTGACTGCCGAAAACCTCGCCGCAGTCAACCACAGTTCTGCCACCCACGTGCTCGGGTTCAACGAGCCGGACATGTATGGCCAGGCGAACATGACTCCGGAGGAGTGCCTGGACCTCTGGCCGCAACTGATGACTCTGAAGCAGCGCCTCGGCACTCCCGCTCCGGCGACTTCATCATGGATGGACCAATTTCTGCCCGAGGCGAAACGCCGCGGCCTAAGGGTCGATTTTGTCTGCCTGCACAGGTATCCGGATATCAGCGACCCGGATGCCGTGGACGGTATCGAGGCGATGCTCCAGGATGCCCGCCGGAAATACGAGCTTCCTATTTGGTTGACCGAATGCGGCGCGGCGGATGTCTCGGCCTGGCATCAGCCCCAGCTCAGCAAGCCGACCCCTGAGATGGCGCGATGCTTTTTAAAAAATCTTCTCGGCATGTTGGAGCGCCTGCCGTTCGTGGAGCGGTATGCCTGGTTTGCCGACCGGGTCGGCGAAGAATACGGCCTCGGGACGATTTATGAGCCGGACGCCAGCCGACTCACTCCGTTCGGGGAAATCTACCGGGACGGGGGTTGAAACGAATGCTAAGCCCCATCGGGGCTGCATCCAACCGCCCAAGGCAAGGCAGCGAAGCAGACGCCGCCTTGGGCCTCCTCGCCCCAAAAGCGCTCCGCCCTGATGGGCAGCATCCCAAAGCCACCCGCAAAATGTCAAAGAGCAAGACTAGACCCCTTTTCTGGGGATTTAAATCGCCCGGAAATCCTCTCGCCCGTCTGTGCTGAGAGCGCTATTTTCTACAAATCATGGCAGCGAAGCAGACCGGGCTACTCGAAGCGATTCGCGGATGCTCCTCGTGGCGGGAGATCCAGGCCAAATGGAAGCGGTTTCCCGAGAAGCAGAAGGGCGACCTCTTTGAGGAACTCGTCAAAGCCTACCTCGAAATCGAGCCGGAATATGCGAGCAAGCTCAAGCGCGTCTGGCTTGGACGGGAAGTGCCGCTTGCCGTGGCGAAGCGGCTCAAGCTGCCGGCGACCGACCAGGGAATCGATCTCGTTGCCGAGACTCACGAAGGGAATTTTTGGGCGATCCAGTGCAAGTATCGGCAGGAAACCGACCATTCCCTGACCTGGCGCGAGATCTCGACCTTCACCGGCCTCGCCTTCGGGGTATGCCAGGGTTTCGACTTCGGCATCATCTGCTCGACCACCGAACGCATCACCCATGTGCTCAAAGATCAGGAGCGGATCGGATTCTGCGCGCTTGATGTCTGGCAGGACCTCGATGCCGGATTTCTGAAACGCCTGCGGGCGCATCTTTCTCACAAGGCGGAGATCCTGAAACCCGCGAAGCCCCGCCCTCACCAGAAGGCGGCGGTGAAGGATGGCCACCGGCATTTTGTCCTCGGGAAAGCGAAGCGCGGAAAGCTCATCATGCCCTGCGGCAGCGGGAAAAGCCTCACCGCCTACTGGA
>CAZSDC010000096.1:0-11054 GCA_964605515.1 uncultured Chthoniobacter sp.
AACGCATTGGGATCGGAGACTGTTCCCGACTACCGGGTTTCAAACCGCCGCCGGATTCTTCCGCGCAGCGCATTCACCAAATCACGACCTCATCTGCTAGGTGCGCTTATTGTCGGTTTTTTGGATTTTGGCAAATGATTTCTTAAGGGATTTTATTTCCTGCCATTGACGCGGAGCCTTGTTTTTTTGAGAGTCAATTTCTGATGCTTCGTTTTCGGCTGCTCCTGATCCTGATTCTCTCGCTCGCAGGCGTATCCTCCGCCTTGTGCGAGGAGGAAATCCGAGTGCCATTCAATTTTCAATGGGGGGAGTCCGCCCAGCGGCTGGAGGAAAGCCTGACGAAGGTTCAGGCCAAGGTGGTCGAGAGGAGGACCGTCCAGAGTCGCAATGTTCTCGTTGTCGAGGGCATCCCCCAGAAGCTGCTTCTGCGTGTCCTTTTCTATTTTGATTCGGACTCCCTGAACGAGATTGAGTTGCACTATGGGGATTCCTCCTGGGATTCGCTCCAATACGCACAGTTCTTCGATCAGACGCGCCGGAATATTGACAACCGATACGGCATGGGACGTGTCATTGCGCGACAGAAGACGAGGGAGGGGGAAATCCTCCAGACGCTGATCGGCTACCAGTGGGTGCAGGCCACAACTTCCCTCCAACTTTTTCTCTATACCGCCGAGAAAGGCGCCGATTGCATCCGCGTGCTTAGCCTGCATTACAAAGGAGTCTGATTTGACCCGCAGGCGGCGGGCTGATATTGCTGGAGGTTTTCCATGAGCGGATACAAACATACGATCAAGCTGCCGAAGACGGACTTTCCAATGAAGGCAG
Organism: uncultured Chthoniobacter sp.; assembly: GCA_964605515.1. Classification (GTDB taxonomy): domain Bacteria; phylum Verrucomicrobiota; class Verrucomicrobiia; order Chthoniobacterales; family Terrimicrobiaceae; genus QYQL01. Next base: position 829 of record CAZSDC010000096.1, read on the forward strand.
GGCTGGCCCAGCGAGAACCGGAAATGCTCGCGCGGTGGGAGCAAGAGGGACTCTACCGGAAAATCCAGGAGGCCCGAAAGGATTGTCCGCTTTATGTCCTGCATGATGGACCGCCGTTTGCAAACGGTGATGTCCACATGGGAACGGCACTGAACAAAATCCTCAAGGATTTCGTGGTGAAATCGCGCACGATGGCAGGGTTCCGGGCCCCTTTCGTCCCTGGCTGGGACTGTCATGGTTTGCCGATCGAGTTCCGGGTCGTGAAATCCTCGGCCGGACTCACCCCCGTCGAAGTCCGCAGTCGGTCAGAGGAATACGCACGCAAATTTATCGATATCCAGCGCACCCAGTTCCGACGGCTCGGTGTCTTTGGCGATTGGGAGCACCCCTACCTCACGCTCGATCCGGAGTATGAGGCGGATGTCATCCGTTCCTTCGGGCGCTTTGTGGAGGCCGGTCTCGTTTATCGCAAGAAGAAGCCCGTGCTTTGGAGCACCGGAGCACAAACGGCGCTGGCCGAGGCGGAGGTGGAATACCAGCAACGCATCGATCCCGCGATCCATGTGGAATTCAAGGCGGCCACCGGCCCGCTTGCGAAAATCAAAGCCTCTTTCGTCATCTGGACGACAACCCCGTGGACGCTTCCGGCAAATCTTGCAATCGCCGTGAACCCGACGGAGCGCTACAGCCTGATCAGCGTCGAGCTTCCTGGCGGAACGAGCCGCACGCTCGTCATCGCCAACTCGCTGCAGGAGGATTTCCTTAAGGAGACAAAGAGCACGGTTTTCAACGGACCCGAAGAATCCATTGCCAAGCGCGAGTTTTCTGGTGCCGAACTCGTCGGCATGACTGCACACCACCCTTTCCTCAACCGGGATGTTCCGCTCATCAGCGCCGATTTTGTCACGATGGAAAAAGGGACGGGCCAAGTTCATATCGCTCCCGGCCACGGGGCGGATGACTATCTTGCCGGACAGGCCAACGGCCTGGAGATCCTGTCTCCTGTTGATGATCATGGCAAGTTCACCGAAGAAAGCGGCGTGCCCGAACTCAGCGGGCTGCATGTTCTCGACCACGGAAATACGGTGGTAATTCGCATCCTCAAGGAAAACGGATCGCTTCTCGGACAAACCGACTATCCGCATGATTACCCACACTGCTGGCGGTCGAAGACCCCGATTCTCTTCCGTGCGGTTGAGCAGTTTTTCATCCGCATCGACGGCCTCCGCGAAACCGCCCTGCACGAAGTGGATGCCACCCGCTGGCTTCCGCACTGGGGCCGAAACCGGATCCGTGGAACCGTCGAGTCTCGCCCGGATTGGTGCATTTCGCGCCAGCGTACCTGGGGGGTTCCGCTGCCGGTTTTCTACGATGGAAACGGCGATCCGCTTCTCGATCCCGAAACGATCGCCAAGGTGGCGGATATCTTCTCCGAACGCGGCACCAACTCCTGGTTTGCGCTTGGCGACGAGGAGTGGGCCGGGCTTGTCGGGCTTCCATCCGACTTCACCCGGCGACAGGACACGCTCGACGTGTGGATCGACTCCGGGCTGAGCCACGAGGCGGTCCTGCGACGTCGTCCCGAGCTGGCATTTCCTGCCGACCTTTATCTCGAGGCGACTGACCAGCACCGAGGGTGGTTCCAAAGCTCTCTCATGACCTCGGTGGCGCTGAACAATGTCGCGCCGTATCGCGCGGTCCTCACCCACGGGTTCGTCGTGGATATGGATACGAGAAAAAAGATCTCAAAATCCGCGCAGGGTGGATACCAGAAGCCCACCGAAGCCGACCACTATGTCGGAAAATATGGAGCCGACCTCCTCCGCCTTTGGGTCAGCAGCGTCAACTTCACCGACGACGTGCCGTTCTCGGAGGAGATCTTCACCCGGCTCTCAGACGCCTACCGCCGCATCCGAAACACCCTGCGAATCCTGCTCGCAAACCTCCACGATTACGATGCCTCCAAGGCACCGGCAGCGGATGATCTCACATTTGTTGACCGCTGGATTCTTGCGCGCTTGCAGGAGGTTGTCGCGACGTGTGCCGAAGGATACGAGTGCCTCGAATTCCACCGCGTTTACCATACTATCAACCAGTTCTGCGCGGTCGATCTCAGCAGCCTCTACGTGGATATCACCAAGGATAGACTGTATTGCGACAAGGAGGATTCCCGCCGGCGGCGCGCCACGCAGTTTGCCATGCACAAAGTTCTGAACGCCCTCATTCGGTTGCTCGCACCGATTCTTGCCTTCACTGCCGAGGAAGCCTGGGGGTATTTCCAGAAAGGCTCGTCGGTCCATCTTGAGTTGTTTCCAAATGCCGATCCAGCATGGACAAATACGGATCTGCTCCGGGATATGAACCGCCTGCTCGAACAGCGCGGTTTAATCTCCCAGACGGTAGAAAAGATCCAAAAGGCGGGTGAAATCGGGAGCGCCCTAGAAACGAAGGTCATACTCACGGCACCGGCATCTGAAATGCCATTACTGGAATCGCTCGGCGGGGAATTGGAAGAGCTGTTCATCCTCAGTGATCTCACTGTCGTCTCCGGCAGCGAAGCCCGAGTGGAAGCCACGAAGATCTCCGCCGCCCGCTGTGAGCGGTGCTGGCGCCACCGGAATGAGGTCGGCTCACTCGCAACGCGTCCGACCTTGTGCTCAAGGTGCGAGGAGGCTGTCGTTGCGGTGACCCCATGAAATCCGCTTTGCGCTATCTCATTTTTCTGACCCTCCCGCTCTACGTCGCCGACCAGGTGACAAAGTGGCTGGTCCTGCAAAACGTCGGGAGAGACGAGTTGATTCCGGTCGTGCCCGGAGTTCTGAATCTTGTGCATGTCCACAACACCGGCGCAGCCTTCGGCATGCTTAAGGACAGCAATCTCTTCTTTGTTTCACTCGCAATCATCGCATTGGTCGTCATCGGAGTTCTGGCCCGGAAGGAGGCATTTTCCGGGACAGCCACAAGAATCGGAGCCGCACTGCTCGTCGCCGGGATTTTGGGAAACCTCACCGACCGCCTGCTTCACGGCTATGTCGTGGATTTCCTTGACGTGATCCTGCCTTGGTATGGCCACTGGCCGGCGTTCAATATCGCTGACTCTTGCATCTGTGTGGCAGCAGGGCTCTTCATTCTCGATGGATTGCTCTCAAAGAACACTCACACCTGCAACAAAGAAGGCTGAGGAAAACGGGAGTGAACTACCACATCGACCAACAACTCCTCCGCCTCAAGAACGAATTTGTCGAGCAGGAAGGTCACCGAGAGCGCACGACCCGCGCCTGCATCGCTCACCCCAGCCGCGAACAAGGCCGTTCATGAATACCCGTCCTTCGCATTCCCTGCACCCCTCCAACGATCCGGTTGCCCTGGGCCTGCCACACCGGGCACCGTTCTTGTTTGTAGACCGCATAACCAAACATGTTTCCGGCACCGTGGCCGAGGGAGAGGTGACCTTCGCCATCGGAAACCCGATGTTCGCCGGGCATTTTCCAGGTAATCCGATCGTGCCCGGCGTGATCCTGACAGAGGCATTGGCCCAGGTGGCCGGGATCGCCGGCTCCTCAACAAACGGATTCCTCCTCTCGGCGATCCGCGCGATGAAGTTCCCCTCCCCTGCGCGACCGGGCGAAAAAATCCTTCTGCGCGCAACAAAGACCGGCTCGCTCGGCGGGCTCATGCAGTTCTCGGTCGGGGCAGATGTGGATGGGCGGACCGTCGCAGAGGGACAGGTCGTCCTGAACGAGTTATAGTTCCACAGTTTCCGAGTCCTCGCGCGGCGGCTTTCCCAGCAAAAAGAGGCGCGCGGGAATCACTTGGTTCAGCCAGTCGAGGTGCGGGGGAAGAACTCTCCTGCGGTTTTTCCACTCCGCTTCGACGAGCAAAAAATCGGGGGCGGCCTCCTGAACAATGTCGCAGAGGGTAAATCCGGTATTCGATTCCACGGTCCGCAAATCCACGTCCGCAGCAATCTCCTCCAGCGCCTCGCAGACATGATCGAGCGCCGAGTGGTCCTCCTCGTGGCCGAGTGCAGCCTCCCTGGCGTGAGCAAACGGACTATCGGCAGCGAGGACCGAGATCTTTATCGGCCCGATCGAAGCGATGGCTGTTCTGGCGAGCTGCCAGCGGGGCCGGTGGGCTTCGATCATCAGGCAGGCTGTAGGCTGGTGGCCGGGATCCTCCTCCACAGGATATGGAATCAGAAGGAGGTCGCAGGGTGCCCGCTGGAGAAGCGCGCGGACGACTTCACCTGTGAAATTCCGGATGTCATTCCGGTGGTCCACTGCTCCGGCGATGACGAGATCGAAGTATTCGCTCGATGCCGCATCGACGAGCGCATCCGCCGGCGTGATGCCCTCGCACCAGTAAATATCAACCTCATCGCGCCCCAACCCGGCAAACGCATCATGAAATTTCGCCACTTTGTCATCCGACCGATCCCCGGCGTGGAGAACGCTGAGACGGGCGTCAAATTTTCTGGCGATGCGGTCAGCCTCTGCGATCACCGCAAGAAAGCGCGGGGAAAAGGTGGCTGCAACGGCGAAGTGAGGTCCAGACATACTAAAGCGCGAATTTCGCGCGAATTCTCCCCAGCTGCCAGTGGAAAATCAGGAATTCGAAAGTTTTTCCAATGCGTGCAGAGTCTCCTTTTTCAGAGACCAGAGGTTCGCAGGGGTTGCGCGAGGTAGTTGAAGATGTTTTCCGCAGTGGTGTTGCTGATGAACTCGCGCGATTCGATGCTGTTGTAGGCGTTGTGCGGAGTAAAGACCACCTTGGCCCTCCGAAGGAGAGCATTGCTGGCGATATAGCGGGAGATTTCCTTCATCCGTCCGGCAGGCAGCGAGATTCGGTCCTTGTCCATTCCAGCACCGCGCACCCGGTCGGCAATTTGCGCCCCCAAGAGAGCGGTGGCTCCCCCGTGGAAGACGCCTTCCTCCTCGATCACATCGAGCCCGGCTCCGCCGACCTGCCCGTTGTCGAGCGCTTCGATGAGAGCCTCGGAATCAATGAGTCTTCCGCGTGCAGTATTGACAATCAGCACGCCAGGGCGGCAGCGTGAAATCGTCTCGCGATCGAAAATATGATGGGTCTCCTGGTTGAGCGGGATGTGGAGAGTGATGACATGGGACTCGCGGATGAGGTGTTCGAACGTGGTATATTGGAAGTTCAGCAGTTCGGTGTGAAGCGGGTTGGGGTGCGCATCATACGCGAGAACTTTCATGCCAAAAGCCCCGGCAATGCGGATCACATGGAGTCCGACGCGGCCTGCGCCGACAACTCCGAGAGTGCTACCGCGAAGGTCCATGCCGCGGAATTGTTCGTGGGTGAATTTTCCGGCGAGTGCCGCCTCGGTTGATTCGCGAATCCGCCGCGAAAGTGCAAGCATAAGGGCAAAGGTATGCTCAGCCACCGTATTTTCTCCATAGCCGCTGACATGGGTGATTGCAATCTGGCGTCTGGTGCAGGCCTCCAGGTCGATGTGATCAAACCCCATCGATCGCGTGGCGATCATCCGGAGACCGGGGTGCCGGTCCAGAAAGTCCTCGTCAATCCGGTCGTTGATGAAAATTGATAGGACCTCGATATCCTCCGGCACATCGCGCAAAGAGGCCTCAAATGAAACATCATAGCCGGCGAACTTCTCGCAAAACAACTCCTCCTCCTCCGGCTCGGTAGATACAAAACAAATTTTCCTGCTTTCCATGGACATGATTTACAGGCCAGTATGCCCCCCTCGTCCGATGGAAACAAGCACGGCCCACAAAGGACTTTTTCTCACATTCGAAGGTTCGGAGGGATGTGGAAAATCCACCCAGATCCGGCTTCTGAGCGAAACCTTCCGCTCCCTGGGCCAGGAGCCTCTTCTGGTGCGAGAACCCGGTGGAACGCCTTCGGGCGAGGTAATTCGGCATCTCCTCCAGCATTCCCCCGACGGAGAGGCACTGACTGCGGAAGCCGAACTCCTGCTCTTCGCCGCCAGCCGGGCGCAGCTTGTCCGGGAAGTGATCCGACCGGCGCTTGCCGAGGGACGCATCGTGATCTCCGACCGGTTTCTCGATTCAACCACCGTCTATCAGGGGGTTGCCCGGATGATTCCGCCGGAGGTGACCGCGCGGATCAACGCCTTCGCCGTTGGCGTCTGTCTCCCGGATATGACATTCCTCCTCGACCTCGACCGCGCTTCGGCTCTTGCCCGCATGGGAGGCCGGAACCAGGCCATGGACCGGATCGAACGAGAAACCGAGGTTTTTTTCGAAGCTGTACGCTGCGGGTATCTCGAACTCGCCGCCCGCGAAAACCACCGCATCCGCGTCCTCGACGGATCGAAGCCGCCCGCAGAAATCGCTAACCAAATCCGAGCGCATCTCACCGATGCCGGATTCCTGCACTAAGCCCGAAAAGGCTTTCGTTTTTCACCGCGACGCCATTTGATCGCCAGCAACTATGAAAACTCTCCGCATCGGACTCATCGGTTACAATTTCATGGGCAAAGCCCACTCGAACGCATGGCGTCAGGCGGGCAGGTTTTTTGATCTCCCGGCGGAGATCGAGCTGCGCACGCTCTGCGGACGATCTCCGGCGGGCGTGAAGACCGCAGCGGCGAAGTTCGGGTGGGCCAGGACCTCGACTGATTGGCGGGAAGTCGTTTCTGATCCTGAGATTGATATCGTGGATATCTGCACGCCGAACGACGCCCATTCCGAGATCGCCATCGAGGCAGCTAAACAAGGAAAGGCGATCGTCTGCGAAAAGCCCCTCGCGATGAGTGTCGCCGAGTGCGAGAAAATGGTTGCTGCGGTGAAAAACGCGCGAGTCGTAAACATGGTCTGCCACGTTTACCGGCGCATCCCCGCGATCGCCCTGGCCAAAGCGATGATCGAGCGCGGCGACCTAGGCGACAGAATCTATCATTTCCGCGCACGCTACGCTCAGGACTGGATCACCGATCCTGCGTTCCCGCTGGTCTGGCGCCTGCAGTCGAAGATTGCCGGCTCCGGCAGCCATGGTGACATCGGGGCACACATTATCGACCTCGGACGCTATCTGGTCGGCGAGATCAAGGAAGTCTGCGGCCTCATGGAGACGTTTATCAGGGAACGTCCGCTGCAGGCGGAGTTGGGGGCAGGACTCAGCGCTAGGGCTTCTGAGAAAACCGGCAAGGTGACTGTCGATGACGCAGTCTCATGGATCGGGCGTTTCAAAAACGGCGCGCTTGCCAACCTCGAAGCCACGCGGTTTGCCCAGGGGCGCAAGAACCACATCACAATCGAGATCAACGGCAGCAAAGGCTCGCTCGTCTTCGATTTCGAGGACATGAACCGCCTGAAATTCTACAATGCGGACGACCCGGCCGACGCTCGCGGGTTCCGCGATATCCTCGTAACCGAATCCATCCACCCCTACGCCGGTGCCTGGTGGCCGCCGGGACACATCATCGGCTACGAACACACGTTCGTGCATGCGTTTGCGGATTTTACCAAAGCCGTCGTCGCCGGAAAAAGCGTCCAGCCAACGTTTGCCGACGGGCTGGCGAACGAGAAAGTTCTCGCCGCCGTTTCCAAGAGCGCAAAGTCGCGGGCGTGGGTAAAGGTCTAGAGGCGCAAAACACTTCGATACCCGAACGCCGTCCGGCTCAAGCCCGGCATCAGTCCGCCGTGTCGTCAAGCGCGGCAAGAAGCGCGCTGATCCGCTCGGGAGTTTCATCCCCCATATTCGAGATCCGGAAGGTCTTGCCTTTGATTTTTCCATAGCCGCCATCGATCACGTAACGGTGTTTCTCGCGAAGGCGCTTGATCCATGCAGCCACGTCCACCTCGCGGTTGTTTTTTACGCAGGTGAGGGAGAGCGATCGGTAACCTTCGGGGGCGAAGAACTCGAACCCCCGTGCCTTGACCCACTCATGGACCTGCGCGTTCAGCGCGCTGTGCCGGGCATAGCGACCCGCCAGACCTTCAGCAAAAATATCATCGAGTTTCGAAGCCAGGGCATTGATGAGCGGGATCACCGGTGTGCTCGGCGTCATGTCCTGCTCCTGGTTTTTCGCGAACTCGACAAAGTCGAAATAATACCCGCGGTCCGGAACCGTTGATGCACGCGCGAGGGCGCGCTCGGAAACCGCGAAGAGCGCCAAGCCGGGTGGCATCGCCAGGGCTTTCTGGCTGCCGGTGAGGAGCACGTCGATGCCGAGTTCGTCCATGGGGATCGCTTCGGTTGAGAATGAGGAGACGCTGTCCACAATGAACATCACGTCGGGAAAATCCCTGAGGACAGCTGAGATTTCAGGAAGTGGATTGCGGATCCCGCACGATGTTTCGTTGTGGATGAGCGTGAACGAGTCATACTCCCCCGTGGAAAGCTTCTCGCGCACCTGCTCCGGCAAAATCGCGGATCCCCAAGGCACCTGCAAGGCCTCCGCCTTCTTGCCGCAACGCTGGCTGACATCGAACCATTTGTCGGAAAAGGCACCGCACATTGCGTTGAGAACTCTTGTTTTTGTGAGGTTGCGGATGGCTCCCTCCATCACTCCCCAGGCTGAGGATGTCGAAAGAAACACCGGGCGCTTTGTCCCGAACAATTCCTGAAGCCGGGGCTGGATCCCCGCGTAAAGCTTTTTGAACTCCCCTCCCCGGTGTCCAATCATCGGAGCGCACATGGCGCGGAAAGTTTTTTCAGATACCTCAATCGGTCCGGGAATATACAACTTGATGTGCGAATCTTCTGACATGCCAACCATGCTACGATGATCATTGCCGTTTGATCGAAGAAAAAAGTTCATTTTCGAATCCTCCATTGATCCGGAACAAGAAAAGGGAAACCCTCCTGTTGACGCACACTGATTGGAAGGCATAGTTTCAGGAAATCATGACGACTTACGTTTACGAGACCGTCCCCTCGAAAAAAGGGGAAAAAGTCCGACATTTCGAGATCAAGCAGAGCATGAAGGACAATGCGCTCACCAAGCATCCGGAAAGCGGCGCGGCGATTCGGAGAGTGGTTCTCGGAGGCTACGGGGTGCTCAAGTCCGGACAGCCAGCCCCCCGCGTCCCAGCCCGTTCCGGAGGGCATTGCTGCGGTGGAGGCGGGTGCGGGTGCCACCATTGATCCCGGAATCCAGCGGATTCCTCACACAGGGCCCGCAGAGAAAATCCGTGTTCGGGTTTATTGTGTCTCCGATTCCGCAGCGGCCAGCCACTCGGCATTGGCCTTTTCCAGCGCATCCGCAACGCCGCCGAGCTGGCGGTTGATCTCCATCGCGAGCGACGGGTTATCGTAGGTCTCGGGGTTTTCCAACTGCGCGGTCAGCTCCGACTGCCGGGCTTCAAGTGTCGCGATTTCCGCCTCCAGAGCGGCGACACGCTTTTCGCGTTCGCGTTTCTCCCGGTTCGCGGCTTGCCGGGCTTCGGACTCGGCCCGGCGCTGGGCGCGGACTTCCTTCATTCCCGGACCGGATGCCACGCGTTCGGCTGGAACGGCGGCGGGCTGATGGTTGCCGAGGGAGGCGATCGTTCCTGCGCGGGCGCCTGAAGCGCGGGACTTATCGAGGTAGTAGGCGTAGTCTCCGGCGTAGGGAGTGAGGTGTCCGCGCTGCACGTGGATGACCGATGTCGCAATCGCCCGGATGAAATGCACGTCGTGGCTCACGAAAACAATCGTCCCCTCATAGGGACCGAGCGCCCGGATGAGCGCGTCGATGCTAGGCATGTCGAGGTGGGTCGTCGGCTCGTCGAGCAGCAACAGGTTCGGCGGGTCGAGCAGGAGCTTCACCAAGGCAAGCCGGCTTTTTTCTCCGCCGCTCAAGACCGATACGGATTTAAAAACGTCATCACCCCGGAACAAAAATGCCCCCAGAATATTCCGTGCTGCCTGCTCGGGGACCGGTCGCGAAATACTCTGCACCTCGGCCAGGACGGTTTTTTTCAGATCCAGCGCATCCGAGCGGTGCTGGGCGAAATACCCGATGCTGACGTTGTGGCCTGAGGTCCGTTCGCCGGCTTCGAGCGGGAGGTCGCCGGCAAGGATTTTCAAAAGGGTGGATTTACCCGCGCCGTTCGGCCCGACGAGCACAATCCGCTGCCCGCGCTCGACACGGATGTGGAGATTCTCATAGACGACATGGTCGCCGTAGGCCTGGCGGACGCCTTCAAGGCTCATCACCCGCTGACCGCTCCGGATTGGCTGGGGAAATTTGAAATGGACCGTCGGCTCGTCGGATTCCGGAGCCTCGATCC
>CAZSDC010000097.1:0-10992 GCA_964605515.1 uncultured Chthoniobacter sp.
CGTTGCCGCCGTCACCGGCCTTGGCGTGAATGCGAATCTGGTCAACAAATCTCATGACAGGAGGTGGGTTATTGCCTTTTCGTAGCTCTGGCGTTCGAGGAAGTGGAGGAGACGCGCGTCGGTGTCTGGCGGCAGGGCAGCAATATGCGAATCCAAATCCCGGTGGGCGGCTTTGAGCGCTTGAAGGTGCGCAGCCGGATCGCGATCTCGCAGCGCGTGGTCGGCGACGACATCGAGTCTGGTGCGGAGGGCCGCCAGGAGGGCGTCGTGGTTCATGCGGACCCTTCGGTAACGGTCTCCGTCGTTGCGGCAGACGGCTCCGTTGCCTCGGGTTCCCCGTCCTGCGCCGCCGGTTCCTCGAGGAAATCCGGATGCTGGACTTCGGGTTGGGGCGAGTTGTGCTCGCTGGCCAGCTTGTCGGATTTTCCAAAGGTATCCGCGATTGTTGTCTCGGAATTCTCCGTGCCGGCTTTTGCGCTGAATTTGACGCTGACAAGCTTGCTGACCCCGTGCTCTTCCATGGTGACGCCATAGAGCATGTCCGCCCGGCTGATCGTGCGCTTGTTGTGGGTGATGACGACGAACTGGCTCTGGCCCACGAAGCGGTCGAGGATTTTGACAAACCGGCTGATATTTGACTCGTCGAGCGGCGCATCCATCTCGTCCAGCACACAGAACGGGCTCGGCTTCACCATGTAGATCGCGAACAGCAGCGAGACGGCGGTCATGGTGCGCTCGCCGCCTGAGAGGAGGCTGACGCTTTGGAGTTGCTTGCCCGGAGGCTTGGCGATGATCTCGATTCCCGACTCGAGAGGATCGCTGTCGTCCACGAGCATGAGGTTCGCGCGGCCGCCGCCGAAGAGCTCGGTGAACATCTCCTGAAAATTCACGCGGATCTTTTCGAATGTCTCAGCGAAGAGTTCCTTCGTCGTGCGGTTAATTTTTGAAATGACCTCGAGCAGTTCCGCCTTCGAGTTCACGAGATCTGCGTTCTGTTTTTCGAGGAAAATGTAGCGCTGTTCGAGCTCGTCGAATTCCTGGATGGCATCCACGTTGACCGGGCCCATGGATTCGACACGTTCGGTGAGCTCGGCGACGATTTCCTCGATGCGCTCCCATGGGATCCCCTCACCTTCGTGTGGCTCGGCCAGAGGCTCCTCTGGCTTCTGCTCCTCGACCGGTGGCACTTCTTCCGCCTCTCCGGCATCCGGGCCGGGCTTGCGCTTGCTGCGCTCGCGGAACGCCACCAGGAGCGCGTAGGTGTCGGGTTGGAACGATTCCAAATCGATCTGGTAGCGGTGGGAAACATGGTTCCGGATGTTCTCCATACGCATCTCGGTCTGAGTGGATTTGACTTCGATCCGCCCGCGTTCCTCCTGGATCCGGATGAGCTGTGCGCGGGCGGCGCGCAGGGCGAATTCGAAGGCATCGGCGCTGCTGTGCACCTCCGCCCGGGAGGCGATGAGGGCTTCGAGGCCGGCTTCCTCCGTGCCAAGCGATTCCTTCCATTCGGCAATGGAAACCTGAAGGGAGGAATTTTCCTCGTTCAGCGACTCGATCCGCTGCTCGTAGTTTGTGATGTCCACGCGGCGGGCATCGAGAAGCTCGGAAAGCTCATTAACGCGGGCAGCCATCGGGCCCCGCTGGCGGTTCAGGTTTTCCTGTTGCTGGCGTTCGGTGGCCACACGAACACGGATTTCGTTCAGGGCATCGGATGCTTCGCTCTCCCGCTCGCGCGCCACCTGAATCCGCATTTCCGCCTCGCCGCGCGAGGTGCGGCAAGCATCGAGCGCGGAAGAAACCTGGGCGATGGTGGATTCGAGTTCCCCGAGTTGCGCGAGACTGGCTCGCAGGGCATCTTCGATCGAGGATGTTTCGCGGGAGAACGAGGCTCGTTTGGCTTCGGCATCCGCAAGTTGGCGCTCGAAGTGGCGCCGCTCGTTTTCCAGCGACGCCGCCTCGATCTGTGCGGACTGAACAACCTCCCGAGCCGTTTTGAGCCGGTCGGCAGCCGCATCGAGAGCCTCCCCTGCCCGGGCACGTTCGCCTGCAAGGTTTTCGAGACGAGCAGTACACGCCGCAAGCTCGAGATCAAGCTGCGCGATATGGGCTTTTCGCTGCAAGGCCGATTGGCCGGCATTTTCACCTGAAACGCCACCTTGGACGATTCCGTTGAGCGCAATGAACTCTCCCTGCAAGGTGGCGTAGGAAAACGTGGGATGACCTGGACGAAGGCGGAACGCCTCCTCCAAATTCTCAACAATAAGAACCCCTGCAAGCAGGTGCCTCGCAAGGTCGGCCGCGTCACCTGTGCCACCGACACACTCGGAGGCCCGCCCGAGGACCCCGAACGGAACCTCCTGGGAATGATCGGCGTTCCGGTTGATCCAATCTGCTGGAATCACATTTGCACGCCCGAGCTTGTTTCGAGAGAGAGTCAAAAGCGCTGACTCAGCGACGCCGGGATCCTTGAAAATGATGGCCTGCAGGGCGGATCCGAGTGCGGCCTCCACTGCGGGAATAAACCGTGGTTCGACCTGGATGTTCTGCGCGAGAGCCCCCTGGATGGCTGGGCTGAAGAATGAGGGATTGTCGAGCCCGTGCAGGACAGCCTGCGTGCCCTCGTCGAAGCCCTCGCCCTGTTCCTGCAACTGTCTTAGCACTTCCAGGCGCGACTCTATGCCCGTCGCTTCTTTCCCAACAACCGACAAAACCGCCTCGGCATTCTGGCGGGCTTGCTGGGAGGAATCATGGGAACTGGTCGCATCGGCGACCTCGGCCTGGGAATGTTCGAGCCCGAGCCTTGCGCTCTCGGCGCGCCTGACCAGGTCGGCAAGGGTGGCAGAGAGTTCGCCAGCGAGGCGGGTAGAAGCCTCGGATTCGCCCTGAAGCAATCGGAGACGGGTTTCTCCAGACTCCCGGCGTCCAGCCGCCGCAGAAATATCGCCGCGCAAGGAGCCGAGCCGGGCCTCAAGTCTCGCAATTTCCCCCCCGGTCTGCTGGATCTCCCTCTCGACGACCTGACGTTCCTCGCGCGCCGCACGAACTTTGTCATTCTGGTCATTGAGCGACTGCTCGTGACCGCGCAGGGTCTCGATCATTTGGCCAAGCAACGAATCCGTCTGCTCGATCTGCTCCTGTTGGGTCCGGATTTTTTCTTCCGCCTGCGCGATATCCGAGCGGTGGCGCTCGATCAAGGAGGCGGCCTCAGCGGTGCGTTCCCCATTCGTCTGGATCCTGCTCTCTGCGGAAAAAATCCGGTTCCTGATCGTCTGGATCACATCCCTTGCGGCGGACGTCGTCGCGTCCAGGTCATCCAGACGTTGGCGGAATCCGGCGAGTTCGGCCTCCTGTGCGGAGATTTCCTCCTCGTGGATCGCTCGGGCGGACTCACCCTGGCCCAGCTGGAGTCTGAGATTTTCGAGTTCTTCGGCAAGGTTCCGGTAATTCCGGTGCGACAGGTGGGAATCGAACGTTCGGAGATCCTGCATCAAAGCCTGGTAGCGCCGCGCCTTGCCCGCCTGCCGCTGGAGGGAACCGATCTGGCGTTTGACCTCCTTGATGATGTCCTGCACGCGAACGAGGTTCACCTCGGTGTATTCCAGCTTGCGCAGGGCTTCCTTTTTCTGAGCCTTGTATTTTGTGATCCCGGCCGCCTCCTCGAAAATTGCGCGCCGGTCCTCCGGCCTGCTGCTAAGGATGAGATCGATCTTCCCCTGCTCCATGATCGAGTAGGCGCTCCGCCCGACGCCGGTATCCATGAACAGCTGGTGAATGTCCTTAAGCCGGCAGGCTGTCTTGTTTAGAAAATACTCACTCTTGCCGTCGCGATAAACGCGGCGTGTGATCCTTACCTCGTTCCAGTCTGTTCCGAGTTCTTTCTCACACTCCGCGAATGTCATTGAAACCTCCGCCATCCCGAGAGCCGGTCGGCTGTCGGTGCCGCTGAAAATGACATCCGCCATCTCGCCACCACGGAGGGCTTTTGCGGACTGCTCGCCAAGAACCCAACGGATGGAATCCAGCACGTTTGACTTGCCGCAGCCGTTCGGACCGACGATCGCGGTAACCCCACGGTGAAAATTCAAAATCGTTTTCGGCGCGAACGATTTGAATCCGATAATTTCCAAAGATTGCAGATACATGGGGACTTCGTGACTTTCGTTTTTAAAATCGTAAATTTCTGCGGGTGGCTGGCAAGAGAAAATACAATATAAAGGGAGGCGACTTTTCGCTAACCACAATATATGGCGCTTTTCACGGGCTGCCCCGGCTCATTTCCAAAAGCTTGCCAAATCAAATCCCGGTGCCTGGCGCACTCGGGCAATGCCTCGCTAGGTGCATTTGCTCCCCATGAGGAGATTCTTATGCGGTGGATTTTGCGGGTTCCAGCGGAAATGCTTTTCTAGGCCTGACACCACCGGTGAAAAGCAGTGCGAAACGCACCGGGCTTTCCGGGCGTCGAGACCTACCAGCTCGACTTCGTCACGCCCGGGATGAGACCGGCGGAAGCGAGTTCGCGGAAGGTGATACGGGAAATCTTGAAGCGACGGATGTAGGCATGACGCCGACCAGTGACCTTACAGCGATTGACCAGACGGGTCGGGCTCGCGTCACGGGGGAGCTGGGCGAGAGATGCGTAATCTTTTTTCGCCTTAAGTTCCGCGCGAAGTGAGGCGTATTTCGCCACCGTCGCCGCTTTGCGCTTGTTGCGCTCGATCCATGCTGTTTTTGCCATAGGAAGGCGGAGAGTATATCCGAACCACAGATTGGCAAGAGCAAATTGAAACAAATTGCAGAGACTGCGCTCGGGCGATATGGTCGCGCTCCTGCCTTATGAAGACACCCTTTGACCCGATTGCCTCAGTGATTTCCGATATCCGACGCGGGAGAATGGTGATCGTCACCGATGATGCGGACAGGGAAAATGAGGGCGATCTTGTGATGGCCGCCTCCAAGGTCACTCCAGCTGCGGTGAACTTCATGGCGAAGCATGGGCGGGGGCTCATCTGCTCGCCAATCACCGAGGACCGGGCCCAGAAGCTCGGGCTTCAGCGAATGGTGGCCCACAACCGCGAGCTTTTCAAAACCGACTTCACGGTCTCGGTGGATGCAACGTCCGGCGTCAGCACGGGCATCAGCGCCAAGGACCGCTCCACGACGATCCGCGTGCTGGCACAAGCAGGCTCGCAGCCTGTGGATCTCGTTCAGCCCGGACACGTGTTTCCCCTGCAGTCCAAGCCGGGCGGGGTTCTTCAAAGGGCGGGACACACGGAAGCCGCCGTGGATCTGGCCGGGCTGGCCGGGCTTGATCCGTCCGGGGTTATTTGTGAAATCCTCAAGGAAGACGGTTCCATGGCACGGCTTCCCGATCTGGTGAAATTCAAGCGCAAGCACGGTTTGAAGCTCTGCTCCATACAGGATCTGATCGCGCACCGCAGGAAGAGCGAGAAGCTGATCGTGCGGGAGGAATCGATCCTCATGCCCACCGATTACGGAGATTTCGATTTGCACCTCTACCGCTCACTTGTTGATGGCATGCACCATATCGCCCTCGTGATGGGGAACATTTCCGCTGGCAAGCCGACGCTTGTGCGAGTCCACAGCGAATGTCTGACGGGAGATGTATTCGGATCGAGGAGGTGTGATTGCGGATCGCAATTGCACCAGGCAATGAAGCGGATCCAAGAGGTCGGTGCCGGCGTCCTTGTTTACATGCGGCAGGAGGGCCGGGGCATCGGTCTCGGGCCGAAAATCCATGCCTACAAACTTCAGGAACAGGGGCTCGATACTGTCGAAGCCAATGAAAAGCTGGGGTTTCCCATGGACCTTCGCGAATACGGGCTCGGCGCGCAAATCCTCGCCGATCTGGGCGTCCATCGGATCCGTCTGCTCACGAACAACCCGCGGAAGGTCGTGGGACTCGAAGGCTACGACATCGAAATTGTCGAGCAGCTTCCGATCCGCTCCTCAACAAATCCACACAACGAAAAATACCTCGCCACAAAAAAGAAAAAAATGGGGCACAAGCTTTAGCCGGGAAATCTCATAACGAGAAATACGAATAGCGGGCGAAGCTTAACTGCCGGCGAATCCACTTCGAGTTGACGGGCGCTGATCCCTATCGGGAGCCTTCCGGCGGGCACAGGCCAACTTGCTCGCGATGCTGGCTGGCGGAGTCGAGTGTGCACAAAGGGGGCTAGAGAATCAACATGCAGTCCCCGTAGCTGTAAAACCGGTAGCGTTCGGCGATAGCTTTGGCATAGGCCGATTGGATCAGGCTCTTCCCTGCAAAGGCGCTCACAAGCATCAAAAGGGTGGAGCACGGGAGGTGGAAGTTGGTCAGCAAGGCACCAACCCTGCGGAAGCGATAAGGTGGATAAATGAAGATGCCGGTCGCTCCTGAACACGGCGCCAGATTCCCGTCTGGCTGAGATTCCAAGACCCGGGCGACAGTTGTTCCTATGGCGACGATGCGCTTGGCTCCATTCAATGCCCGGACTGTATCGCCGGAAATCTCGAACCGCTCTTCGTGCATGATGTGGTCTTCAATGCGTTCGGCTTTAACCGGGAGAAATGTTCCGGCACCAACGTGAAGGGTGAGGAAGGAATGCGGGATTTTCGCAAGCACCTCAGGAGTGAAATGCAGCCCAGCGGTGGGCGCCGCAACAGAGCCGGGATGCCGGGCATAAACGGTCTGGTATCGCTCGTCATCAGCGGCATCCGAGTCGCGTTTGAAATACGGCGGCACCGGCATGTGGCCGAATTTATCCAAATCCGGTCCCGCAAGAAATTCGACGATCCGCTCTCCTCCGGGAAGAACTTCGAGAACGTGCGCCTCTGTGCCTGCGATGGATAGGACAGACCCGGTGCGCATCTTCCGGCCGGGCTTCGTCAGGCACTTCCAACGCCTGTTTCCGAGCGGCTCCAGCAAGAAGATCTCGATGCGCCTGTTCTCGGAAAGCAAGCGGGCCTTGATGACGCGGGTATTGTTGAGAACCACCTGGTCGCCGGGGCGAAGATACGAGTGGAAGTCCCGGAACATCCCGTGGGCAATTTCGCCGGACGCACGGTTGATCACCATCATCCGCGAACTATCACGCTCGGGCCCCGGCCGGCTTGCGATCAACTCCTGTGGAAGCTCGTAAAAGTAGTCGGAAACCAGCTGGCTCATGCGGCAGGGAGGCTTATGTCCGCTCAGATTACGGCCGCCGTTTTTTCCGCCTCACTTGCCCATCCTTGTGAATTCGCACCGGGTCGCAGCCGCCCCGACAAGATCGGCCACCCGTCGTTTCAGCCGCCAGATCCTCCGGAGCAGGATGTAAACAAAAATGCAGTAGGGAATCCACAGCCACCAGTCGTTTCCCTCGACCAGAATTTGCCGGTAGAGCAGGATTCCCAGAAGGACGAGGTTGATCAGAAATGTGGTCGCAACCATCCGGGTGCCAAGGTGAACCCGTGTGAGACATTTCGGCCCGCCGTGGTATTCCGTGACCGAGCGGAGCTGGATTCCCCACCAGAAACTCCCGTAAATCTGGACATCCCAATCCTTCCAGCCGGTGTCCATCGAGTAATTCCACCCTTCGCGTTCGAGGGCCTGCACGACTTCCTGCAGCAGCCGCTCGCGCCCGAAACCGTTTTCGCTCCAGAACTTCAGGTGCGAGATGCTCCCCCTGGCCGGCGTGAAATCTTTTTCCACGCTCGCGATGACTGCGGGGGGGGTCCGCTTGAATTTGAGCCAGGTGAAATACCGGGCCCATCCGCGCACGAGCGGCTGTGCCAGCGCGAGGAACGCCACGAGCAGCCTTGCGGGGATGGTGTCGTGCTTCGGCTCCAGCCGCGCATGGATCATGTAGGATAGCGCCACCAGCAACGTGCCGCCGAACATCAGATATGGGACGATCCGCAAGAACGGCAGGGGGACCGACACGGCGAAGATGAAGAGCGTGAGCGCCACCCATTCGATGCTGCTGAGATAGGCGGCGAGATCGGACTGCGGAGTTGGATAGATCGATTGGAAGAGCCCTTCGCCGAAGACGCCGTGGTAGATGACCGGCTTGTTGACGAGCCATGTGAAGCGCGGGGCTCCATAGATCTGGCCTTTCCATTTGGCCGTTCCGGTCGGGCCAAAAAAGACCAGGTGCTGAAAGCGCAGCATCGACTCCGCTTCGCCGTAACCTTCCTGCTGTTTCTTGAACGCCTGCAAAGAGAATCTGCGATAGTGCCAGACAATCGCCGCCGGGCTGAATGCGATCACTCCTCCCGCCTGCTGCAGCCGCCAGCAAAAATCCACGTCATCGCCGGCCTTGCGGTATTCGGGATCGAACCCGCCCACCAGATCGAATGCGCGGCGGTGAAAGGCCATGTTGCAGCCGGGAATGTGCTCGGCCACGACGTCCGTGAGCAGCACGTGACTCGGCCCACCGGGGGCCGCCGAGACGCAGGCCTGCACCCAGTTCTCTGCCGGAGGCGAAACATTCGGTCCCCCGACGCCGGCAAATTCGCCGCTCAGGAGCGTGCCGATCAGGTAATACAGCCAGTCCGGATCGGCCATGCAGTCGCTGTCGGTGTAAACGATCACATCGCCTTTGGCGGCGTGAGCTCCGACATTGCGTGCGAAACTCAGGCCCTTGTTCTCCTGGCGGATGTTGACGATCCACGGATGCTTCGCGGCAATCTCCTGCGTGTCGTCCTTCGATCCGTCGTCCACCAGGACGACCTCGTAATCCGGATAGTCCACCTGTTTGAGAGAGTTGAGGCACCGGCCCAGAGTCTTGCCCCCGTTGTAAGAGCAAACCACGACAGAAGCTTTGGGATAGGAAGACAGTTTGACCCGCGAGGTCATCGAGCCTTCGCCCAAGAAGAGATGCCGCACGGTCTCGAATGCCTCTTTTTTCGTGCGATCCCTCCTCACGAGCCCGAAGGCCCAGTCCAGAATCTCCTGTCCACCCCGGAACCATTCGTCGGTCCACGCGTAGATGACCGTTCCTGCGAGTCCGCCGCGAACCACACTCTCGATGTGCCAGCGGATCATTTCGGCCTGCTCCGATTCCGGATGCCGGATCGTATCCATTCCGAATTCACCGAGAATGAGCGGCTTGTCTTCCGCAAGGTTTTGCAGCCGCGCCAGATATCGCTCGAAGTCCTCCTGCCGGTGGAGGTAAACATTGAATGTCACAAAGTCG
The DNA here is from genome assembly GCA_964605515.1 of uncultured Chthoniobacter sp. Lineage (GTDB taxonomy): Bacteria > Verrucomicrobiota > Verrucomicrobiia > Chthoniobacterales > Terrimicrobiaceae > QYQL01. The sequence continues at coordinate 9,186 of CAZSDC010000097.1, forward strand.
CTGTTCTGCGGGAGCAGGTATTCGGTTGGCGGATAGCTCGCGTAGGAAAACAGCGCTTTGGGATCGGCCTGCTTCCCAATGTTGATCAGGCGCTCGACAAACTCGATGACCTGGCGTGCGCCCAGCCAGCGCACCATGGTCGTCGGAATCTCATTTCCCACGAGATAGCCGAACACCGCAGGGTGCCCGGCATTTTTTGAAACCCCCTCCTCGACGGCTTTCTCCGCCTCGGAGCGGACCTTAGCATCTTTTAAGAATTCGAGATGCTCCGCCCAGGGAATCGATATCAAAGCCCGGATCCCTCGTTCCGCACAAAGGTCCAGAAACCACTTTGACGGCACGTAGTAGATCCGGACCAGGTTGATTCCGGCCTCGACCATCAGGTCCAAGTCCCTCGCAACGCCTGCCGGTGTGCCGAAATATTCGCCGTTCGCATCCGGTGCAAACGGCCCATACGTCACCCCCTTGATAAAAAACTTCTTTTCCCCCTCGAAGAAAAATTTGGCGCGAACCCGCACCGGCGTCAATTCAGTCACCGGACACACCTACCACCACTCCCCTGCCCGATGCGAGCGCGGATTTTGATGGGATTGCATTGGGGCGCGTGGCGGAACGGTGATTTCCGGTTGGCGTCGTTTCCATTTATCGCGTGATCTTTCACAAGCCGCTGAAATTGAAAAAGTCAGGAAAAAAGATTGCTCCCGCAGGGGGGATGTCTATTATTAACAACCCGTCCGCACCAGAAGGGATGCAACCGGTGAAGTTTTTTTACCGGCGGCGGAAACCATTAAAGGAAACCATCAACATTATGCCAGCATTGCAAGAATTGATCGCCAGCTCGATCAAAAATTACCGCGAAGGAAGTATCGTCAAGGGACACATCCTCGAAATCAGACCCCGGGAGTTTCTCGTGGATATCGGATACAAGAGCGAGGGAGTTATTCCCGCCTCCGAGTTCGAAGACCCGGAGGAAGTCGAGATCGGCGACGAGATTGAAGTCCTGCTCGAACGACTCGAAAACGACGAGGGAATGGTCGTTCTCTCGAAGGAAAAGGCCGCCCAGCGCCAGAACTGGGAAAAGATTGTCGGCGTCTTCAAGGGCGACGGCCTCATCAAAGGAAAAGTCCGCTCGGTCGTCAAAGGCGGACTCATCGTCAACGTTGGAGTGGAAGCCTTTCTGCCGGCATCCCAGATCGACATCATCCCCCCGAAAGATCTCCAGCAGTTCGTGGGCAATATTTATGATTTCAAAATCGTCAAGATCAACGAGGACCGTAAGAACGTTGTCCTGAGCCGCCGCGAAATCATCGAGCAGGAACGTTCGGAGAAGCGACAGGCCTTCCTCGGCGGAGTCAATGTCGGCGACAAGATCGTGGGAACGGTCAAGAACATCACCGACTTTGGGGCCTTCATCGATCTTGATGGCATTGACGGTCTGCTTCACGTCACGGACATGTCGTGGGCACGTCTCAACCACCCGGGAGAAATTCTCAAGGTCGGCCAGCAGCTCGAGGTTCAGGTACTCGACATCAACAAGGAGAAGGAGCGCGTTTCACTCGGCCTCAAGCAGATGCAGTCGAATCCCTGGGACAAGATCGAGGAACGCTTCCCGGTCGGCCAGAAGGTTTCTGGAAAAATCACAAACCTCATGCCTTATGGCGCATTCGTTCAGATCGAAGAAGGCGTCGAGGGGCTCATCCACGTCTCCGAACTTTCCTGGACCAAGCGCATCGCCCGTCCATCCGACGTCCTCACGCTGGGGCAGGAAATCGAGGCGATTGTTCTCGGCGTCAACAAGGAGGAGCAG
>CAZSDC010000098.1:0-10954 GCA_964605515.1 uncultured Chthoniobacter sp.
CGCCACGGTTGATCGGGCCGGGGTGCATGATCAGGCATCCGGGCTTGAGGCGCGCCGCCCGCGCTTTGGTCAAACCGAAGAGCGAAACATATTCGCCGAGCCCGGGGAAATATTCCTTTCGCTGCCGCTCGTGCTGGATGCGGAGAAGGTTGACCACATCCGCCTCCTCCAGCACATCGTCCAGGCGGTGAACTACCCTCACGCCGAGCTTTTCAAAGCCGGCGGGAACGAGCGTGGACGGGCCGACGAGAGTGACCTTGGCACCGAGCTTGACGAGCCCGTGGATGTTCGAGCGCGCGACGCGGCTGAAGAGGATGTCCCCGACGATCAGCACGTTCAGCCCGGCGATCCGCCCGTGCTTCTGCCGCATCGTGAAAATATCCAGGAGCCCCTGGGTCGGGTGCTCGTGCGATCCGTCGCCGGCGTTGATGATGCACGACTCCAACCGGTCCGCCAGAAAGCGTGGCGACCCGGCTGAGCTGTGGCGCAACACGATGATGTCGGCGTGGAGGGCCTGTAAATTCAGCGCGGTATCCTTGAGCGTCTCCCCTTTCTGCAGGCTCGATGCCGTCGCCGTTATGTTGACGACATCCGCGCTCAGGCGCATCGCTGCGATCTCGAACGAGGTTCGCGTACGGGTGCTCGGCTCAACAAAAAAGTTCACGAGCGTCTTTCCGCGGAGGGCGGGGACTTTTTTCAGGCTGCGCTCGCCGACGCCCTTGAACGCGGTCGCCGTATCGAGGAGGAACTGGATCTCCTCCGCACCGAGATCGTCGAGCCCGATCAGGTCTTTGCGTGTCCAGGTCTTCATTTTGTGATCACCTTCACCGAGTCGGGAACACCGTCCAAATTTTCAAATCGCACACGGATTTTTTCGCCGCGCGTGGTCGGAAGGTTTTTGCCGACATAGTCGGCGCGGATCGGAAGCTCCCGGTGCCCGCGATCCACGAGGACGGCCAGTTGGATCTGCGACGGCCGGCCGAACGAGGCCAGCGCATCAAGGGCCGCGCGACAGCTCCGGCCAGTGAAAAAAACATCGTCCACCATGACGACCGGACGGCCGTCGAGGTCGACCGGGAGCTGCGTGGGAACCGGTGCGGTGACTTTTCCCCGCGTCGAGAGATCGTCGCGGTGCATCGAGATATCCAAGGTCGCAAGAAACGGGCGTTTGCCTTCGATCTTTGCGATGTGGTCGGTCAGTCGCCTCGCCACTTCCACGCCCCGAGTGGGGATGCCTGCCAGCACCAGCGCTTCCAAATCCGCGTGGTGCTCGATGATTTCATGAGCCATCCGGCGGATCGCTTTTTGGATCGCGTCCGCATCCATCTCGATGCGTTCTTTCTCTTGCGACATTATTCTCCTTCGTGCCCTCTCGGGAGCACATTAAAGGCTGCTGATAGTCAGTTGGGTTAAGCTTTTGCCTGCCGGGAGCGATCGGTCCTCCATGTCGAACGATACTTCACAATCCAATCCAGCAGCGCCCGTTCAAACCCGATGTCCTGCCCGATTTTTTCACTTTCGATCCACTTGTGCCGGAGGATTTCCTCTCTCTCGGCAAGAAATTCTTTATAGAGGACCGAGTTCTTGACGAGGTCGGCACTCTCGTTTTTCTGGGAGCTCATTGGCATGGCATGATGTTACTCAAAGCAGGAATGTCAAACGGATTCCTGTGAATAGAACAGATTCTTTGATTGCAACATTCAGGGGAACAATAGGTTGTATAAAATTGCTGCTGTTGGAAATTTTCAGGAAAAAAACGCCGCCAAAACCGCTGGGGTATCGCGCAGGTCCTCAAAAAGGAAATCCGGAGAATGGGCGGCCAAGGAAGCCCGGTCGTAGTTGCCGGTGGCGATGGCAACTGTTTTTGCGCCGATCGCCCGCCCGCACTCAATGTCCCGCGGCGTGTCTCCGATGACGAAAATCTGCTGAGGCTCAAAGTGGATCCCGCGCTTTTCAGCTGCGCGGGCCTGAGCGAATTTTCCGAGCTGATTGCGATCGTGGTGGTCGTCAGCAAACGCTCCGAACTCAAAATAATCCCAAACCCCGTAGTGGCGGAGTTTGATTTTCGCACCCCGGACCATGTTTCCCGTCAAGAGCGCGACGACAGCGTCCGGGCGCTGTTTCAGCGCATCGAGAAGCGGAATGATTCCGGGCAGCACGCGGCCGGGATACTTCGACATGTCATGAGCAAGGTGGTGTAGGTAGCTGTCGAGCAGGGCGGCCGTGTTTTCAGCGGATGCCTCAAGTCCGTGCTTTTTCAAGAGGGTAAGCGCGATCAGCGCATCGGTGGCCCCTGGCAAAGTGATGCTTTTTAAATCCTCCTGGACGCCGAACCTCACAGCCATGGCCTGAATCAGAGCGGACTCCCCGGCACCGCCGGAGGTGATAAGAGTGCCGTCAATGTCAAAGAGAAACAGCCTGCGACTACTCGGCATCGTCATGGTCCTCGGGTTCCGGTTCGAGGATCTCGCCATGCTTGCTGAACTTTCTATGCCTCTTCCCGGCCGGCAGCGGACTCAAAGTCATGCCGATCGCGCGCCCGACCAGCTTGGGCTCCATATCGACATGGGCCATCCCGGCGAGATCCTCGCGGACCCGCTGGACGACCAGCATACCGAGTTCCTGATGCGCCATCTCCCGGCCCCGGAATTGCAGGTGAACTTTCACCTTGTTGCTTTTGTCGAGGAAGTCCTCGGCGTGGCGGACCTTGGTGAGGTAATCGTGCTCGTCGATGTTCACCCGGAACTTGATCTCCTTGACCTTCGTAGTCGCCTGCTTCTTATCCTTCTCCTGCTTCGAAAGGTCGTAACGGAATTTTCCGAAATCAACGATCCGGCAGACCGGCGGCTGAGCGTTCGGGGCGATCTCCACCAGATCCAGCCCCATGCTTCTGGCCCTGCGGATGGCCTCGTCGAGACGCAGGACGCCAAGTTGCTCGTTGTTTGATGCCACGATGACGCGCACTTCGCGTGAGCGGATCCGTTCGTTGATTCGAATATCCTTTAAGTTAATAGGGCCTCCGGGGTTTGCTTGAGGACAGGCGCGTCCTGACTTGATGAGACAACAGACCGCACGATGCGGGGAAAGGTGGGTTCATGCGCGGCATGAATCAGCTTTTGCGAAAAATAAAATACATGTTCAACGTGTCACCAATCAAAGCGTGCGCAGGATGAGAGAAACTGGGGGCAGCAGGCAAGCGCAAATTGCAGCCAAGCTTCAAAATCCCGGATTCGGACCCGCGGTGTTGCCGGGGCCGGGAGTCCCCGCAGGGACGGTTGTTCTTGGACTTGTGTCCAGGAAAGTGATCGCCGCAACTCCTCCTTTGGCATCGGCCAGAGAAATGAAGTGGATCCGGCGTTCCGCCTTCGGAAAGATCCACTCGCCGTTATATTTGGCATACCCCGCAGTGAGACCGCGCATGTCCGTCAGTTCGGGAACACCCGCTCCGGTCCTCGTCGGAGGACCAAATCTTTGCGTGAGATAGTCGCGGAGCCCCTGCCAGCCTCCGGCCGTCATGTAGGTGTGCTCGGTCGGACCTTGGAAATACCGGAGCTCCATCTTGCGCACCCGTCCATCCTGGAAAGTCAGCACGAGCATGCTGATGTAGGCATTCGGCTTGTAAATCTCGTAAACCTCACGGTCGGCGCCAGACAGCGCACTTTTCTTGGCGTTTCCAAACCGGTGGAGCACGCCTTTTCCGTCCCCGAGTTTGGCACCGGCTACCTCGAGTTTTTTGAAAACCGCATCACCGGGCGGCTTTGGCGCGGCCTTCTTCGCGGTCGTGGTGGTCGTCGTGGTACATCCGGCTACCACCAGCGCGGCGGCTGCAAGCAGAACAGGAAGGAAACGGATGGGCATGGGTTCGTGGAACTCAAGGGATCGCAACACAGCTCAGGAAAAAATGCCAGAAGAGAATTTCGGGCGAGCTTCAATATGCCCACAAAGGGATGATTCTGTGAAATTTCTATTGACCAGCGTGGGGAAAAATGGTGAAAGGTGGGGCCATGTGGCGGATTAGGCCACTGTAAACCTACTTGACCATGGAGCAGGAATCCACAAAGGCGACGATATTCTCAGGCACGTTTCCGCGTTCACTGGACACGAAGAAGCGTGTTGCGATTCCGTCCGCATGGATCACTGGCGAGGGTGACGAGTTCCATGTGGCTCCCCATCCGAGGGAGAGGATGCTGATGATCATGCGGGAGGAGGAGTTGGGAAAATGGGAGCAACGGTTCCAGTCTTCGTCCCAATTGACTCCCCAGCAGAAGCGCGGGGCGATCCGGGCGTTTTATGCGTCAGCCCGCGCGGTCACCACGGACAAACAGGGCCGGATTCTCCTGCCAGAATCCCATTGCGAATGGGCCCAACTCGACGGGGAAGTCGTCTTCCTCGGCTCGCCGGGACGGATCGAAATCTGGTCTGTGGAAAATTACCAGGCAAACGAAGCGGCCAACCGATCGGCCCTGCAAGCCGCCGCCGAGGAGAGCGGCCTCTAACCTATGAAAGCATCAACCCCATGAGGAGTCCAACCTGATGGCAAAAGGCGGCCGGTCATTTTCCTTCGGTTTTCACGCTGGAAAATCCGGTGACGGGAAATCCCCCGGACACGCCACCATCAAAATCCGACCCCGGAATGCCTATGAACTTCTTGGACTGCGAAGACCTGCTGGAAACACCCTTGGAAAGAACTAACGAGAACGGGTGCGCATACCACGTGCCCGTGATGGTGGACGAGGTGGCCGCCTTGTTGCGTCCGGCTCCCGGCATGTTGTTTTTGGATGGCACCATCGGCGGCGGTGGCCACAGCGAACGTCTCTTGGAATCCGGGGCAGAGGTCATCGGACTGGATCAGGATGCGGAGGCTGTGGCGGAGGCCCGCGGGCGCCTGGCGAGATTTGGCTCAAGGCTCAGGATCGTTGAAGCGAATTTCCGCGAGGTCGGACGCGTGCTGGAGGAACTGGGGGAAAGACGCGGACTCGCCGGAGCGCTCCTGGATATCGGAGTCTCGTCCCACCAGCTCGACACAGCAGCACGCGGATTTGCCATGATGAAAGATGGTCCGCTCGACATGCGGATGAACCGAACCGTCACCTCCAGCGCGGCAGATCTTGTCAACACCGCCCCGGTGGCCGAACTCGCGAAAATTTTCCGGGAATACGGCGAGGAACCCCGTGCGATGCAGATCGCCTCACGCATTGGCGCCCTACGTGTGCAACACCCATTCGCGACGACTTTCGACCTGGCAGCAGCCGTTTCCTCGGTGGCCCCGCGGACGAGCGCAAGGCATCCGGCCACCAGGGTTTTCCAAGCGCTGCGGATCGCGGTCAATGATGAGCTCGGGGCTCTGAGGGAGGCGCTGGAAAGCATTCCGCCCTGCCTGGCTCCCGGCGCGCGCTTTGCGGTCATCACCTTCCACTCGCTCGAGGACCGGATCGTCAAGCACCACTTCCGCGACCGCAGCCAGGAGTGGATCGACCGCCCGGAATGGCCGGAACCGCGCCGCAATCCCAACCGCATCTTCCGGCTTCTGACACCGCACCCGATGGATGCGGGGATCGAAGAAATCACCAACAACCCACGCGCACGGAGCGCCAAGCTCCGCGTCGCGGAAAAACTGCAGGAGACCACGCCATGACCACCAACCGCAGAAAACAAGTCAACCCCGTCCACTTGTCCTCGCTCGTCCGATGGCTGCTTGTCGCCGCCTTCATCGGCATGAGTGCACTGGGCTTTCTATTCATCAAAAACCAGCAGTTCGCGCTCGCAGATCAAATCCGACAGATCGAGCGCCGGATTGCAAACGTGCGCTCCCAGAACGAGACCCTGCTGGCCCGCGTCACCGAGCTGTCCTCGCGCCGCGTGCTCCAGCAGCGGATTGCAGAAGGATTTATTTCCATGAAACCGATCCAGGACAACGTGATCGCCCGTCTGACGCCGCCGGCCCAAGCCACGGCAGACGGCGTTTTGCGCACGGCCTTCAACGAAGGAATCCGCCAATGAGGTGGACGGCACGCACACGCACAGGCTTCGCTTGTGCTGCCGTCGCATTGGTTTTTACTGCCTACTCGGTCCGACTTGTTGAGCTGCAAATCATTAAGCATCAGGAATATTCACAACTCGCCGCCGAAAAGCACACCATGCGGATCGTGCTCCATGCGAGAAGGGGGCTCATTTTTGACCGGAACGGGGAGCTGCTGGCGTCGAATTTGCCTGTCCGCACAATGGTGGCCGACGGCTCGCACATCAAGGATCCCGCCGCCATCGCACGGATAGCTGCTCCGTTTCTCGACATGGATGAGAGGGAGCTCCGCGCAAAGCTCACCAGCGGGAGGAAATATATCGTCCTCCGCCGCGAGCTTGCCGAGGAAAAAGCCGTCGCGCTCGTCAAAGCCCTGCAGGATGCCAATCTGCGCGGAATCTACTCCGAGGAGGACGCCCTTCGCACCTATCCGAACGGCCAGATGCTCGGCCACGTCCTCGGGTTTCTGGACCATGAAGGCGTCGGAATCCAAGGCGTCGAACTCTCGATGGAAAAATCCCTTCGCGGCCAGGATGGATACCGCTTCATCGAGCACGACAGAACCGGTCGGGAGATCATGCTTTATCGGGGGCAGGAGGAGCCGGCGGTCCATGGCCTCAATGTGCGGCTAACTATCGACATGGGGCTGCAGTCGATCCTCGAGGAGGAACTCGATTCCGCCTTCAAAGACCTCAAGCCCGAAATGGCGGTGGGCATCATCGCGGATCCAAACACCGGCGAGATCCTGGCCATGACAAACCGACCCTGTTTCGATCCGAACCGACCCGGCGAAGGGAAAGATGATCAGAAGAAAAACCGCGCGATTATTGATGTGGTCGAGCCCGGCTCCACGTTCAAGATCGTGGTGGCCTCAGGCGCTCTGAACGAGGGTAAGGTCACCGAGAAAACATCCATCTTCTGCGAGAACGGAGCGTTTTCCTACGGGGGAAAAATCCTCCGCGACCACCACCCCTACGGCGCGATGGGTGTGCATGACATTCTAGTCAAATCGTCGAATATCGGGTCGGCAAAAATGGGGCTGATGATGGGGGAGACAAAGTTTTACGAGTATGTGCGGCGATTCGGGTTCGGCGAGCGCACCGGCATCGAGCTGCCTGGAGAAGTCCCCGGGCTTCTGCGTCCCCCTCATCGCTGGGACAAGCTGACGATCACGCGCATGCCAATGGGCCAGTCGATCGCCGTCACCCCGCTGCAGATGACCATGGGCATGTCGGTCATCGCCAATGGAGGAAAGCTCATGGCTCCACAGATCGTCCGCTCGGTCGAGGACTCCGATGGGAGCGTCGTCATCAACAAGCCGCCGAAAATTGTCCGGGAGGTCGTACCCCAAAAAGTCTCCCGCTTTGTGAGCGACGCACTCACCGGGGTAGTCGGCGAGGGCGGCACCGCACAGCTCGCAAAAATCGCGGGCTTCACGGTTGCCGGAAAAACCGGCACGGCACAAAAAGTCAGCCCCAACGGTGGCTACGCCCAGGGGAAATACGTGGTCTCATTTGTCGGGTACCTGCCCCAGGAAAACCCGCGCTTCGTCTGTCTGGTGATGCTGGACGACGCCAAAGTGGCTTCCAATTTGAACTACGGCGGGCTGGTGGCAGCGCCGATCTTCTCGCGGATCGGAGAACGCGCGGCCCGCTATCTCGATCTGGTGCCCGTTCTTCGCGCGGAACCGGCCAGCCCGCTCGCCATGCAGGACCAAAAGCAGGAAAGGACAAACTGACCGCATGAGGCTCGCTTCCCTGCTCCAAGCTGCGGGAATTCCGCCTGTTCTCGCCGACCCGGAGATTGCCTCCGTTTCGTATGACTCCCGCCTGACCGGGGCCGGCAGCCTTTTTTTCGCGCTACCCGGCGCAAAGGCCAACGGCGCGGAGTTCGCGCAGCAGGCCGCGGGCAAAGGCGCGGCCGCGGTGGTGGCGGAAGCCCTGATCGGAGATTGCGGCTGCCCGGTTGTGCAGGTGCAGGATGCGCGAGGCGCGATGGCCGACATCGCGGCGGCGTTTTACGGGCACCCGGACCGGTCGCTGAAGTGCGCCGGGGTAACGGGGACGAACGGGAAGACGACGACAACGTTCCTGATGAAGCATCTGCTCGATTCCGCATCGCTCCGCAGCGGACTCATCGGCACGGTGAAATACGTCGTGGGATCGGAGGAAATCTCCGCGCCAAGAACAACCCCGGAATCCGTGGATCTCCAGGACATGCTGGCCCGCATGCGTGACAGCGGATCGAAGGCGGTCGCCATGGAAGTCTCCAGTCATGCCCTCGTCCAGCAGCGGGTGCGGGGCATCGAGTTCGATGCGGCGGTGTTCACAAATCTGTCACAGGATCATCTCGATTATCATCGCACCATCGACGCCTACTTCGAGGCGAAGAGCCTCCTCTTTGAAAACCTGGCCGCCCAGACGCACAAGAAGGGCCGGGCGATCATCAACGCCGATGACCGGCATGGCCACCTCCTCATGGAGCGGCTTGGAAAAAAGGTCCGAACCTCCACCTTCGGGCGCGGCGTCGGAGCGGATTTCCGCGCGAGCGCCATCCAATTTGACGGAACGGGGTCCGTGTTTCAGCTCGACGCGAAGAGAAAAAGTTTTCTGGTGCGCATGCCCCTGATCGGGCTCTTCAACATCTACAACGCCCTCGCGGCGCTCGCGGCGGCGGCGGCGTGCGGGGTCGAGTTGCGCGGGGCCATTGCCGCCCTCGCCTCGGCTCCCCAGGTGCCCGGCCGCCTCGAACGCGTCATCGCCAAGCGCAACTTCCAGGTGTTCGTGGATTATGCCCACACGGACGATGCCCTGAAAAATGTTCTCCGCACGCTGAAGGATTTGAAGCCCGCGCGGCTGATCACCGTCTTCGGATGCGGGGGCGACCGCGACCGCGCCTAGCGCCCGCTCATGGCCGCGGCCGCCGAAGAGCTTTCCGATTGGACGCTCGTCACCTCGGACAACCCGCGCCGCGAAGATCCCGAGGCAATCATCCGGGACGTGGAAGCCGGGATGCGCGGAACAAATTTTGAAACGATCACCGACCGCGAAAACGCGATCCGGCACGCCATCGACCTCGCGGGCCCGGGCGACATCGTCCTCATCGCAGGCAAGGGACACGAAAATTATCAGGAGTTTGCGGACCGCAGGATCACGTTCGATGATGTCGACATCGCCGGGAAGGCGATGGCCCACAAGAAGGCGGAGGCCTGACACCATGGACCCGCTCTCACTCAAAGAAATCGCGGAAATGTCGGGGGCAAAGCTCCTCCGGGGCGACGGGCACACAAGGGTCTCCCGCATTTCCAAGGACACGCGGACGATCCAGCCCGGCGACCTTTATGTCGCGCTCGGCGGCGACAACTTCGACGGAAACCTGTTCGCGGCGGACGCGGCGGCCCGCGGGGCGGCGGCCGTGCTGCTCGACAGCGACGCGGCGGTTTCTGCGCTTCCGGACGCGGTCCCCGTCTTGCTTGCGGGATCGGGCCTCGATGCTCTCACCCGCCTCGCGGCCGCCTGGCGGGCGCGCTTGAAATTGAAAGTGCTCTGCATCACCGGTAGCAATGGCAAGACGAGCACGAAGGAATTTGCCGCCGCCGTTCTGGGAACGCGTTTCCAGGTCGTGAAGACGGACGGGAACTTCAACAACCACATCGGCGTGCCGCTTTCGATCCTTACCGCCACCACGGCGGATTCCGCAGCTGTCTGGGAGATCGGCATGAGCCACCCCGGCGAGATCGCCCCGCTCGCCGCTCTGGCAAAACCTGATGCTGCCATCATCACGAACATCGGCGTGGCCCATATCGAATACATGAAAACCCGCGAGGCCATCACCCTCGAAAAAGGCGCGCTCGCCGTGGCGGTCCCTCAGGAAGGATTTGTCATCCTCTCATCGGACGACGACCAGTCGGACTTCATCGCCGCGCGCACAGAAGCGCGCGTCGTCCGCGCCGGACTTTCCTCCGGGAGCATCACGGCAAGTTCACTGGTCGAGTCCGCCGAAGGCTGCCGGTTCGTCGTCCATGCCGGCGGCGGCACTTACGAGACCTCGATCGCCTGCAACGGCGCGCACATGGTCCGCAATGCCCTGCTCGCCATCGCCGCAGGAATCGAATTTGGAATTTCCCCCGAGGATGCCGCCTCGGGACTCCCTCAAGCACGCCTGACCGGGGGACGTCTCCAGCACCGCATCATTCGGGGGATTTCCTTTCTCGACGACACCTACAATGCCAACCCCGACTCCATGGTCGCCGCCTTGTCCACCCTGCGGTCGCTCCCCGGCGGCGGACGCAGGATCGCCGTCCTCGGACGCATGGGCGAACTCGGCAGCTACGAGTCGGAGGGGTATCACCGCACGGGGATCTCCGCCGGAAAAAATGTGGACATCCTGGTCACAGTCGGCGCGGAAGCTGCTCCCATCGCGGATGCGGCGCGCGAGGCGGGACTCGACCGGATTCATGAGGTGGACGACACCGCTTCGGCGTCGCTCATGCTCGTCAACCTGGCACGGCCGGGCGATGTCGTCCTCGTCAAAGGCAGCCGCTCGGCCCGCATGGAATCGGTCCTCAAACATTTCGAACAATAATGCTCTACTACCTTTCCAATTTGAGCCAGTGGGCCCAGGAGCGGGGAATCGACAACGACTTCCTCAAGGCGTTCAACGTCTTTTCCTACATCACATTCCGCGCGATCTGCGCGGGGATCACCGCCTTCCTGATCAGCCTCATTTTTGGAAATTTGGTCATCCGCAAGCTGATCTCGTTGAAGTTCGGCCAACCGATCCGCAGCAAGGAGGAAGTCCACAAACTCTTCGAGCTGCACGGGGCAAAAAAGGGAACCCCGACCATGGGAGGAATCCTGCTTGTCGGCTCGATCGTCATCGCGACGCTCCTCTGGGCGAAGCCGGAAAATCCGTTTGTCTGGCTTGTGCTCTTCA
>CAZSDC010000099.1:0-10949 GCA_964605515.1 uncultured Chthoniobacter sp.
AACAAGAAGTTCCTCGACTTCACCCGCCGCTATACCGATTTCCACAAGGACAACAAGCTGACGCCGCGCGATTTTCGTTCGCCATCCGGCGTCCGCCTCCTGCGGATCGAGTTTTGAGCGGGCCCGCATGACCAGGCGATAAAGAGATCCAATCGATGATCCCGACAACCGCCCTCAGGAGAGCTTGCTGAGATGCGGAGCGAACTCGAAAACGCGTTGGGAAACAGGGGGCTTCGCGGCCTCCAAGCGGCAGGCTGGATGATCGTGATCGCGATCTCGTTCGTGCTCATCCGGGCAGGGAAGGACCTCTTCATCCCGCTGGTGATCGCGCTCATCGGGGTTTACCTCATCAAAATCCTGGAGCGATGGATCGGCTACGCGAAAATATCCGGGCGGGGCCTTCCTCCGCCGGCGGCGCTGGCCCTGGCTTTTGTGGCAGTGATCGCGATGGGGTTTGTCCTTTTTTCCATTGTTGCGGAGAACGCCACAAAGGTGGCCGAGTTTGCCCCCCGCTACCAGAACCGGCTCCTGGCCATCCAGTCCGATCTTTTTCTTGCCGCAGGCTTCGAGCAACCTCCCGCGATCCGCGAGTTTCTGGGTGGCGTTGATATCCCGGGAACCGTGACCGTTGTGGCTGCGAACCTCGCCAACCTGCTGAAAAATGCGGTCCTGATCCTGATCTTCGGGGTCTTCCTCCTGCTGGAATCGCGGTTCATCCCGGCAAAAATTGCCGCGCTCTTTCCCGACAAGGAGCACCGCTTTCGCGTGCAGGGGATCCTGAAGCGCGTGGACCGGGATATCCAGACCTACTTCGGCGTGAAGACGGCAGTCAGCCTCATCACGGCGGTCCTGAGCTACGCGGTGATGAAATACATCCGGCTCGACTTCGCGGAGTTCTGGGCCCTGCTGGTTTTTATCCTGAATTTCATCCCGACGATCGGCTCGATTATTTCCACCGTCCTGCCCGGGCTTCTGGCGCTGGTCCAGTTCGAGGAGTGGAGGCCGGTGGTGATCCTTCTGGTCGGAATCACGGTCATCCAGCAGGTGCTCGGCAATATCGTCGAGCCGAACCTGATGGGAATCACGCTCAACCTCAGCCCGCTCGTAGTCGTGATGTCGCTCCTCTTGTGGGGCATGCTCTGGGGGGTGGTGGGCATGTTCCTCTGCGTGCCGATCACGGTGATCCTGCTCATCATTCTCGCCAACTTCCCGAGCACGAAATGGGTCGCGGTCCTTCTCTCAAAAGATGGCACGATCCGGCTGTAAGGGACGGCTCAAAGCCGGGATTGTTGTTGAACCGCGCCAATAAAGGAGACTAGATGCCGATGAATTTTTCCTCAATGACGCGACCCACTGACTCGGCAGACCCGTATGTATCCACCGGGCACTTGCCTCCCGAAGACAGGGTGAGAGCCCTGGTGGCTGAGGCTCACGAGCGGTTCCGGTCCGATACGGAAGGCGCAAATTCGCAGGTTTATCCGGCGCTGGCGCGCGTGCCGTCCGGGCTGTTCGGCGTATGTGTTGTCGGCACCGGTGGGAGTGTTTATCAGGCCGGAGATTCGGACTACGAGTTCACGATCATGAGCGTCTCGAAGCCGTTCCTGTTTGCGTTGGTCTGCCAGGCAATCGGCGTCAACGTGGTCCGGGAGAAAGTCGGAGTGAATGCCACCGGACGGGCGTTCAATTCGCTGGAAGCCATCGAGCGGGGGCCGGGCGGGCAGACGAACCCGATGGTCAACTCGGGGGCGATCGCCACGACGAGCCTCGTGCCAGGGGACGGCTTCGATGGAAAATGGAAATTTATCCACGAAGGCTTGTCGAAGTTTGCCGGGCGGACGCTTTCGCTGAATGGCGAAGTGTATGTCTCGGCCTCGGAGACCAATTCCCGGAACCAGAGCATCGCCCGCATGCTGCAGAGCTTCGGGCGCATTTTCCTCGAACCGGCGGAAGCGGTGGATCTTTACACCAAGCAGTGCGCGCTCAACGTCAGCGCCATGGATCTTGCGGTGATGGGGGCTACGCTTGCGGACGGCGGCGTCAACCCGATCACCAAAGAGCGCGTCGTGGATGCGAGCGTCTGCCATTACGCGCTCGCCGTGATGGCGACCGCCGGGCTGTATGAGACATCGGGCGACTGGCTCTTCGATATCGGTTTGCCCGGGAAAAGCGGGATCGGCGGAGGGATCGTCACCGTCTCGCCGGGCAAGGGCGGACTCGGGACGTTTGCCCCGCCGCTCGATACGGTCGGCAACAGCGTGAAGGGCCAACTCGTGGCGAAGTTCCTCTCGCAGAAGTTGGGCATGGATCTGTTTGTCTCGCAACCCGAGACGTAAAAACTTACCAAGCCAGTCCGTCGATTCCTCCCGGTTCCGGGTCGGAATGGTCTCAAGCCACTCCGGCGAGCTCCGGCCACAGGTGAGCCGCCATTTTCATCCCGGCCATGTAGGCGTCGAGGGAAAATTTTTCATCGGGCGAATGCGCGTTGTCGTCCGGCAGCGCGAAGCCGAGCATGAGGGAGTCGGCTTTCAAGTGCTCTTTGAACGCCGCGATGATCGGGATGCTCCCTCCGCACCGGGCAAGGACACATTCATGACCAAACCCGAGTTTCGCCGCACGCATGCCGGCCTGGGCCAGCAGGCCGGCGGGGTCCACCACGTAGGGTGCGCCCCCGTGGCTCTCGGTAACGGTGAGCTTCACAGTGGGAGGGCAAATGGCTTTCAGGTGCTTCTTCACGAGCGCGATGATTTTTTCCGGCTCCTGATTTGGGACGAGGCGCATGGTGATCTTGGCGCTCGCCCAGGAGGGGACAATCGTCTTCCCGCCTTCGCCCTGGTAGCCGCTGGTGAGGCCGTTGATTTCAAACGTGGGGCGCGCGGCGCGCTGTTCATCCGGAGTGTAGCCAGCCTCCCCGAACAGCGCCGCCACCCCGATAGACCTGCGGAATTTTTTCCCATCGAACGGAACCTTGGCCATCTGCTTCCGCTCGTAGGCCGAGAGCTTCGCCACGTCATCGTAAAATCCGGGAACGGTTAAGCTCCCGCGCTTGTTGCGCAGTTGTCCGAGCATCTGGCAGAGGACCATGGCCGGGTTGTCCACCGCGCCGCCGAAGAGACCCGAGTGCAGGTCGCGGGCTGGACCGTCCAGGCGGACTTCAATCGGTGCCAGGCCCCGGAGCGAATAGCAGAGCGCGGGATGCTTCATGCTTGGAATCTCGGTGTCCGAGACCACCAGGGCTTTGCACGCGAGTTCCTTGGCGTGCCTGGGCAGGAAGTCGTAGAGGGCCTTCGAGCCGACCTCCTCCTCGCCCTCGATCAGGAAGTTCACGTTGCAGGGCAATTCGTTTCCGGTTTTCAGCCAGGCTTCAACGGCGTTGATATGGGCAAGGTGCTGGCCCTTGTTGTCGCTGATGCCGCGGGCATAGACATTGCGGCCGACCCGCCGGGGCTCGAACGGCGCAGAGGTCCAGAGGTCGAGCGGCTCCGGAGGCTGCACGTCGTAGTGGCCATACACCAGGAAGGTTGGCTTTTTCAGATCCGGTTCCGGCGTCTTCGCGATCACCACCGGGTGGCCGCTAGTCTTGCGAATCCCCGCCTTCAAGCCGGCCTGCCCGCACCTGGCCACGAGCCATTCCGCACAGCGCCGCATATCGCTGGCATGGTCCGACTGGGCGCTGATGCTTGGGATGCGCGCGTAGGCGAAGAGTTCTTCGATAAAACGCTCTTCATTGCTTGCGAGATAGTTAAGGACGGCTTCCGGGGTCATGAAGGAAGACTTATGGAAGGGCGTTCGAAATCGGGCAATCCAATTGTGGAGGTGGGCGGAAAATCCTTCGCCCGTCCGGATTGCCAACGCGAGGCCGTTCGACCAATGTGCCGGGGATTTGATGAAACCCACTCCATGAGATGAGCGCATCCCGGCTGACCAGGATTTTTCCCCTCGCGGGCCTGCTCGCCCTGATTGTCCACCCGCTGGGCGCGGTGACGTCAGCGAAGCAGGCGCTCCCGGCTGAACCCGGCTCTGTCGCCTGGGAGCCGACAAGCCACGATATCGAATCCTCGAACTTCGATGCCGACTTTTCACCAGGCGAAGCGACGACCAACACGCCCGCAGAGCTCGACGAAATTTATGCTCCGAATGAGGGCTACCTGGATTCACTGGGAGTTAATCGCCCGTTGGACCTGTTAAAAATCCCGCTCGATTCCCTCTACCAAAAGACCGGGCTGCGGATCGGCGTGGCAAACACGATGCTCTTCATGCAGCCGATGGGCGGGCAGAGTTCCCGATACGGGGCGGCGGGCGATCTCGACCTGATGTCTTCATGGACACTCATCGGACGCGGCACCAAAGATACCGGACGCTTCGTTTTCACCGGAGAATACCGGTATCAAATCGGCGGCCAGCCGCCTTCCCGGATCGGAGGACAGATGGGGACGCTGGTCGCTCCAACGAATGCATTCAACGATCGCGGCTGGGTGATCCGCGATGCGTATTGGATCCAACGGCTTTTCGATGCCCGCATCCGGATTCTCTTCGGCCGTGCGGACCCTTCGGATTACATTGGGGCACACTGGCTGCAAAACGTGAACAGCTCATTCGTTAACCGGAATTTCTCCACGAATCCGGCAGTTCCCTTTCCGGGCCACGGCCCGATGCTCGGCATTTCGATCCGGCCGACTGACGAACTTTATCTCACCGCAGGAGCAAGCAACGCCTACAGCACGACGATCCGTGATGAGATCGACACGGTTTTCAACGAGTGGGACATCTTCAGCTTCGCCGAGGCCGGCTACACGCCGACATTCAAAGGGCTTGGGGCTGGCCGGTATGCGTTCGGAATCTGGCACATGGACGCGAGAGGCAAGTTCGGCCTGCCCGCAGACTACGGGCTCACGTTCATCGCGGACCAGAACCTCGGCGAGAGGCTCCAGGTCTTCGCGCGTTACAGTTATTCCGACGGGACGCTCACGAACGTCCGCCAGTCCGCACAACTCGGGTTTGGGCTCAGCGGGTTGCTCGGAAGAAAAGACGACCTCACCGGCGCGGCAATTGCACTCGCCGTCCCCCGGAACGCAGCGTCTCGGAACGAGACCGTTCTCGAAATCTTCCACCGTTTCCAAGTCAGCCAGAATACCCAGCTCTCGGCTGGACTGCAGGTCATAGCGAATCCCGGCAACGCACCGGACAACAACACGGCAGGCGTCTTCTACGCAAGGCTTCGCATTTCGTTCTGAAACTCGCGTCAGTTACCCTGAGCTTGATGAACTGACAACTCTTGCGGGAGTATCACAGGGCATCAAGCTGCCCCATCTCGAACTTCTCCGAAAAGGGGTCGAGGATTTGGAGCGAGCGGATGATCAGGCCATCCTGCATGTCCTCGCTGATAAGGGTGGTTGCTCCGCAGTCCAGGGCCGAGGCCGCAACCAGGCTGTCCCACCAGGACAGCTTCCAGCGATCTTCGATTTCCCAGGCGCTTTCCAGAATTCCCGCGCTGACCGGACGGGGCCTCCACTCCATCAGGTCGCGGACATCCTGCCGTGCCTCAGCCCGCGAAAGTCCGGGCTTCAGCTTCCGCGTCACTGTCACATAGTATTCCTGCAAAACTTGGGTGCTCAGCCTGCCTGTGCGGTTGCGCCAAAGAACTCCCAGAATTTCCGCCGCCCGCTCCTGCTTTTTCAGGTCGCTCTTGTCCCGCGCGTAAACCAGGATGTTTGTGTCAATGAAGGGCATGCCGGTCGTGGAGCGAATCGCGGGTGGGGTAGGGGGCGGGCTTGGCCTGGAGCGAGCGGGCACCCCGGCGCAGGAATCTGGTCATGGCCGCCTGATACTTCGTCTCTCCTTCGATCCTCTCCGTCACCAGCCGGCACAGGTATTGCGACACGCTCGTGTCGGCTTCGGCCGCCAGGACACGGGTCTTGCGGCCGATGTCATCGGGAAGGGCGATCGTGATATTTTTCACGACACAAGAATAGTGCTACACGAAGTTCGTGTCAATGCCGCCCGATCGTTGCGAATAGAGGATTTTTGCTTCCCAAGGGGAATGGGAGAGGGCCGGAATCCGATAACAATCCTCCAGCAGATCCCGCGAATTGCCCGGATTCCAGAATCAAGGACCGGCGGGATTCCATCGATCTTGAAATGGGTGTGCCATAATTTTTCTTTCCGGGAGTGGACTTTCTTCGCGGTCTGGGGGTTACTCCTCGAACAATGAAACGCATCCGGATCACTCACACGACGGAGTATTACTACAACCAGCCGGTCACGTTCGGCCCGCATCGCGCGCTGATGCGGCCGCGCGAGGGACACGATGTGCATATCGACAGCGGGCGTTTGGAAATCTCTCCGAAGTCATCGGTCCGGTGGCTCCGCGACCTGAACGCCAATTCCGTCGCGATCGTCACCTTTCCGGAACCTGCGGACAAGCTGCGCGTCTTCAGTGAGGTGAATGTCGATCTTTACGACGAGTTACTCATTGAGTGCCACATCGACCCGCGCGCACGATCATTTCCGTTTCAGTACTCCGCGAACGAACAGCTGGGGCTGATCCCTTACCGGCTACCCAGCTATCCGCATGACGGGCCGGCGCTGCAAAAGTGGCTGGGCGAGCTTTATGAACCGGGACAGCTCATCGACACCCTCGAGCTTCTGAATAACCTCAACACGCGGATCTACAAATCCCTGAAATACCAGCGCCGCGAAGATCCGGGTGTCCAACTACCCAGCACAACCATCGCCCTGGGCGGCGGATCCTGCCGCGATTACGCGGTTCTCATGATGGAGGCGGCCCGGAGCTGGGGGTTCGCCGCACAATTTGTCACCGGCTATGTCCAGATGGGTGAGGGACAGCATGGAGCCACGCACGCATGGACGGAGATCTACATTCCGGGGGCTGGCTGGCAGGGCTACGATCCCACGAATAATAAGCAGGTCGGCGACGAGCACATCTCTGTTGCCGTCGCGCCTTCGCACCAAGAAGCGTCGCCGTTCTCCGGTTCGTGGAAGGGACCCGCAAATGCCTTTGAACGGATGGAGGTTTCCGTACAGGTGGTGGGGCTGGCACCTAAAAACTCATGAACACGCAGCTCGCCATCGTCCTCGGGTTGCTCGGAATCTCCATCGCAATGTTCGCAGTGAACAGGCCGCGGATGGATGCCGTGGGCCTGATCATGCTCACCGCGCTGCCGTTCACCGGAGTTATCACGATGGGGCAGGCGCTCGCCGGTTTCAGCGATCCGAACATCGTCCTTCTCGGCGCCCTGTTCGTCATCGGCGAAGGGCTCGTGCGCACGGGGGTGGCGCAGCGGCTCGGGGATTGGCTGATCAAAACCGCAGGCAAGAGCGAGACCCGTCTGATCGCCCTGCTGATGGCTGTCGTCGCAACGCTCGGCGCCTTCATGAGCTCGACCGGAGTCGTGGCAATATTTATTCCGGTCGCCCTGCGAATCGCTCAGAGCACCGGCGCTTCACCGAGCCAGCTCATGATGCCGATCTCCATGGCCGCATTGATCAGCGGCATGATGACGCTTGTCGCGACCGCCCCGAACCTCGTCGTCAACAGCGAACTCGTCCGGCATGGCTCGGCGGGATTCAGCTTCTTCACCTTCACGCCGTTCGGCGTCCCGGTACTGGTTCTCGGAATTATCTACATGCTCTTCGCGCGCCGCTGGCTGTCCTCGAAAAAGGAGGACGCGGGCGACGGCGTCCGCCGGGTCAGCTTCCTCGACTGGATTGAAAAATACAGTCTCGCAAGCCGCGAATTCCGCGTCCGCGTGACGCCGGAATCGTCGATGGCCGGGAAAACGATTGAGGAGATCAATACGCGAAAGGATTCCGGAATCAACCTCGTGGCCATCGAGCGAAAGGGGAAATTTTCCACCGAGGTTTTTGCGCCCACCGGGAAGTCAAAGCTGGAGGCGGAGGACATTCTGCTTTTGGACGTCTTGGCGCCGGCTGTGAATATTGAGGAGGCCTGCCGGCGGTTTGCGCTCGAGCAACTGCCCCTGAGCGGGGCGTATTTCAGCGACCGCTCTCAGGAAATCGGCATGGCGGAAGCCATGGTCGCAGCGGACTCGAACCTGATCGGCAAGACGGTTGTCGAGTCCGACTTTCGAAACCGCTACCGACTGAATGTTGTCGGCCTGCGCCGAGGGCAGACGGCACTCGAACAGGGGCACCTGATCGAACCGCTGCGGATCGGTGACACTCTCCTTCTCATCGGTCCCTGGAAACGGATTACAAAGCTGCAATCCGACAAAACCGATCTCGTGCTTATCAACCTGCCCGTCGAACGTTCGGAGGTCCTACCGGTTCCAGGCAAAGCCCTCCACGCATTGATCTGCCTCGTTGTCATGGTCGGCCTCATGGTGACCGGCATCGTTCCCAACGTACAGGCCGCGCTAATCGCCTGTCTCCTAATGGGTGCGCTGCGCTGCATCGACCTCGACAGCGCGTATCGCTCGATCCACTGGAAGAGTCTGATTCTGATCGTCGGCATGCTTCCGTTTTCTATCGCGCTGCAAAAAACCGGTGGAGTCGAGTTGGCCGCCCAGGGCCTGATGGCGGCGACCTCAGGCGCAGGAGACTACGGCGTGCTCGCATGCCTGTTCGGCATCACTGCGATCCTCGGGCTCTTTATCTCCAACACGGCAACCGCCGTGCTGATGGCGCCGGTCGCACTTGCAATAGCCGGTGACTTGCACGCCTCGCCGTATCCCTTTGCGATGATCGTCGCGCTCGCCGCCTCGACCGCATTCATGACCCCGATTTCCTCGCCGGTTAACACGCTGGTGGTCGCACCGGGAAACTACGGATTCGGCGACTTCGTGAAAGTCGGCGTGCCCTTCTCGCTCGTCGTGATGGCGGTCAGCGTCCTGCTCGTGCCGTGGATGCTCCCGCTCCACCCGCATTGAGCAGATCCTCACGCAGGATCCGCCGCAGCTCGGCGATGGCGGCCGGATGCCGGAAAGAGCCGTGGTCCGACGGAACGACCAGTTCGGATTCCGCGGTCGCTAGGTGTGCGCTGGAATAAGGGACGACTCCGTCCGAGCTGTTCGGGGAATCCCCTCGCCCGCGGTCGCCGAGGATCGTGTGGTGGGGAACCTCGATCGGACGCTGGTTCAAGGCCCGGAGAAATGGAGAGCGTGGCGAAAGCCCGGCGATGCTCGTGGGCGCACGCCGGAGGTTCACCGTGGTCACGACATCGGAAACCTCCGCGACCGCGCTGACGATGTTGTTCGGGAGACGGATGAGTGAGGCGAAGAAGCCGGCCGGTCCGGCCAACGCCATGTTGCTGCCTTGATGCGGAACGCACACAAAGACAGCTCGTCGGACATTTCTATCGCGTTCAAAGATCAGCGAGTCGCGCAGGAGCTGCGTTTTCTGGAGGCGCTTGGTGACGTGCGGAGCATCGCTTCCAAAGACAGCGTTAAGCAGGGCGTTGCCGCCTGAACTTGATACCTGCGCCCGCGAAATGATTCCCCCCATGCTGTGTCCGACCAGCACCAGCCCGCGTGGAAGCGGATACCGCGCCTCGGCGGCGCGGAGGGCTTTGCGCAGGTCCAGCGCTGAGACGGCAATCGGCTGACCGGTCGGATAAAAAAACGCCCAGAACTGGAAATTTTTCCGGATGACGGGATCCTCCTGCAAGCCGTTCACCACTTCGGCCCACATCTGCGGAGTCGAAAGCAAGCCGTGCACGAGCACCACGGGAATCCGCTTCGGATCGTAGGGCTGCAGGAAGATGAGTCTTGTGGGATACGAAAAGCGGTCGACCTGGAACAGCCAGCGCAGGCTGAGGATCAGCGGGTTTCCTCCCCTTCGAAATGTTGCGAGGTTTGCTGCATAGAGGTCGCCCGCGGCCGGCCGCGGCTTGCCCTCGATAGAAACGGATTTTGTGACCTCGGGGTTGAGAAACCGGATCGTCGTTTCACACACTTTTCTGCGGGTCCGCATGTCGGCGACGACCGTGACGGGCAGCCGGTATCCCTGACCCGGTGCGAACGGCTGGGACTCGCGGTCCGGCTTGTTCACCCCGATGACCGGCACTCCCCACCCCGCCCATTGCAGAGGGGCTGACGTCCGGGTTCTCGCCGGGCGGATGGGTTCCAGCACGTTCAGGAGTGAAGTTGGCCAGTCGCGAGGGTTCGTGGCGATCCGGACATGGTAAGCGACGCCGTCGGGACCGGTGAATTCGGTTTTGCGCGGCTTCGCGCCTTCGAAGTTCGATTCCAAAAACCGTCCGAGTGCGATGTTTGCAATTTCGCGGGCCTGCGGGGAATCAGCCGGAAGCGAGGCGCGCAGGGAGGCGAGGCATTTTCCCGAGACCGCCTTTTCATCCAAGCTCCGCCTGGCGGAAGCCGTCCACTGGCTGGCCTGAGCGAGCGCGCTCGCCGGCACACGAGGGGGAGCGGGATACTTCGAGATCGGGGCGCAGCCGGAAATCGCGACGATCAAAAAAATGGATATTGCGGGCAAGTGTCGCCTCATAATGCACTTTTCGTGTATCAGTGCGTCTGGCATAGATCAAACCCGATGATCATTCGAAGAACGTGCTGGCGGATTGGTCGCTTGATGATTTTCGGAGTTGCGGCCTGTCTTCTCGGTCTGCTGATCACCGCAATTCTCCCGATGCCATTCCACTACACGGCCCCCAATTTTCCTGCGCCCGGGGACTACGCGGCGGCGAAGGCGCTGATCGAAACCAAGATCGCCCAAGCCCCGTTGACCCTCTCCGCGGCAGGCAGGCCGAGAGTCTATCTCCACGATGCTCCGACCGAACACGTATTTGTGCTCCTGCACGGGCTGACGAATTCTCCCGAGCAGTTCGACAAACTCGGCCGGACCCTTTTTGAGCGGGGGCACAACGTCGTCATCCCGCGCACGCCCGGGCACGGGAATGCCGACCTGATGACCGATGCGCTGAGCGTGTTCACCGCGAAGGCGATGCTCGATTA
>CAZSDC010000100.1:0-10878 GCA_964605515.1 uncultured Chthoniobacter sp.
GCGTGCCCTCGTTGGCAAAGAAGAGGTTTTGTCCATCGACCGCCAGGAGAGCCACACCACCAGCCGCCGACGGGAACGGGGTCATGAAGAAGCCCCAGAGTTTTTTCCCATCGGGATCGCAGCCGATAATGCCATTGCCATCCTCCGCCGAGGGCCAGCCGAAATAGAGGCCGGAGTCATCGGCGGCGATAGTCTGCGGCGGGCAGTGATCGCCGCCCCATTCGCCTTTCCCGTCA
The DNA here is from genome assembly GCA_964605515.1 of uncultured Chthoniobacter sp. Taxonomy (GTDB): domain Bacteria; phylum Verrucomicrobiota; class Verrucomicrobiia; order Chthoniobacterales; family Terrimicrobiaceae; genus QYQL01. The sequence goes on from CAZSDC010000100.1 coordinate 237, forward strand.
TCGGTCTGCCAGGCGGGCGTGCCCGGGTTGTTCAGAGTCATTAGGTATCTCAGGCCGATGCCGGTGTGGCGAATGCCCTTGTATTCGTATTTGCCGGGCTTGGCGGGAACGCCCTTGTCGTCCAGTCCATCCCATTCCACGACTTTCTGCCCCGCACGCATCTTCTCGATATTCGCGAGCCGCCGGATCGTCTGTCCGGTGGAGGAATCGATAATCACGACCGTGTAGAAACCGTCCGAGGGCGCGGTGAATGGAAGCACGACCACCCTGGACGGCTGTTCAACCTTTGCGTTGATGATGTAAGGGATCCGGTTTCCCTCGAGGCCGCTGAAAAAGACGTCCAGCACCACACGAAATTCATCGCCGGCCTTGAGCGGCTTCCCATCTTTTGTGATCAGGCTCCAGGGAACAAAGATCTCCTCGGTGTAGCCTCCACCAGGCAGCGGCTGGATCGCCAGCGCGGCACCTTTCGCAAGGGGCTCAAGCTCTTTGCCCTCGTTGAATTGTGCCCCGTATTCGATTTTCATGCCGGCCTGCTTTGTCTCGTCGAAATACCAGGCATCGATGTGGCTCACCCGGTCGGTGCCGAGACGAATCTGAATCGCGTCTCCCCCATCGTATCCGCGATCCATACTTCCGGGATCATTGACGTTGAAATGTGGTCCGCCGGTGAGCCAGCGAAGGCCGAGATAGAGACCCTTCCCGTCGTAGGCCCAGTGGACATCCACAGCATAGCGTCCCGGGAACAGCGTCGGCTCGGATGCAATTCTTGTCGCGCTCTTTTCGTCCCATTCGCCCGGTTCCATTTTGCCGTCGAGGGTGATTTTGCGTGCCGGGACGGCGATCATCTCCATCGTGCGCGTCCGCTCATTGCCATCATTCATCACGGCAGGGTTCGCCGGCGCGATCGATCCTGCCGGCATCAGTTTGACTTTCGCTCCGGTGGCAGGGTCGTAGGTCGGCGCGATCTGGTCTGCCGACAGGAACCCATCCATAAACCCCCAGCACATGCCGCCGCCCCACCAGTTGCTATCGGATTTGATCCCCTCCGCGATCTCACGGATCTTTGCACGATATGAGGCAGCGGGATCGAGCCCTCCGAAACAAAGGTCGACTCCGATACGCTTAACAGTGCCAGGTTCCGGCGTAACACCCATTTCGCTCCACGGGATTTGAAGCTCCTGAGTGTAGCTGTTCGACCCGGTTATCTTGTATGCCTGAGTGACGCCTTGCATCGCGGTTCCCTTGCTCAGAGGCGTGTCTCCCTTTGCCATGACCGCGCGCATCTCAGTTCCGGCAGGCTCCCGCCAGAAGGCCATGCGCGTCACCCCGGCTTTGCCAGGAATGGAAAGAACCAGCCCATCTCCGGGAGGGACCGCGCCACCGGAATTTTCCGGCCCGAGCGGGTTGGGATCGGTCCACCAGATTGCGGCATACAAGAATTTCTCGTCGTATTGGAATGCGACTTTTGCACTATAGGCTTCCATGAGTGCGGGCGAACGGTTGTTCTCGCTGCTGCCTAAAGCTGGGGTAAGCACCTGCGCTTTCGCAGGGTCCCAGTCGTCCAGATCCCCGTTGACGGTGATCGGAACCTTCACCGGCGTAATCGTCGCCTCGCCGCTGGATACCCGGTTCCGTCCGCCGCCGGAATAGGCAACAGAAATGAACAGGAGCAGGAATAGTGCGGAGAGGAGGGAGCGGGGCACGTTGATATTTTTGTGGGCGCGTTTCATTGGGATATTGAGTTTCTGATTGGGAAATGGGGGAAGGAGAGCACTGGCGGAGGTTTATTCCTCCATCACAAGACGGATGTTGTCGAAGGCGATGGAGCTTGGAGCCCGCGCGAAGCCGCCCGGTTGGAGACCGTCGAAGGTGACTGCGGAGAATGCGGCGGCGGCAGGCTTCTCCCATGGGATCTCCACCGAACGCCCGGATTCCCCGTTGACCGTGATCTTCGCGGTTTTTTCCGGGACGCTGATGACACACTCGATGTGGAGAGGCTTGTTCGGGACATAACGGGCGATCTCCACATTGCCGGCTCGGACAACTCCATCCTCGTGAAAATTGATGCTTGTAACATCCCAGGCTTTAACCCCGCCGGATTTCTCCACATCGCCCTTGGACACATCGAACGACAACCGCCACGACTTGCCCCGTTTCGCCAGCTCACTGGGCACTTTGCACCACATGCGCGGGCCATAGTGAGGCTGCTCCGATTCCTCGTAAACAAAGAGAATGGGCTTGTCTTTCAGACCCGCGGCTTCTTGCATGACGGTGGCACGGCGAGTGGCGGTGAGGTATTCGATGGCCGAGTAGGTTTTGATCGGCAGGCTGGCGACGAGGTTCTCCAACTGGCTTTCGATCTGCTCCTTGGTCAAGGGACGCGGTGGCTTGTCCAGCGGATCCCCGTTGAAATTGATGTCCCATACCAAGAGCGGACACTTGATGTCCGTTCCCGCCTGGATAAGGGCCGGCAGACACCAGCAGAGCGTGCAGATAAGAAATGAAGATTTGCAGGCCCGCAGGATGCGCTGGCCCGGCTTGCCCTGAGCGGCCGTGCCAAACGTGCTGACGGGATTAACCCCGATACCTGTCAGAGCGCTCATTGTTTTCACGTCCGCCGTTTCAATAAGAAGAAAACTGCCAGAACTGTTTTCGCCTGTCAATTGTGAGAAATTCCTACTCTCGTTCCGCGAGGCTCCCCCGGCGGATCAAAGAAAAATCGTCGCGCCGGACCGTCCCGGATGTGTCGCGGCCAGCTTGTCGCGATTCCCGCAGGAATAATGAAACAGGTGCGCAGAGAACGCCACCCGTTCGTCTCGCGAGTCGCCCTGCTTTCTTACGAATTCGTCGGCCTCATCGCGGGCCACAAAACCCAGCGTCACGCGCCAGAACGTTGGCTTCACCTCGTGGCGGCCGCGCGGCGGAGGGCGTCGCCGGCGAGGTAGAACGCGAGCGATGCGATGAAGATGGCGAGGCCGGGAAAAAAGATGAGCCACCAGGCATCGAGAAAATAGGTTTTTCCATCGGCGATAATATTCCCCCAGGTGGCCTGCGGCGGAGGAACGCCAAAGCTCAAAAAGCTGAGGCCGGATTCCACGAGGATGGCATCGGGGATGCTGATGACGGCGGTGACAAAGATCGGGGCGAACGCGTTCGGAAGGATGTGGCGGAAAATGATGTTCATCCGGCTCTGGCCGAGCGCGCGGGCGGCGCGCACGTATTCGCTTTCGCGGAGGGTGAGAAATTCCGCGCGCACAAGCCGGGCGGTGCCAGTCCAGCCGACGAGGCCGATGACCGCGATGATGATCCAGATATTCGGGCCGATGATCGCGATGGCGGTGAGGATCAGGAAAAACGAGGGGAAGCAAAGCAGGGCATCGACAATGCGCATCAGGACGTTGTCCACCCAGCCGCCGAGATAGCCGGAGACGGCGCCGACAAAAATGCCAATCCCGAGCGAAACCGCCATGGCCACGAAGCCGACCGTCAGGGAGATCGTGGAACCGGCCACCATGCGCGAGAGCACGTCCCGACCGAGGTTGTCGGTTCCGAGCCAGTTCACCGGGTTCGGCGGCAGGAGCTTCCGCTCGAGGTGCGTGGCGTTCGGCTGCATCGGCATCGGGAGCTTCAGGCATGCCGCGACTCCGGCCACGATGGCCACGGAAAAAAACAGGACGATTACGATGCTGGCCGCCAGCGCCAGACGATCGTGAAAAAACCGCCTGGCCACCCGGCGGAACGGGCTGTCCGGGGAGAGCGGTTGCGGTATGGCGTCAACGGTTGCGGTCACGATGGGGTCAGGCCAGGCGGGCAAGGGTGAGGAGCGGGGCGCTTGTCACGCCTGTTGGCTACGGGCAAACTGTTCTTCGGCGAACGGCCAGTTTACGATTTTCCACCACGCGGCCACATAATCCGGGCGGCGGTTCTGATATTTGAGATAGTAGGCGTGTTCCCAGACATCGAGTCCGAGCAAGGCCTTCTGCCCGTCAAGCAACGTCGGATCCTGGTTCGGTGTCGAGACGATTGTCAGCTTGCCATCTTTGGCGACCAGCCAGGCCCAACCGCTGCCGAAGCGCTTCAGCGCGGCATCCGTGAACTGCTTTTGAAATTCCGCAAATGAACCGAAGGATTTTTGAATCGCGGCGGCGAGTGCGCCCGAGGGTTCCCCTCCACCTTTTGGCGACATCATCTGCCAGAAGAGGCTGTGGTTCACGTGTCCTCCCACATTGTTGCGCAGACCGGTGCGGATGGATTCCGGTGCCGTATCGAGGTGGAGCAGCAACTCCTCGGGGCTGAGCTTCGCGAGCTCCGGGTGGTCGGCCAGAAGCTTGTTGGCATTTGTGATGTAGGCCTGGTGGTGCTTGTCGTGGTGGAGATGCATGGTCTCCGCATCAATCGCGGGTTCGAGCGCCTCGTAGGGATACGGCAGCGGAGGCAATGTGTAAGGGCCCGATGGTCCAGCGGGAGCAGGCGAGGTCGACTGGGCAACAAGCCGGTCACTAAAGAATGCGGTGACTGCTGAGGCGAGGCCAAGGCGGAAGATGCCGCGTCGGGTGAGGTTTGGCGTGTTCATTCTTTGGAAACTAGCCGCCGTTGCAACCGGTGCAAGCGCCATTAAGTGAGTTCCTCGCGCCGCATGATAACTAGGACGTAGCGTGGGCATCCTGCCCATGCCCTGCTGGAGTTTTACGCGGAAGAGACACCGCTCCCGCCGCATAAGGATAGCCAATCCTCTTGCGGATCAGCGGCCGCTGGAATAAGCACGGACTGGTGAATATCTACGCAAGGGCCCTCCGGTATTTCCGGCCATTCTTTTGGCCGACGCTTGGCGGCGTTCTGCTCACGTTTGTCTCGATCGCGTTCAACCTGCTGAAGCCTTGGCCATTCAAATATATCGTGGACGGCGTGCTGGACACCGCGAAGGGGACATCGTCCGCACGGGAATTTGTGCACCATTGGTTTGGGGAAGGCAACCCAGCCGGAGCTGTGCTCGGCCTGTCGCTGGTGATGGTCGTCATCAGCCTTCTGGCGGGGCTCGTGAACATGGCCTCCAACTATCTCTTTATCCGGGTCGGTCTGCGGGCGCTCCTGCAACTGCGCACGGATCTCTACGCGATGCTGCAATCCCTGCCGCTCAAGTTCCACGACACGAGGCGGAGCGCGGATTCGAGCTTCCGGGTCGCCTACGATTCCCAGAGCATCCAGACGATCTACAACAAAGGGTTCGCGACCATCTTGTCGTCGGTGGTCATGCTCGTCTCCGCGCTGGTCGTGATGTTCCGCATGAACTGGCCTTTGACGCTGGCCTCGCTGGTGATCCTTCCGTTCATGGTCCTCGCGATCCGGCACTATGCCGAGCGGGTGCGGAAGCAGTCCACCACCATCCAGGAGCGCGAGAGCGACCTGCTCACGCTGGCGCAGGAAGGGCTGAGTCAGATCCGGATGGTTCACGCCTTCGGGCGGGAGGCTTTTGAAGTCGGGCAGTTCAGCCGCCGGGCGGCGCAAAGCCTCGAGGCCAACATGCGGCTCAACATGACGTCGGTTGCCAGTGCGCTGGTGGTGGGAACGCTCATGGCTTTGGGGACAGCGCTCATGTATTACGTCGGCTCGATCCAAGTGCTCGAGACCAACAGGGCGTTCACACTCGGTGACCTATTGGTCTTTTCCTCCTACCTGGTGATGCTCTACCAGCCGCTCGAGCAGCTGACCTACACGGCGTGGGCACTTGAAGGGGCCGCCGCCGGAGCGGCGAGGTGCTTCGAGGTTCTCGACCGCGACAATGATGTGCCCGATGCTCCTGACGCGCGGGTCATTGACGCGGTTCAGGGGCGGATCGAGTTCAGCGGGGTTTCGTTTGGATACACCGAGGAGCGCATGATCTTGCAGGACATCGGATTCACCGTCGAGCCCGGGCAGACGGTGGCATTTGTCGGCGGCACCGGCACGGGCAAGAGCACGCTCCTGAGCCTTGTGCCGAGGTTTTATGATCCGGTAACCGGCGGCGTGTCCCTTGATGGGAACGATCTCCGCAGCATCACCAAAAAGAGCCTGCGCTCCCATATCGGAATGGTTTTGCAGGACACCCTGCTATTTTCGACGACGATCAAGGAGAACATCGCCTACGGCAGGCCCGGGGCGACCGACGCGGAGATCACTGAGGCGGCCCGGCGGGCTCAGGCCTATGATTTTATCATGCAGATGCCGCTGGGATTTGAAAGCCCGGTCGGGGAGCGCGGGGGCCACCTGAGCGTCGGACAGCGGCAGAGGATCGGGATCGCGCGGGCATTTTTGAAAGACGCGCCGATCCTGCTTCTGGACGAGCCAACCAGCGCGCTCGATCCCACGACCGAACACGCGATCATGGGAACGATCTCCGACCTGATGCACGGCCGCACGACCCTGATCGTCACCCACCGCCTCGCGACCGTGCACGCCATCGGACGGATCATCGTTCTGAAAAACGGCTGCATCGTCGAGGACGGAACCGGCGACGAACTGGTCGCGCAGGACGGTATCTACGCCGCGCTCTACCGCGACGCCCAGGCTGGGTAGGCAGAGTATGAAAAGCGCACACGAAGACGCGAAGGCACGAAAAGATAAGGAAGAGATCGCTTCAATTCTTGTCGACTGCGCGTTTCGTCTTCATCGGGATTTGGGGCCGGGGTTGCTGGAGACAGTTTATGAGGTCGTGCTGGAAAAAATGTTGCGGGATCAAGGCTTGGAGGTTGAGCGACAGAAATCCATTCCGATCCGGTATGCCGGGTTCACATTTGAAGAGGGATTCAGAGCGGACCTGATTGTCGAAGGTATCGTCTTGGCGGAATTGAAGTCGGTAGAAACCCTGGCCCCCGTTCATTCCAAACAGGTCCTGACATATTTGCGTTTGCTGGGCCTCCCGCTGGGTCTGCTTATCAACTTCGGAGCAGCCACATTCAAGGAAGGCTGCAAACGTATCGTCAACGGCCCGCAGTCCTTCGCGTCTTCGTGCCTTCGTGTGAACCAAAACCCATGAATGCGCAACCTGCCCGAACTCGAGTGATGTTCATTCTCTGCTAACTCTCTTTGGTATTCGCGTTCCTGCCCTCGCGGCCGCGGAGGCGGAGCAGGATCGGGAGGCCGGGGTATTCCCATTTGTCCCGGATCCGCTTGCAGAGATAGTTCACATAGCTGTCCATGAGGAGACGGGGGTCGTTAACGAAAAGGACGAACTGGGGCGGCTTGATCGCCGACGGCCCGGCCTCGTTGACCTGGGTGATGTAGAGGACCTTGAATCGTTTGTTTCCTTTTGTTGCGGGCGCCTGGCGTTCGATGGCGGCACGGATCACCCGGTTCAATTCGCCCGTGCCGGCGCGCCTTGTGGAATGCTCGCGGACCTTTTCCACCATCGTGAAAAGCCGTCGCACATTGTCGCCGGTCTTCGCTGAGAGGACGATCACCGGCGCGTAATCCAGAAAAAACAACTCCCGCTTCACCCGTTCGACATGCTCGCGCACCAATCCGGGGTCGTGCCTGCCCTCCTCCACAATGAGATCCCACTTGTTCAGCACGATCACTGCCGGCTTTTTCGCCTCCTGGATCAGTCCCGCGATTTTTTTGTCCTGGCTGGTGACCCCGCTGGTGGCATCGATAACCAGGACGTTCAGATCCACGCGGAGGATGGTTTTTTCCGAACGCATCACGCTGAAAACCTCGACCGATGTGTTGTGCTTCGAGCGGTGGCGGATGCCGGCCGTGTCGCAGAGGATATATGGCCGCCCCTCGCGTATAGTCGCGATGTCGATGGCGTCGCGGGTCGTGCCCGGGATCTCGCTGACGGTTGTCCGCTTATCTTCGAGGATCGCGTTCACCAGCGAGGATTTCCCGACATTGGGACGGCCGACGATGGCGAGTTTTGGAGCGACGACCGGGGCTTCCGGGTCCTCCTCGGGAGCGGGTGGGAGAAGCGATTCGATCGTTTGCACGAGGTCGGCGATCCCGCGTCCGTGGGCTGCGCTCACGGTCAGGGTGTTGGCGAAGCCGAGGCGCGCGAATTCATCCGCCCGTGACTCGTGGGCCTCGATGTCCACCTTGTTCACGACCAGGATGACCGGTGTCGCAGCGGCCCGGATCATTGAGGCCAGCTCGGCATCCAGCGGGACGACGCCGTCATGGGCGTCAGCGACAAACAGGATCAGGTCGGCGGATTCGATCGCGATCATCGCGCCCTCGCGGGTGGACTCTGCGAAGTCGGGGTCCGGCTCCTCGCCTATGCCGCCGGTATCGACGATTTCAAACGGGTTCGAACCGAGTTTGCACACTGAGGCGATGCGGTCGCGCGTGACGCCTGGCTGGTCGTGGACAATGGAGATCATCCGTCCGGCGAGCCGGTTGAAAAGGGCCGACTTGCCCACATTGGGGCGTCCGACGATGGCGATGTTGCGCATGAATATTCAGTGGGTTTGTTCGTGGTGGCGGAGTTGACGGATCCCCCGTGAGACGTAGATCGCACCGCTGGCCAGCGTGAAGAATCCGGCGACGTAAACAGAAACCAGGTGATGCGGCAACTGTAGCATGATCCACGCGATGGCAACCATCTGCGCGGCTGTTGCCAGCTTGCCGGTGAATGTGACATGGACCTCGAGTCTTTGATCGAGGTGAAAAAGCACGGCGTATCCGATGAGGATGATGGCGTCGCGCGCGATCACGAGAACCGGGAACCAGATCGGAAACGCATACGTCCACTTGCTGAGGCTAAGCGTGATGATCGCCGTGAGCAGGAGACCTTTGTCGGCAATCGGGTCAAGAATGCTGCCGAGCTTGCTCCGCTGCTCCCAGTTCCTCGCAACCCAGCCATCGATTCCGTCGCTTGCCGCAGCCGCGAGGAACGTGAGAATCGCGGCCCACCTCTGCCACTCCTCCGGATCGCCGGTTTCGATCCCCCGCCCATAATAGACGCTGAAAAGCACGAAGACAGGGATCATGAGGATCCTTGTAATTGTGATCTGGTTGGCGAGCGTCATGGGATTACAGCGAGATTGTCACAGATATATTCCGCCGTCGAACATTCGCAAAGCCGTCAAAACATTCCTTGCGAGCGTGCTTGAAGCCGCTCCCTCACTCGGGTTGCATGGTGGCATGAGTGCGATCACTTGTGAGGGCCTGACATGTTTGAAAGACGACTGGAATAATGCCGGTCCCGCTCGCGTGTCCGATTTCACCTCCGCTTTCGAGTGCGGGGAGTTCGTGGGGTTCTGCGGGAAGGACGGCTCTGGAAAAGGTCTTCTTCTGAATGTGATCGGGCTTCTCGAGAAGGCGGACGCCGGGCGGCTGGTGCTGCTCGGCCACGATGCGGAGGACTTTTCCGAAGAGGATACGGCGACATTCCGGAACGAGGCGTGCGGGTTTCTTTTCGGGCACCCGTATCTCCTGCCCTCCTTTACCGTCGCGGAAAACGTGGCCATGCCGCTGTTCCGGATCTGCGGGGGCGGGGCGGCCGAGGCCCGGGAGCGGACCCGTGAGGTTCTGGAATTCGCGGGCATCGGGGATTTTGAAACGGCGAGGACCGGCATGCTGGACCCCGTGCTGAGGTGGCGCGCGGCCTTCGCCCGGGCTTTGGTTCACGATCCACGGGTGCTGATCGCAATTTCGCCGCCGGCGGCCGACCTGTTGCCGCTGGCAAAACTTGCCGCGGCGAAATGTCACCTCACGGTCCTCTGGGCCGGAGAGCGCGAGACGATCGCCCCCCATGCCGACCGGATTATCGAAATGGAGAACGGGCGCGCCACCGATCCATGAGAGAGCTTGCTCCAGCCGGGACCGCCCGGAAATCCCACTTGGCATTCGCCCTCTGGTGGCTGCCGCGCGAACGCCGCCGCGATGCCATGGTCTTCTTCCGCTTCTGCCGGGCCGTGGACGACATCGCCGACGAGCCGGGCCGGGGCGAAGAGGAGAAGCGCCGGCTCCTGCAGGAATGGCTTGACGGCATGGATGCGCTGCCCGCCGAACTCGATGCGGTTGTCGAAAGGCACGGCATCGAACGAAACCTCCTCGCGGAAATCGTGCGTGGCTGTGCGATGGACATCCGGCCGGCGCGGTTTGAAACTTTTTCGGAGCTCGAGAAATATTGCTGGCGCGTCGCATGTGCGGTCGGCCTGGCCTCGATCCGGATTTTCGGCTGCAAGGATCCTGCCAGCAGCGTCTACGCGGAAAATCTCGGCCATGCGCTCCAGCTCACGAATATTCTGCGCGATGTCGGCGAGGATGCCGCCGCCGGTCGCATCTACCTGCCGCTCGAAGACCTGCGGCGGTTTGGCGTGAGCGAGGAAGATTTGCTCAAAGGAAAGCCTGGGGCAGGATTTTGCGAGCTGATGCGATTTGAAGCCGGCCGTGCCCGGAGCCGTTTCCATGCGGCGATCCCGCCCGGCGGTGACAAGGCGGCTCTCCTTGCCCCCGAGATCATGAAGGCGATCTACCTCCGCATCCTCTCCCGGCTGGAAAGGCAGGGGTTCCCGGTCTTCGAGCGCCGGATCCGGATCGGACGCTCCGGAAAACTTCTGACGGCGCTCCGCGTCTGGTCGCGTTTGTTGATGGAGCAAACGGCGATTTTCCCTTGACGAAAATCAATTTCCGCATACGGTTTCCTGCAAATCTTATCGAGAGT
>CAZSDC010000101.1:0-10849 GCA_964605515.1 uncultured Chthoniobacter sp.
GTGTTGGGACTCTGTGCCACGGAGACAACAGAGGCCCGGCTTAAGGGCAAGCCATTCGAGGTCCGGGCTGCGAATATCACCGGATCGCTCGCAGGGATTCCGCAGGAGTGGAAACAACCCGACCTCTTGGTCCACTGCGCCAGCTCGGGCCGCGGCGGAGCCGACGAATACCGCGCGATCTACCGCGACGGGCTTTCCAATTTGCTGGAGTTTTTTACTCCGCGCCGGGTGATATTTACCAGCAGCACGTCTGTTTACGCTCAGGAGTCTGGAGAATGGGTGGATGAGCGATCGCCGACAGAACCCGCACGCGAAACCGGCCGGATCCTCCTCGAAGCCGAGGCACTGGCACTGGCCGCCGGCGGGGTTGTCGCACGGCTTGCCGGCCTTTACGGGCCCGGACGTTCCTTGTATCTCCGGAAGTTTCTCGAGGGCAGCGCTGTTCTCGAGGAGGACGGCGCCCGCTGGACAAATCAGATCCACCGCGACGATGCCGCCCGCGCGCTGATTTCCTTGGCCGCCTCCGCTGTCCCGCCCGATCTCTTCAATGTCTGCGATGATTCTCCGGCTACCCAACGCGACCTTTACGGGTGGATTGCCGGATTTCTGGACAGGCCACTCCCTCCCGAAGGCCCCCGCGACCCGGACCGGAAACGGGGCTGGACCAGCAAGCGGGTTAGCAATGCCAAAATGCGATCCATCGGCTGGTCTCCTCGTTTTGCATCCTACGCAGATGCACTCCCGTGGCTGATGGAGAAATAGTCAGGCAAACTCTCCGATAGAAAACAGGTTTCAAGTAGACGAACTGATGGCAGACTGAACCATCATGGCCTCTTCAAAAAAACTCAGCTTTAAGCTTCTCGGAAGCTCCGAATCTACTTTCCCCGGCACCCCGACAGCGAAAACGCTCGAAACTTTTCCGAACCGTTTCCAGAAGCGCAGCTACTGGATCAACTTCGACTGCCCGGAGTTCACTTCGATGTGTCCGGTCACCGGGCAGCCCGATTTTGCAGCCATTCAGATCCGGTATATTCCGGACGAGTTGTGCATCGAAAGCAAGTCCCTGAAATTCTACCTGGCATCCTTCCGCCACACCCGCAGCTTCAATGAGGAGATCGTCAACCGCATTCTTGAGGATTTGGTGTCCGTCTGCCATCCGCGACGGCTGGAGGTGCACGGGGAGTTCTCCCCCCGCGGTGGGATCAGCGTCACAGTGGACGCATCGTTCCCGGATTCCTTTTCGGAAAACGCATGAGGACAGTCGTTCTGTTAAGCGGTGGAATGGATTCAGTCGTTGCGCTCTACCATGCGCGGGCGAGCCATGAGATCGTCGCGGCGATCAGCTTCCACTACGGATCCAAGCACAACGACCGGGAGATCCCGTTTGCTAAATGGCATTCGGACCGCCTCGGAATCCCCCATCTTGTCGTTCCTCTCGCATTTATCGGTGAGCTGTTTGAGTCCGATCTGCTGAAAAAAGGTGGAGAGATACCGAAGGGCCATTACGAGGAGCAGTCGATGAAAAAAACCGTTGTCCCGTTCCGCAATGGCATCATGCTCTCGATCGCCGGGGGGCTCGCGGAGAGCAAGGAAGCGAACGGCCTCGTCATCGCCGCTCACGCAGGCGATCATGCGATCTATCCGGACTGCCGCGAAGGCTTCATGCGGGCGATGGGCGATGCCATCCGCCTCGGGACGTATGCGGAGGTCGAGCTCCTCCGCCCATTCATCTCAATGACCAAGGCAGACATCGCGAGGCGCGGGCACGAGCTCGGGGTGGATTTCTCCAAAACCTGGTCCTGCTACGTCGGCGGCGACACCCACTGTGGCGAGTGCGGCACTTGTGTGGAGCGCCGGGAGGCGTTTCTCCTGGCCGGCATAGCCGATCCCACGGTTTACATTTCCACCAGCCCACTTCCCCCGAAGCCAGCCGCATGCTGATCTCCGAGATTTTTTACTCCATTCAAGGCGAGGGCGAGCTGACCGGCGTCCCGTCTGTCTTCATCCGCGCCTCGGGGTGCAACCTCCGGTGCCGGTGGTGCGACACCCCGTATGCCTCATGGAATCCCGAGGGCGTCGATATGGATGTAGAGCAAATTTTGGAAGCCGTGAAAATCTATCCCGCCCAACATGTTGTTCTGACTGGCGGCGAGCCGATGATCGCCCGGAACATTTACGACCTCGCCGCAGTGATTCGCGAAGCCGGCTACCACATCACTATTGAGACCGCGGGAACTGTTGCTCCCGAAGGCATCGCATGTGATCTCGCATCGATCAGTCCGAAGTTCAGCAACTCGACGCCGCTCGAAGGCAGCATTGATCCCGCATGGATCAAGCGCCACGAGGAGGCCCGGCACCAGCCCGACGTTCTCGGTAAGTGGATCGAGACATATCCCCATCAGATCAAGCTTGTGGTCGCTGACGAGGCGGATGCAGTCGAGGCTATTGCTGCTTTGAAGGCGGAGTTCCCGGAGTTGGCTCCCTACAAAATCCACCTTATGCCGGAGGGCACGGATGCCAGAACTCTGGCCGTTCGCGAAAGCTGGCTGATCGACTTTTGCAAAAAGTTCGGCTACCGATATTGTGACCGGCTTCATATCCGGCTGTTCGGAAACACCAAAGGAACTTAAATGCCCTACCGAATTTGCAAGACCATCGAAATCGAGAGCGGGCACATGCTCACGCACCACCCGGACAAGTGCCGGTTCCCGCACGGACACAGCCGGAAAGTCGAGATTGTGATCGAGGCGGACGAACTCGATGCAAATGGCATGGTCTGCGATTTTAAAATCGTGAAGGACGCGGTCGGCGACTATCTCGAAACCTTCGACCACGCTCTCTGCGTGAACACGGCGGATCCGATGTTCGATACGCTCAAGGCTGCCTACGGGGAGCGGGTTATATCATTTCCTGACACCGATCCGACGACCGAGGTGCTGGCAAAGACATTCTTCGACGGGATTGCCCGCGGGCTCGCCGCCTACGCCCGGCGTGCCGACACCCGCTACAGACTGCGCCCGGATGTGCGTCTGCTGAAAGTCCGCGTCTGGGAGACCAGCTCATCCTGGGCGGAATACGAGGCTTAGGCCGGAGAGCAAAACCGCGAGATTTGATGTGAGCCCGTAAGGTGGAAATTAGCGTTCCACGGACGTTTCATCTCTTGATGCGGATTGGGACTGTTTCGGCAACCACGTCGGGAAGTCCCAAGAGGAGGGCGGCGGCAGCCCTGTAGGCGGCCATCTGGCGGGCGTAACGGGACTGGATTGCCTCCGGAGTCGCTTTGTCGGTTTTGAAATCGTAGATGGTGGCCTCAGCGGGGTGGCCGTCGGGATGAAGGCGGATATGGACGCGGTCAAAAATTCCGCTCACCCACTGCCCGCCGATGAAAATCTCGAAGGGTTTCTCGCGCCAAAGCGCGCAGAGTTCCTCGGGGCGACGGAAAATCTTTTGAGCTTTTGGCGCGGTGAAAAATGCGTTCAACAGCCGGGCGGCCTCATCCGTGCAATTCGGAAACGATGGTGGAGTTTCATCCAGCCAGGAGATGCCTGCCAAAGCGGCGTGAATCTCTGAGCCCAGATCGGAAGCATCCCGCGATCTGCCGAGAGCATTTAGAGTGCCTGACAATACTTCAGTTGAAGCGGAAGGAGAGACCGGCTTTGGTGTGCCGGAGACCGGGGGAGGCAGAGTCGGGGGAACAGTGACGGGAAGATCCCCCGAGATTTCTTTGCGGCCGTAGGCTTTGAACCATCTCTGGTTTCCGAATTCGCGGGATTCTCCCAGGGTCAGTGCGAGGAGGCGCGCGAAATTCTTGGCCTTGCTCGTTTTTCCAAGCTGTTTTGTGATCAGGTAGAGTCCGAAGCGCGGGCGTGTCATTGCGACATAGGCAGTGCAGAGATCCCCGTATTCTTTATCCGCCCGCAGGGATTCTCCGGCAGCGGCCAGCGTGGGATCCTGATCCGCAAAATCCTTCTTCGGAAGCAGCATCCCCCATGCCGGAGGGCTTCCTCCTCCGAGCACAAGATCGTCAGTTGTATGGACCGTGCGGTCATCGAGGCCGGAAACAATAGCCATGTCAAAGGTCAGTCCCTTCGCTTGGTGGACGGTCATCACGCGGACAACATCCGTGCTTTCCGGTTCCTGGACCTGATAGTTCTCGACAAATGCGATGAAGTCAAGAATCCCTCTGGAGCCTGCCGAGTCGAATTCGGTGGCAGCAGCGAGGAAATCCGCCGCGCATGATGCAAGGAACGGTTCCTTCGAAAGGTCCATGGAGGCAACCCATTGGCGGATCGTCTCCTCAAAGCCGTTACGTGCGATCCCCTCCAGCGCACTTTCCCTGAAAGCGAACTCCCCGCTTTGCAAAATGGCCAGAGGGGAACCGGCGAGAAGGCAGCCGGATAGTCTGTCGTCGGGGGATGAGGCGAAACGCAACGCGGCCAGTATGGCTGCACCGAGCGGGTTGTTCGTGCAGGGGTTTGCATTGCCTTCAAGCGCGACAGGAATTCCTTCGGATCGCAGCAGCGCCGCCAAGGCGGCGGCCTTGTCGTTTTTCCGATACAGAACCGCGCAGCTCAATCGGCGAAGCCAAGGCTCGGTTTCTTTCAAGATTTTTAAAATCTCTAGATCCCGTGGATCCTCCTCCTCGTCGTCCTCGCCCTGCCCGGCCTCCACCGGCACCCAGCGAACAAAGCCGGATTTACCCACCTTCTCCGGCGCGACAACGTGAGGCTGCCAGGCCTGTGTCCAATCCGAAACCGTCCTGTTGGAGAGTTCAAGATCCTCCTGAACCGCCGGGATGTTTCCGAAGACGGTGTTGACGGCATCCATGATTTCCTGTGTCGAACGGTAGGATTTGCTGAGGGTGTCTGTCGTGATCCGCGCATCGCCGGAGGAATTGTAGAGATCACAGATTTCAAAAAAGAGCTTCGGATCGCCGCCGCGCCACGAGTAGATCGCCTGCTTGGTATCCCCAACATAGAAAAGCGATCGCGCGCCTCCGGAATCCTGGACAACCTCATCAATAAACGAGGAGAGGACCTTCCATTGCGGGCGGCTGGTATCCTGAAACTCGTCGAGCATCCAGTGGTCGTATCGGGCGTCGAGCCGGTAGCCCACCGCCGAACTCCATGCCGGATCATCCACGCGTGCGGCTAGAAGATCGGTGATGTCAGAAAACGTCAGGCGTCCGCAGCTGCGGGTCAGCGTGTCGTAGGCAGACTCGAACCGGCGCATCATGGCATGCAGCGCGGTGCTGCGGAGCAGAAGTTTTTCGTATTGCGGTTTGATCAGCGCGAGCAGGAGAGCTCTGCGGGCTTCGGATACCTCGGCGTTCAGGTAAACCCGTGCCGTTCTGGCTCCGCCGGTCGGGAGATATCCCTCGCCGGTTTTTTTATCCACCGAGCATTTGCAAAGTCGGCCTTTGACAAACTCTTCCAACTCCTTCGGCCATGCCTTGTCCCGGGAGGCATGGGATGCGAGATCCAGGTTGCTCTCCCAAGCGGCGACCGCAGCCGCATCGAGTTGAGGATGCGTGGCATCAATCGCGCTCCGCAGCGCAGCGGCGGCGGTGGCGCAATCTCCAGCCGAGAGGACCGGTGTGCCCGAAGGCCAAATTGCTTTCCGGTCGCCCCACACGACACCCGGAGGGGTCGCGATAAACTTGCTGTGGAAACTTTCCGCCGACTTGAGGAGGGCTGAAAAGATCCCGCGTTCGCTGTGTTGGCGGCTTTGCTGGCGCACGAGATCAAGGAACTCGTCGAAGATCTCGGGGTTGCCTGAACAATCGCGGAAGAGCGCCGCCAGGGCGTCGTCGCGGGCGGCCTGAAGCTCGGCGGTGCCGAGCATTGTGAAATTGCCAGCGAGGCCGGATTCCAGGGGAAACGCACGGGCGATGCGCGCGAAGAGCCCGTCAATTGTTCCCATGCACAGGACGCCCATCTGGCCGACAAGCTGCCGCAGAACTCCGCGGCACTTGGCGGCATTGATGTCTGAAATGCCGGTATCTTCACGGAGCTTTTGCAATTGTTTGTCGTCCGTCGCGGCGCCTGCGAGCCTTTGGAAAACGGCATCCAGAAATTCCCCCGCCGCCTTTTTTGTGAACGTGAGCGCGGCGATCTTGCGCGGTTCGACGCCCAGCATGAGGAGCGTGACCATGCGGGTCGTGAGCTTGTGGGTCTTCCCGCTCCCCGCATTGGCGATCACCATCTGATGCGTGATTTCCAGGCTCATGGCTGCCCTTTCAGGAACGCGATTGTTTCTTGATCAAAACACTTTTCTGGAGCTCCGTTCAGGAACAGGCTTTCAAAAGGATCCGCCCAACTGACTTTGTGGGGTTGAGGAGGCCAGAATTCCCCGCGAGCCACCCGGGTCGCCACAGCCTCCGCACACTGGAGTGCGGAACTCTGCAGGTTGTCGGTGAGATCGAACTCCTGGATCGAGGTTTCGGAGGGATCTGCGCCGAGGATGAAATACGCGACATGGACCGGCCGGCCGGGATACAGCCGTTCTGCAATGAAGCGGTAGAGCGGAAGTTGAAGGTCCACCCAACATTTTTGTTTTCCGTTCGCCGTAACTTTAGCCTCCTCAAGAAATGCATTTGCGGCGGCGCTGCCCAAGTGGGTTTCTTCGGGCGATTTCAGTCTGGCATACGTTTTGTAGTCAATGACCCGAATCCTGCCGTCCGGGTGCTCCTCGATCCGGTCAATTTGGGCGGATAACCTGAGCGGGCCGATCTTCATCGGATCTGCCCGGCCGGCGTCGAGTTTCCATTCGGCCTCGAGGATTTTCCATCCCTCCGCAACCACGTCTGCCTGGACCCCGGCAAACGCCCGGAGCCGAACCTTGGCGGCTTCGAGCTGCACGCGCACGGCGGGAGAGGGGTCCGGACCGAACATTATTCCAGCCTCCGATTCCAGGTGCGCGATAACGTGGGATTCGATCATTTTCCGGTCGCCTTCACCCGGTGAGCTTCGGGAGAATAATTCGATGGCCTTGTGAACGAGCGAACCGAAGCGCAGGGCATCCATCTCTCTCGCCCTCGGGTCAAACTCCTCCAGATGGAGCACGCGCTTGAAATAGAACCGGAACGGACAGGCTAGGTATTCTTTGAACCCGGTGGGGCTGATTTTTTCCACGGCTTTCCGCCTGTCATCCGGGAGCCGCCAGAGCCAGTGATTTTCCCGGCGCGGGCGCACGGATGAGGATGCCGCCTGACCGAAGATATTCAGAATTCGATCGGGAAGCTCGGCATCCGGGCAGCGAAGCAGGAGGTTCGACGGCAGAAACGGGCTGCCATCGGTTCCAACCCTGCTGAAGCTGCAGCGGATGTCCTCCGCCGTCCGAACACTGAGGAGGCAGGTTAGCAAATACGAATCGCGGGCAAGGCGGGCTGCGTTGTCCTGGATGCCGAGCGGTCCACGCCTTGAGTCCGGCAGGAAGATGTGCCCGTTCACGGATGATGGCAGCCGTCCCTCCACACACCCGCAAACGGCCATGCGCGAGGCTTCGGCCCACGGCGCCTCAAGCCAGCCCATGAATTCGACGTCGCCGGGCTCGGAGGCGGAAAATGTGAGCGCGCATTTCAGCGCGCGGGAAAATGCCATGTCTCCGCCGTCCGGCCATTTGGAAAAAACCGGTGAAATCCGGATCTGCTCGAACAGGTCGAGCACCTGATCGACAGCGGCGTCTGGCTCACCTTTCCATGACTGGCGGATCACCTCATCCGGATACAAATCGCGAAAATGTTGTAGCGCCTCCACCAGAGCTTTTGGCTCCGCAGGAGAATTCTCGCCGGCTTGGGCCAGGAACGATGCGGCTTGGTCGAGCGACTCGGCCAAAACCTGGGAAATCAGGAAGTCGCAGGCGGAGAGAAGTCGGGAGAGGGGCAGACTTGCTTTGGCACCGACCCATTGGGCAAAGTGCGGACATTCCAGCAAACGGCGCAGGGTTCGCAAGCGACCTGCCGAACGCCACTCGATCCATCCCAGCGCAACGATAGCCGGCTCGGTCGCAGAGAGATCATCTCCGCCCGGCAAAAATGGCCTGCCTCCCCGGCGGAGCACCTCCGAACGGAATGCGGGTGCCAGCTCGGGATCAGCCAGCACGAGCGCGTAGTCGCCGGGTCTATTTGCGGCGGACAAATACTGCACGGCTTGCGCAGATTCGCTTTTTGGGTCTCTGGCCGTGATGATATGTTCGCTTTTGAGCGGAATTTCGCGCGCAGCCCAGTCGGCCGGCACCGGCCGTCCCCACTTGTCGAACCCCCCGACGATTGGTCCCGGTTTCCAAACCAGAACCTCCACTGCGATCCCCCGGGCGATCAAGGCCTCGGCGTAAAGCGCCGCCGCCGTTGGCAAATCCGGAATGCAGGCGATCACAACCGCACGCAAATCCGGCGGCGGATCAGGATGGCGGATTTGTGCTGCACGAACTTCGTTCGGATCGTCCAGGCCGAATCCACGGAGGGCGTTCAAATACTCCCGATAAACCAATCCGATTTGCACCCATCGCGACTCGTCTTCCGCGCAGATTTTCAGCAAATCCGGATGCAGTGGAGAAATCGCGGCCTCGCCCAGCATGTCGCACAAATCGCACATCAACCCGCCTGCTTCCATCAGCCGGGACCCGGTCTCGAGGGGTAAAGGAAACAAAGCATCCACATCCTCCGGCGACACCTCCCGTAACACGCCTGCCCATGCTCCCTCGCGCTCGGCCCGTGTCGCCAATCCCGCCTGATCTGGCAAAATCGCCGCCATCGGCTGGAGAAACCGTGGGGACAACACGCCGGTACCAGCCTCGGATGCCCGTCGCGCCAAGGAATACCGGATCCGGCTCCCGGCCCCGGCTGTCGGAATCCACACTTGCGTTCCGGAGAAATCCCACGGTCGCCCGGACATTCCCCGCAAAAGAAACCCCGCGACTTGATCTGCAAGGTGATTGCTCTGATCAAGAAAAGTGAGAGACGAGGGCGGCATTGAGGAGAATCCCGGTTAAAGCGGACAGACGGACTCACCCTCCAGAAAAATGCCCGTCACGACAAGCTCCGACCGATCGGGCCGTATGAAAAGCATTACTCCACGGGCCGCACGCTGAACTGTCCGAGCTTGGCATTTTTCTCCATCGTCAGAATTCCGCTTTTTTCGGCGGCCCTGAGCAGGTCGTTGAAGGATTTGAATCCGTGGGCGCGCTCGTTGAAGCCAGGGTTTCTGCGCTTGAGCGCCGGCTTGAGCATCGATGCCCAGATCGGCTCATCCCCCCGCTCTTGGACAAGGGCGCCGAGGGTCGCCGTGAGTTGATCGAGCGCCTGCTGGAGAGTCGGTCCGGTGGCGGCATCGGGGGGTTCCGTTGGCTTGCCCCTCTGCGACTGCGCCTGCTGTGTGCGAGGGCGGCCTTTGTCCGCCTTCTCCCGTGCCAGATCGTCGTAGTAAATGAAGTCGTCGCAGTTGTTGATGAATAAGTCCGAGCTGGATTTCTTCACGCCGATCCCCACGACGGTCTTCGCATTCTCGCGCAACTTGCTCACCAGTGGTGAAAAGTCGGAATCCCCGCTCAGGACGACAAAGGTGTCGAGATGAGGCTTCGTGTAGCAAAGGTCGAGCGCATCAACGACCATCCGGATATCCGCCGAGTTTTTCCCGGACTGCCTCAAGTGCGGGATCTCGATCATCTCAAACGCCGCCTCGTGCAGGTCGCGTTTGAATTCCTTGTAGCGGTCGAAATCGCAATACGCCTTCTTCACCACAATGTGCCCGCGCAGGAGAAGCCGCGTCATCACCAACTGGATATCGAACCTCGCGAAATTTGCCTCCCTGGCACCGAGCGCAATGTTCTCAAGATCCAAAAAGACCGCCATCGTCGCATCTGATGTGACTTCGGAATCCGACATGGTGAGTGTGTTCTGTGGCCGCCGGGGTTTGCCCTCAGGGCAGCGGGAAACGCGAGGTGAAGGCGGTGACCTTTTTCCGCAGCGCCGCAAGTGCGGCGTCATCGTTGCGGGATTCGAGCGCGGTGTTGATGAGGTCGGCCACTTCCATCATGTCTTCCTCGCCGAGTCCGCGGGTTGTCATCGCGGGCGTGCCGACCCGGATGCCGCCGGTTTTAGAAATCGGCTCGGTGTCGAACGGGATCGCGTTCTTGTTCACCGTGATCGCCGCCTTGTCGAGAGTGGTCTGGGCCTCGCCGCCGTTGATGCCTTTGGGACGCAGGTCCACGAGCATCAGGTGGTTGTCGGTGCCGCCGGAGACGATCCGGAAGCCGAGCATCGAGAGCCTCGCCGCGAGGGCTTTTGCGTTGCTGACCACCTGGTGCGCATACGCCTTGAACTCCGGCTTCAGCGCCTCGTGCAGGCAGACAGCCTTCGCGGCGATGACGTGCATGAGCGGTCCGCCCTGGATGCCGGGGAAAATATTTGAGTCCACCTTTTTCGCGAATTCCTCGCGGCACATCACCAGCCCTGCCCGTGGTCCGCGCAGGCTTTTGTGCGTTGTCGTGGTGACGAAGTGCGCGTGAGGAACCGGCGACGGATGGGCCCCGCCGGCCACCAGCCCGGCGATGTGGGCCATGTCCACGAACAGATACGCGCCCACCGAATCTGCGATCTCGCGCATGCGCGGAAAATCAATCGTCCGCGGGTAGGCGGACGCGCCGGCCGTGATCATCTTCGGCTTCACCTCTTCCGCCTGCTTCTGCAGAGCGTCGTAGTCGATCGTTTCGGTCTCGCGGCTGACCCCGTAGTGGTGGACCTCGTAGAGCTTGCCTGAAAAATTCGCCTTGTGCCCGTGCGTGAGGTGCCCGCCGTGCGCGAGGTCCATCGTCAGGATCCGGTCGCCGGGCTGGAGGACGCTGAAATAGA
>CAZSDC010000102.1:0-10828 GCA_964605515.1 uncultured Chthoniobacter sp.
GACGCGCGAGTTGATCAACGCGCTGAGTCCCTTGCCGAGTGCCTGCTTTGCCATAGTTGAGTTCAACCTAAGCACTCGACCCCGCCCGCGACAAGCAGAAGGAGTGGATTTCGACGCCGTTGATGATAAGTCATGATTTGATGATATCCGGATTGCACTTTTGGGAGGATACTGAGGTCAGGTCCGCGGCCGAACAGATGGCCATGGACGAGGCGTTGCTTCACGGTAACAGATGTCCTGTCGTCCGTTTCTACCGGTGGACGGCTCCTGCCATGACGTTCGGCTATGCCCAGAGGTATGCGGACGTTTGGGCAGGTGCCGGAGGTCTTCCAGCGATTCGCCGATGGACGGGAGGCGGAACAGTTTTTCATGGAGAGGACCTGACGGTCGCTTTGGCCGTGCCGGCTTCGGACGGCTTATGCCGCATGCAGACCGCTGCGATATATCAGCGGATTCATGAAGCGCTTCTGGGTGTGGTGGGAGAAACATTTTCCGGGGCGAGGCTCGCGAGGCCGGATGATTGCCGTCCTGGCCTGGCCTGTTTTCAAAGCCCGGCACTGAACGACATTCTCCACGGCGGCAAAAAAATCTGCGGCGGAGCGTTGCGGCGAGGCAGGAACGGGCTTTTGTATCAGGGCTCTCTCCACGGAAATTTTTCCGCCTTGTCTTTGGGCCAAGCCCTTTGCTCCTCCGTTGTAATCTTCGAACCTGATCAAGAGATTTTTCTGCCCTGTGTCCGCCTCACAAAGGAAAAATATGGAACCGTCGGCTGGAACCAAATGCGCTGAGCCGGGCTCAGGCCCTCACCGGTCGATGTTCTTTTCGGCTTCGCTCATCGGTCGGATCTCGATTTGAGCGATGACGTTTCCGGCTCCGGCGACACCGGTTGCTATGGCGATCAACCGGTTCCGGTTGGCGTCGTTGACGGCGCGTCCGCGGATCGTCGTCTTGCCGTCGAGCGTTGCAACCTCGATATTCCGTCCGTAGTTTGAGAGCCCGCGTTCGGCGGAGATCCGTTTGATGATGTCTCGGGTGACTGCCTTGTCCCTTTCACTATGGCCATGCACGAGTGGTGGCAGGTGAGCGCCCGGACGTTCAGGGGCCTCCTCGGCAAACGCTCCCGGGCGGCCCATAGTGAATGCGGGGGCGTCCGCGAATGGCTGCTCGTGGTCATTCAGGCGCAGAGCATTTTGCTTGAGCGTGTAGCGCAAGGCCTGCGGCACCACGATTTTTTTGCTCGTGCTGGACGGTGAGTTGAAAGGCTGGATCACCACGCCCTTGAGCTTGCCTGTGACGCGGTTGAGATCGCGCAGTCCCGCGACATAGCCCAGCTTCACGCCTTGGAGATTTTCCACCGGCAGGAACAGAATGGCAGACCCCTTGCGCAGGTGGCCGAGATGCTCGGGGGATTTTTCATTCCCCGGGGAGGCAAAGAAAGGAACCTGGCCGAAATAGCGGTAGACCGCAGCGACTTTCTCCGGCGCCGGCGGGCCAATTTTTGGAAGATCAAAAACCGGCGCGTCGCCCAGCGATTTGGCGTCCATATCGAGGAATAGTGTTCGCGGGGTGCCGTCGTCGCGGAGCGCGGCAGGCGGGATGATCCGGGTTGTCCCGCCGATGCCAGCGATGCCGCCAAAGGCGACCACCATGCCCACGTAGCGCCCGTTCTCCAGATCGACAACCGTGTCCTTGATGGTGCCAAGAAGTTGCCCCTTGTTGTTCCTCACTTCTTTCCCTACCACCTCGTCCCATTGACCGGTGTTCATCTGGGCATCCGAGCGGGCAGCCCAGAACAAGGGCAGAACAACCGCGAGTGAAAGGCGGACAACTTTACAGAAGCCTGTAGACAGGGGCAGGCACTTGGAGGGGGAACATGATTTGACCATAGGCAAACCATATTAAGCCAATTCCAGAGTGCAGGCTATCCGATTTTCCTCATTTTTTTCTTCGCTTTATGGACAATCTTTTGCCGGGCCAATCGGTGAGCGCGGAGACGCAATCTATTTTATGGGCAGAACTGGCGGAATGCCACTCAGACCTTCCCGATGAGCACTGAGCAGCGCAGCCGTTTCGATCGGACGGCTATCCGAAAAGCGAAGAAGAAATAACACATAGTACGGATAGGCAGAAAATTGGGGTTCGTGCTAAGTATTATTAATTCTAATTCCGCCCCATGAAGACTGTATCATGTCCTCATCCCATCGCTCTGACTGTCGCGTTGTTCTTGGTGTCTTGCGGCCTTGCCAGCGCGGGAGTCGTCCTCGACAACCTTTTTCCGGCGCTTTCGACCCCGGGAATGCAGGTGTCGCGGCGGACCCTGAGTCCATCCTCGTGGTATGCCACTCCGATTACGACCAATGGAGCGATTTATACCTTGACCGAAGTGAGCGCGGAGATTGAGGACTTTAACCCCGCCGGCACCCTTTTCATGGAAGTTTGGAGTGTGAGCGGCGCCCCGAATTACGCTCCGCTGGGAAAAATCGATCGCCTTTCACTTGTTGACGCGAATTTTCCCAAGGTCTTCGCCGGCAGCGTGAGTCTGAGTGCCAACACCAGTTATTTCCTCGTGACAGGAGTCGATAACGGTGGAGGCCAGTGGCGTGAAGACGTCAATGCCGCAGATCCGTTCGGCTCCAGCTCCTATTTTTTGGTCCAATCCGGAATCTGGTCTCTCTCGACGATCGGTACCGCCGTAACCCAGTCGCTCTACAGCTCTGATTTTGGGGCCACATGGACCGATAGTGGTGTGCTGTCGGCACCTGTCCGGATGTCGATCACCGCCACGGCTGTTCCCGAGCCCTCGACTTGGGTGCTTCTCGGCCTCGCCGGCGTGCCGGTTCTTTTTTTCCGTCGGCGCACAGCAAGCCCTTATCCACACGGTCTGCCTCTGCAAGGCGTCGCACCCCTGAGGCAGAGCAGGTGATCGTCCGACCTGTGGATTTTGTCATGGAACGCCACGCCATTGATCAGTGACTTCCTGGATTGATCAATCCCGTGGCAGGGGCATCCTGTTCATGTAGCGTCGTGTTTTCAAAAGATGCAAAATGCTCCCATAAAAATCTTCCGGCTTGCCCTCGCAGTCATCTTCATGGTGGCCGCTCCCGCCTGCGCCTTCGAGCTCTTTCCCCAGAAGAAGAGCTCGGACCCGAATGCTTTGGCGGGACGGAAAGGCGGGGCTTCCCGTGCGCGGGCTCTGCAGCAGGAGATGATGGATTTCTCCGACCGCTACACGATGGCGATCTGGCAGGCGCTTGACGGATACAGCCGGTGCGAAAATGATCCGGTGAAGCGCTCGGCAGCCGAGCATTTGAAAGTCCTATTTTCATCGGCCTCGATGGAGATAGCTGCCGGACGGAATCCCGCCGGCAACCTCCTGGACATGGCGGTCTTCACCGATCTCGCGCAGAGTTCCGTGCGTGACTACTGGATTCCCAAGGTCTTCGGCTCCGGCGCTGACCCGTTACTGAAAGCCCAGCGCTCCCTCCGCGCCGATCTGGATGCCATCCTCAAGAAGACAATCACCGATGAGCAACGCAAGGAACTCGACCGTATGGTTTCCGATTACAGGAAGTCCAACCCCAGCAGTTTTTACGTCGCCGACATCCGCTTGCGCGACCTCGTCGCCGCACGCACTGCCGTCGGCCAGGCGGGCGGCGGCATACCGCTTCTCGCCGATGTGAGCCGGGCAGTCGGCGAACTGGACGCCGCAGTGGAATATGGCGAGAGGTTGATGTTCTACGTCGAGCGACTGCCCCGACTCACCACGATGCAGACATCGCTCGCGCTCGCGCAGACCGGGGCTGCGCCCGCCGTTCTCAGCCTCACCGAGAGTGCGCGGCAGACCTCTGAGGCCCTCGACCGCATGCCCGAAAATCTCACCGCCGCTCTGGCAAAAAATTCCGAGGCTCTCGGCTCGCTTCTTCCCGGCATCCAGTCCAGCTTGGCGGACTCCCGGGCGATCATGGAAAGCATCGAGCGCATCCAGAAGTCCACCAGCCAGGATACCGCGGCCGGGCCGTGGACGCCGGAATCCACCGCCGCCGCCTTGCGGGAGGTCCAGGCTGCCGCACGCGAAATCCGCCGCACGCTAGAGCAGGCCGAAAAATCCCTGTCCGTAACCAACAGCCTGCCAGTGGAGAGGCTCCTCCGGGACAGTTCACAGGAGGTCCGGCAGACGATTGATTACGCATCGGCCAAAGTTCTGCGCGTTATCGGAATTTTTCTCGCCGGGCAGCTCATTCTCCTGCTCGTCGCCGCCCGGCTCTTCCGGCCCCATTCCCCAAAGCCGTCTCAGCAAGATTCGAAAGCCGGATAGCGCCGGGATTTAATCTTGGCTTGGCGCGCAAGTAGAGACCCGCACAATTATTTTTTATCCGTTCTCTGGAGCGTTCGCTCTCCAGAATCCGGATGCGTTTGCGAAGGAGACTCTCCGAATTTTCTGCGATATGCGGTGGAGAAGCGTCCGAGGTGGTGAAACTCGAGGTCCGAAGCGATGCGCGTCACGGTCTTTTTGTTTACGGGGTCGCGCAGTTCGTTGCGCGCGGCCGCGAGCCGCTGCTCTTGGACGTAGGCGGTCGGAGTGGTGTGAAAATATTTAAGGAACTGTTGTTGAAGCGTCCTTGTTGTGACCCCGGCGTAGGCGGCGAGTTCCTCGTTGTTGCAATTTGAATGGAGGCAGTCGGCGACCTTCTGTCTCATATCTTCAATCGAGATTCGGCCGATTTTCTGGCCGGTGGGTTGGCGGGTTCCTGTGCGGGCGGCCAGTGCTTCCGCGAGGCATCCGATAACTAGTGACTCCAAGCGCCGCAGGAGCATCGGAGGTATGTCGTCCCGGTCCTCGCGGCTGAGATAATCCATCACGAACTCCAGTGTCGTGGTGATTTTTTCGGCCTCGTGTGATCCTGGCTCCCATGCTGTGGGAAGGATATTCTTGCCATCGCAGCCAAGGGCGGACAGGTCACCCTGCAGCTTCGACGAGGGGATTTCCAGCAGAATGCACCGGATGGGTGTGGCGTGGAACTCAATCGGTGTGGCCGCCGGGATGAGCGCGGGGCCTCCCTGCACCGCGGAGAGTTTTTGTTTTACGACCGATATCTTCATGGATCCGGCCAGAGGAAGATAAACAGTGACTTTCGTCTTGCTGCCTTCGGCCAGTACATGCATCGGTGAGCGGCAGTCCACATGGCACAGCCAGGAGCGACCAAGGGGCATGCGGGAGATGCACGATTCGTATCCACCTCTGCCGATGACACGGCTTTCATGTTTCGACCAGATGTGCGAGGTCACATCCTGGCCCTCCGTGAGGTTCCTCGTGTGGAGCACGATATGCTGGCTCAGAGGGCTGGCCGTTCGGGTGTTCATGTGTTTAAGGAGCACGGAATCAGGAAATCAGTCAAAGATTTCCTGCCTAGAGGGACGTGAGGTCTGCATTGATTAACGAGAGCTAGCTCGTATGGTTTTCCCGCATGAATGAAACCACGGTGAGGATCGAGGAGGCTTCGCCTGGCGATGCGAAATCCGGAGGGGCCGGGATGCGGGTGGAGTGGGGGATTGCGGAAAGCCCGTTTGGCCCGTGCAGCGTGGGATGGAGCGGCCGGAGAATCTGCCATCTCGCATTTTGTAATGAGATTTCCGGCCTGCCGGATGAGTTGACCGGGGCCTGGCCAAACGCCGTGTTCTTCAGAAATGACAGGGCGGCGAAAATTTGGATCCGGGAAATCTTTACGGCGAAAACTTCTGGCCGGATATCGACATTCGTCCGCGGGTCGGCATTTCAGTTGAAAGTCTGGAGAGAGCTTCTCCGGATCCCGAGAGGGAGTCTGGCCACCTATTCCATCATCGCCGCCGCGATAGGGAATCCGGGTGCCGCCCGGGCTGTAGGAAGCGCCTGCGGGGCGAATCCTGTGGCCTGGCTGATCCCCTGTCACCGCGTGATCCGCGCTACCGGGGCGGCGGGTGGCTATCGTTGGGGCAACGGGAGAAAACAATCCATGATTGAGGCGGAAGCCGGTGATGGCCGGAAACAAAAAAGCGGAGCCGGGATTTCCGCGGCTCCGCTTTGATGAATTGTCTGTGCGGCTCAGAGAGCGACGCGCACGATGGCGGTCGAATTTGTGGCGGGCGAGTTTGTCGAGGTGTCTTTCTTTTTGCCGCCACCACATCCTCCGCTCGGGCAGTTCTGCGCGAGCGCGGAAGCGGCGGTGAATGCGACGGTGAGTGTGACAACGAACACAGCTGACAGAGCGAGTTTTTTCATGACCCGATAAAAATCGTTTAAAAGTCCGGCCTGTCAAATGGGATTTCCATGTTTTGTGAGGGGGAAGGCGAAGTTCTCCACTATCGGGTGATTGAGCATGAGGTCGCAGCGCGCGAGCATGACCGAGGCGGGGTTTTTTCTGTGGGGGAATGGCTCTGTCGCCACGGCACGGAGAAAGACTTCGCGTGCATCCGCCCAGAGGCCCTGCGCATAAAGGCTCCTCGCCTCTTCATAGACTGACATACGGGTTTGGTTCTCTTCCCGCACGGCGTCACCGTGTCCCAGGAGTTCGTGGAGATCCACGGGTTGGATGCGGCCGGGAACGAGGACCCGGTCCACATTCCTGAATACCAGGCCGGGGTCGGAGCGAGATGCGGCGAGCGTAGTTTCTCCAGAGACAAGGATCCCTGTGCCGTAACTTGATCCGGCCGCCTCAATCCGCTGGGCCAAGTTTACAGTGTCTCCCATCATGGTATAGTTGAAGCGGAGCTCCGATCCGATATTTCCCACAATCGCCAACCCGGTGTGCAGGCCAACCCGGGTGTGCATGTGTTTGACCGGATCCGGCCACCTGTCCTCCTGTGACCAGCGATCCCGGAGCCTCCCTTGGGTTTGTTGGAGCGCGATTGCCGCCCGGCATGCGGCGGCGGCATGGTCCTTGCAGGCAAGGGGTGCCCCAAATATGGCGATGATTGCGTCACCGACATATTTGTCGAGGGTTCCCTGCTGGTCGATGACGGCCGAGGTGCATTCCCCGAGGTATTGGCACATGAGGTCCACGAGGTCCTTTGGAGGCAGCTTTTCCGCGATGGGGGAGAAGGAAGCGATGTCGCTGAAAAACGCGGTGATTTCCACTTCTTCGCCGCCGGTGCGTGGGGCGGCATTTTGCTCGACCATCTCCTCGACAACCGTCGCCGAGACATAGCTTCCGAAGAGGTTCTTGATTCTCCGGCGCTGCTGTTCCTCGATCGTGAGCTGGCGGAGCAGCGCCAGAAACGTGCAGGAGAGGGCCGCGCCCACCGGGGCGATGATCGGGATGAGGATTTCAGCTCTTGAGAACAGCAGAAATGCGAAGCCGATGTAGCCTAGGACGAGCAGCCCAGCGAGCAACTTGCTCCATTTTGAGAACCGGTGGGGCATGACACCCAGCCACGCCGTGCCGAACCCGAGCGCATAAATCAGCAGGATGTTCGCCCAGACAGGCGGCCTGATGATAAATCTTCCCGAGTCGAGGGTTTTAAAAAGGTTTCCGTGAACCGAGACCCGCGGGACCAGGGCGGAACCGCTCATCGGGATCTCCGATGTGTCCCTCAGCAGGGGGTCCGTGGGGCCGATTAGGACGACGGTGCCGTTCAGCGCGGCAAAGAATTTTTCGGCGTGAGCTTTTTCCTCCTCACTGCCCTCGCGAGCCTGCCGGTCAAGTTCAAGCACCGAGGCAATGCCGGTCATCGGATTTTCCTCCCAAGCTGAAAACCAATTCGATTCCAGGAGCTGTCCAAAAGTCAACGGGATCTCAAGAATCGGGCGGCTTTCCGCGCCGTGAATCACCATCTTGTTTTTCTGAATCTCGACAGCGCTGTCATTCAGCCCGTGGGAAACCAAAAACAGCTTGAGACCCATCGGCAGGTAGGTGATGTGCTCGGTCTTGGCGAAAAGCGGTACCCAACGGACGGCAGTATCAATCAGCCCGACTTGACCCCACGTGGGACCGACGACGGGATAGTCCGGCCGTTCGGGGAGGTCGGCATCCTTAGGATCGTAGTTTTTTTCAAAAACGAACGGAAAAGATTTGTTTTTTTTGCCCAGAAACCCGTTTTCCGTCCCGTAGGTTGCCGCGAGAACGATGTCGGGGTGTTCGCTGACGCTTTTCCCTAATTCCAGGCATCCCTCCTCGGCTTCCTTCCTGCCGAGTTGGGGGATTCCGGCGTCACTAAAAACGAAGTCCATTCCAACGGCGCGAACCTTGCCTCGCTCGAAGAGCGCATCGAGCGCCTTGGCGAAGATGGCCCGGTTCCAGGGGAAATTGCCGATCGCGTCAATCGACTCCGTGTCCACGTTGATATAGCAGACCCTGGTTGGGGAGGGGATCGATCCCCGAACCTTGAGCCTTGCGTCAATCGTCTTTTCCTCCAGAAACGCGAGAAGCCCGTCCCTGCCGTGAAAGGTGGTGTTTCCGTCAAGAGTCCAAAACGGAATCTGGGAGAGCAGAACCCAAACCAAGCAAATCCCCGCCAGAAAAACGGGCAATATCCATTTCATGAGAAAATCCCGCACATCTGACTGCTTCGCCCGTTTGGGCAGTTCCAACAAAGAGCCAACGTAATCCGCCGAATCCTACGATGCCGGAGGGCGAGGGGTAGGTGTTGGAGTGGGTGTTGAAGTTGAACCACCCCCACCGCCGCCGCCACCACCGCCGCCACCGCTGCCACTGCCCGCGCTGCCGGCTGCATTGTTGTTGCCGTTGAAATTGCCACCGCCGGCATCGCCAGTGCCTGCTTGGCCAGTGCCTTGGTCGCCGCCAGTTGTTGTGCCTCCGGGAGTGGTCGTTCCTCCCGTGCCGGGAGTTGTGCCTCCGGGAGCGGTTCCCGTCCCCGTAGTATTGGTAGATGCCGGAGCGCCATCAGTCGTGTTGACTGCCGTTGAGAGCACTGAGCCCACAGGCATACTTGCGATCTGTGCTGCCGCTTGGGTAATAGCAGCGGTTATTGCAGCTACTGCAGCAGGGGGTAGACTCGAAGTATTGCTGTTTGTGATGGTGACGGCAGCAGGGCTAGGGGCTTCCCCCGGTGCGGTGGGAGGAGAAGCGGTGACAGTTCCCGAGAGTGTGATTGCCTGGCTGCTGGGCGTGTTTGCGCTGATCGTTTGTGACGGAGCCCCATTTGCCGGGGTCATGGAGATGCTACCCGAGGCCATGGAGACGGTGGCGGTAAAAGTTCCATCCGCCCCTTTCGTGATGGTCAACTGGAACTGTGTGCCTCGAATTCCTGCCACGCCGAGCGGGGTTGCAATCCCCATCGAGGAACCTTTATTCAATTTGAGGACGTCCCCCGTGATCGTTCCCTCACTGACCGTGAGCTTTGTGTGAGAAGTTGTTGGCTCCTTCTTTAGGGTTTTATAATCAGTTTTCGCCGAATCAAACGGAGCCTGCAGAAATTTATCAACCGAGATGGTGGTATTTTGAGACACTGTGATGGTGGTTCCGTTGGCAAAGAAGAGCACGGCTTCGGAATCCTTGTCGGTCTTGACGGTCTGGCCTTGGAAGACGAAACCTCCTTCTTTCAATTTGGTAGAGGAGGTGGAGTTGCCCTGGGGAATAATCGCGGTGACGTTTCCTTTGATCTTGACGACAAGGATCGCTCCCTGCGTTTCCTCAGCCTTCGAGTCTGCTGGCTTTTTCGAAGAAGTCGGCTCTTTGGACGGGGCAGGCTGTTCAGCCCGTGCGGGAGTGGTGGAAATGGCAAACCACGCCAGAACTGAAAAGGTCGCAAGGGTGATTGTTTTCATACTGATTCTTCTTGCCACAATTTCCTGCCGAAGCAAGGAGATATTTCTCAAGCTTCTCCTGAAAACCGGCCTATTCCGGGGATTCGTGCCAGAACTTTTCAAATGCCTCTGTCCAGTCGCGCGATTCGACTCTTCCCCTGGCGGCGAGGCCCATGTGGTGTCTGAGAGAGGGGTCCTCAACCAGCCGTCGGATCGCCCCGGCCAGTTCTGCGGAGTCGAGCGATTTGGTGACGAATCCGTCCTTGCCGTGATGGACGAGGTCCCTTGGCCCGCCGACGTCGGAGACGATCGCGGGGATGCCTGATGCCTGGGCCTCAAGAACCACATTGCCGAAGGTGTCTGTCGTGCTGGGGAAGACGAAAAGGTCTGCTGACGCGTAGGCGATGGCGAGGTCCTCCCCTTTCAGGTATCCGGTAAAAATCGCATCCGGAAGAAGCCGCTTCATTTCGGCCATGTATGGGCCGTCGCCGACGATCAGCGGGCGGATCGGCAGATGGGATTCCTCCAAACGGCGGATGGCTGCCACGAGTACATCGAGGTTTTTTTCTTTTGAGACGCGTCCGACGAAAAGCATGCCGGTCTCGCCATCCCGCAGTCCACGGGATTTCCAGAACTCGGGGTCTCTTTTTGTTGCGTTGAACATCCGCGTGTCCAGCCCCCGGGGAAGGATATGCAGTTTTTCGGGGGCGATCCCCCGCTCGACCCAGCATTTGCGGTAATCCTCGGAGTTGACGTAGATCACATCCAACTGGCTGTAGAACCAGTGCATGAAGTTCCATGTGAGCGTTTCCATGAAGGAATCGTCAGTGAGGATCCGGACATACTGAGGGAAGTCGGTGTGGTAGATACCAACAACGCGGATCCCGAGGGTCTTTGCGGCCGCCAGCGCGCTGAGTCCGGTCGGCCCCGGCGTGCTGATGATGATTTCCGAGAAGCCTCCCCGCTCGAGGTAATCAAATATCTGAAGAACCGGCGGGAAGCTCAGCCTCTGGAGTTCATACTCGGGGAGTTCAAATTCCCCGATGGGCTGGAAATTTTTGAGGGGGATGCCGTGGTCGGCGACCTCGG
>CAZSDC010000103.1:0-10804 GCA_964605515.1 uncultured Chthoniobacter sp.
TCATCAGCATCAGTTCCGTGCTGATCAGCAGCACGCCGATGCTCATGCCCGAGCGTGTCGGGATTTCCGAAACCGGCAGAGCCCGCCCGCGGAGCGCGGCAAAGGCCATGCGGCTGTTCGCGATATTGTTGATCAGCATGCCGAACCAGGCGACGGCAAACGATCCGCCGATGCCGATGAGCGACCAGGCCAGGATGAGGGCCACGGTCGAAGGGGCGGCATGTTTCAGGAAGCCGAAGTAATAAACCATCGTGGCCCCGATAAACACTTCGAGG
This sequence comes from uncultured Chthoniobacter sp., assembly GCA_964605515.1. GTDB lineage: Bacteria > Verrucomicrobiota > Verrucomicrobiia > Chthoniobacterales > Terrimicrobiaceae > QYQL01. The sequence goes on from CAZSDC010000103.1 coordinate 276, forward strand.
ATGAGAAGAAGGCGGCCCTGCTGGAGCAGGTAGGTTTTGCACGTCCCGTAAATCAGGGTCGAAATATCCAGCATGCTTTTGTGCGCCGGCAGCTTCCGGAGGTTCCTGCATTCGGACCAGCCGAAAAGCATGCCCAAGGCCGCCACGCCCAGCCCGATATACAGGATCATCATGCTCGGCAGCGAAAACCCGAGAACGGAAAAGACCGCCGAACGGTCGGTCGGCAGAGCAAGGTCGGATTCGCTGGCCCGCAGAATAGCGGGGCAAAGAAGCATTGTGAGTGGGATAAGGCGCGTTAATTTCATGGTCGGTGGTTGTGAGATGGATCTGTTAAAAATTGCCTGCTGCGGAACCGCTCGCGGCTCTTATGCAGAGAAGAACAGGGCCGCTCCGATGGGATATCAGTGGCGGCTCGTTGTTCATAAGATTAACTTATACTTGCGCGGTATTGGTTCAAGGGTTATTCCGGCATTTGCGCCGGGAGTTTGATCTGCCTCAAAAATGGCGGGGGTTTGGGAGTCCGGGGCGCAGTGGACCTCGAACGGGGAAATTGACCATTCCGCAGGGCCCGGTTATGGCTTGCGAATGCCATCGTTCGACATCGTTTCGGAAATTGACAAGCAGGAGATCGACAACGCGGTGAACCAAGCGGTGAAGGAACTGGCCACACGGTTCGACTTCAAGGGAAGCACAGCGACGATCGAATGGGTTGCCAAGGATTCAAAAATCGCTTTGAAAGCCGAGGACGGCTCGCGCCTGAAGTCCCTCCACGACATGGTCACCGGCAAACTGGCCAAGCGCAACATCGACCTCCGGAACGTCGAACGGAAGGACCCCGCCATCTCCCCGCTCGGCCACGCCACGCAGGATTTCCTCATCAAACAGGGGTTGGACGGTGACAAGGCCAAGGAAATCGTGAAGGAGATAAAAGCCGGCGGGTTCAAGGTCCAAAGCGCGCTCCAGGACCGCCAGATCCGCGTGACCGGAAAAAGCCGCGACGACCTCCAAAGTGTAATCGGATTCTGTCGCAGCCGGGACTTCGGAGTCGCATTGGGTTTTCAGAATTTCCGGGACTAGGCAGCGGAGTTTCGGCAAATGAAATTGCACCCGGCGCGCGAGGCGGATAAGATGGACGGCCTATGGGAAGACAGTGGTTGCATGCAAAGCGGGAGGTCGCGAACCTCAAGAAGGGCCAGGTTGTCGGCAAGCTGGTGAAGGAGATGATGGTCGCCGCCAAGCTGGGCGGGCCGGATGTCGAGAGCAACGCCCGGCTTTTTGCCGTGGTGGAAAAGGCGCGCCGGGCCTCGGTCACGCGGGATGCCATCGAACGGGCGATCAAGAAGGGCGCAGGCATCGGCGGGGAGAAGCTCGTGCTCGATCATCTGGTCTTCGAAGGCTACGCCCCACACAAGGTTCCGGTCATCGTCGAGGTCCTGACCGACAACAACAACCGCACGGCCCCTGAAATTCGCGTGCTCTTCAAACGGGGCCAGCTCGGTACCCCGGGGAGCAATAAATTTCTGTTCGACCATGTCGGAATTGTCGAGGCGCACCACCCGGATGCCACCACGGACATCGAGGCGGCGGCGATCGAGGCCGGGGCGAATGATGTGACCGCCCTGACCCACGCGGAGAATGACGACATTCCGGAAGGAGCAGCCGGCGCGAGGTTTCTCACCGAACGCACCGCTACCGCATCCGCTTCAAAATGGCTTTCGCAAAATGGCTGGAGCGTCGTGACCAGCGAGCTCGGGTATGTCGCGAAACAGTTTCCGACCCTGACCGACGAGCAGCGCGCTGATGCGGGCGAGTTCCTCCAGTCGCTGGAGGACCATGACGATGTCCACCGGGTCTGGGCCGCTGTGAAGTAGCCGCCGATGGAAGCTACTGCCACGCGGATCGTCAGACGCCTGCGTGACGCGGGGCATGAAGCCTATTTCGCGGGCGGCTGCGTGCGCGACCGCCTCCTCGGGCGCACGGCCCACGATATCGATGTGGCCACCAGCGCGCATCCCGGGGAGGTGCAAAAATTGTTTGCGAGGACCGTCGCAGTGGGCGCGCAGTTCGGCGTGATTGTGGTTTTGGAAGACGGGGTGGAGTTCCAGGTGGCGACATTCCGGGCAGACGGGCTCTATATCGATGGGAGGCGTCCGGAATCGGTGACGTTCACCACGGCCGAGGGCGATGCGCAGCGCCGGGATTTCACCATCAACGGGCTCTTCTACGATCCAATCAATGGGCATGTTCTGGATTTTGTCGGTGGCGAGGCGGATTTGAAGGCGGGGATTATCCGCTGCATCGGGGAGCCTGCCGACCGGTTTCGGGAGGACAAACTGCGATTGCTCCGGGGGGTTCGGTTTGCGGCCACGCTCGGATTTGAAATCGATTCCACGACGTGGGCGGCGCTCCGGGAGATGGTATCGTCAATCCATGCCGTGAGCGCGGAACGGATCCGCGACGAACTGGTGAAAATATTTGTCCACGCGTCGCGCGTGCGCGGTTTCGATTTGCTGGATGATTCGGGGCTGTTGCAGGTTCTTTTGCCCGAGGTGACGAAATTAAAGGGTTGCGCGCAGCCTCCGGAGTTTCATCCCGAGGGGGATGTTTTCGTGCATACGCGGCTGATGCTGTCGCTGCTGCCGGAGACAGTTTCGATTCCCCTGGTATTTTCCGTCCTGCTCCACGACATCGGGAAGCCGGCGTCATATCAGGTGGACGCGACGGGCAGGATCCGGTTCAACGGGCACGAGTCGCTCAGCGCGGTGATGACGGAGGGCATCTTCGAGCGCCTGCGGTTTTCGAACGCGCAGGCCGAGGCGACGGTGGTGGCGGTCAAGAACCACATGGCTTTCAAAGACGTCCAACACATGCGCATCGCAACGCTCAAGCGCTTCCTGGCACGCCCGACGATCAACGATGAGCTGGAACTCCACAGGGTCGATTGCCTCGGGTCGCACGGGCTGCTCGACAACTACGATTTCCTTCTGGCAAAGCGCGAGGAGTTTTCGCGCGAGCCGCTGATCCCGCCGCCCCTTGTCTCCGGCCGGGATTTGATTTTGCTGGGATGGTCACCCGGACCGCTTTTCAAGCGTGCGCTTGAGGCCGTGCAGATCCGGCAATTGGAAGGCTCGCTGAGCTCGCGCGAGGAGGCGGTGGCGTGGTTGGCATCGCAGCGGGATATGGTGGAGGGAGGAGAAATTCCGTGAGCAAACGCATGGTCCATGTCGCACGTGCTGGAAAAATCATCGGCCAATACCCGCCGGAGCAAATCGCCGCCCTGGTGGATTCCGGCTTCTTCCTCGACACCGATTTCTGCTACAGCGAAACCTGCCCCGAGTGGACTCCGGCACCGGAATTCCTCAAGAAAATCGCGGTGCCCAAATACCTGAAGGTCCGTGAGAGCACCGGTAACTCCCCCGACATCGGCAACACCCGCCGCAGCCGCCGGGAAATGCAAAACCTGACCGTCCTCATCTCGGGATGGATCGCCTTTTTGCTCGCCCTGTCGGCGGTGATCGCAGCTGCATTCTGGATCGCTGGTCTCTACGGTGAGATGGATCGTCAATCTATCCGAATCGACACATTGGAGACGGCCATCGCACAGAAGGATAAGGAAATTCAGAGACTCCTCTTTACCTCTCGCGAGGTCGCTGAAACCGGAGTTGTCCGGGGCAGTGTGATTCTCCGCAATGAGTCCGGAAAACGCGCCGCCATGCCGGGAGTCCAGATGTCCCTATTCCCGCGCAAGGCCATCGAGGACCACATCGAGCGCAAGGCCGCGGACGTTGCGAAGATCCCGGCGGGGCCAAGCGTCGATGGCAACGCGTTCTTCACTGCCGAACTTCCCGAGCCGATCGGGAGGACCACCACCGATGCCAGAGGTCGTTTCGAATTTTCGCTCCCTGAACCCGGCGAATATGTGATCTTCACCCGCATGAACATCTCCGCTCAGGAAGGAGGCCAGGCGGAACGGATCTGGTTCGTTGGCTTCAACTCACAAGACCCGTTAAATTCTCTCGTCCAGGTCAGCGAGGCGAACTGCGTTCAGCAATTTGTGCCCAGCTTGATGGTCATCGATGGCCGCTGAGCGCGGAGCAGGGTTTGGCGTGAATCGCTTGCTGGACATGCTATCCTGCTTGGTCGTGCGCAATCCGCATTCTTGGCATTCGGCAGCGATAGCTTTCATCGCGTGGATTCTCACGGCGCTTCTGGCACCGGCCGCAACTGGACCGGATTTCTCGATCGTGGTTTTGCCGGATATGCAATTCTACTCGGAAACGTATCCGAAAATCGCGGTGGCGCAGACCGATTGGATCGTGGCAAACCGCCAAAGGCTGAATATCGTTTACGTGGCCCAGCTCGGGGACATTACCCAGAATGGGGATGAGAAGCCCGAAGAGTGGGCCAACGCCGCGAACGCGCTCTATCGCCTGGAAAGCCCCCAAGCCACCGGACTTCCCTGCGGCATTCCATACGGAGTGGTGCCCGGAAACCACGATCACAGGGGCGGCACCAGCTTGTTCGAGAGAACTTTCGGCGTCGCTCACTTTGCTGGACGGCCTTATTACGGCGGCCACTATGGAAACGGCAATAGCAGCCACTTCGACCTTTTCACCGCTGGCGGGATCGATTTTATCGTGGTTTACATCGACTACGACCCCGCAAATCCCAGCCATGCGCCGATCGACACATGGGCAGACATCGTGCTCAAGTCGAACCCCCGCCGCCGGGCCATCGTCGTCAGCCACGACTTGCTCGCAGTCAACGGTTCGTTCGATCCGCGCGGGCAAACGATTTACGACAAGCTCAAATACAACCCGAATCTTTTCCTGATGCTCTGCGGCCACAACCACGGAGAAGCCCGCAGAAACGATACCTATGACGGCCGCACAGTGGTTACCTGCCTCAGCGATTATCAATCCTGGCCGGAAGGTGGTGGCGGCTACCTGCGACTTTACCGGTTCTCTCCTGCCGAGAACCTCGTCCGCGTTCAAACCTTCTCGCCTTGGACCGGAAAATTTAAAACCGATAACGCCAGCCAATTTGAATTTCCTTACCGCATGCAGGCCCCCCTATACCCCTGCCTCACACGCTTTGACCGCTGGCAAGCCTCGCTTCCGAAATATGATTGATTTCAATCACAATGACTGCCAAGATCATCAGAGATGAGGGTTCCGATCCATGTTGTCGAGGCACGCCGCGAAAAGCTTGCGGCCCTCATCGAAAGACATCGCTATCTGCCCATCGGAGAACTGTGCCGCCGCCTCAATGTCTCAGAAGCGACCGCCAGACGCGACCTCGCCGCGCTCGCTAGTAGAAATAAAGTCAAGCGCACCCACGGAGGCGCGCTAGCGGAATTTAATGAGCGGTTTCCTTCATTTCGTGAAAGGCAGGCCGCTGGTGCCAGCAGCAAGGCGAAGGTGGCCCGAAAAGCCGCAGGGTTCTTGAAACCGGGGGGCACATATTTTTTGGATTCCGGGACCACGATATTTGCCCTGGCGGAGGCATTCTGCGAAGCTCCGGTGTCGCCGATGACGATTGTGACCTCGAACATTCCCGTTGGCGAACTTCTCTCCTCGAACCCCGAACTGAGCGTTTTCCTGACCGCAGGACAGATCCTCGGACGCCAGTCTGTCCTCCTCGGGGAAAACGCCCGCCGGAGTCTGGAATTTTGGAGCTTCGACATGGCCTTTCTCTCTGCGGAGGCGGCAAATCAAGGCGGCATCTGGAACTCCCAGGATTCGATCGTCCAACAACAACTCGTCGCCGTCCGCCGAGCGGCCCGCACTGTGTATTGTCTGGATTCCTCAAAAATCGGCGCCACCGCCCCTTTCCTCCTGAAAAAATGGCCGGATGTGGACTTCCTCCTCACCGACGCCCCGGCGGACAAACTCGCCAAATCCGGAATCCATCCAGATCTCGTCCATATCATTTCCTGCCATCCCGATACCCCGCTCCCGGAACCCGCTTCCCCAAACAAATCGACCTTCCCGGTTCACTATCTGTAAATTTTTCAAAAAAAGGTATTGACGGCTTCTCAGGAAAATATATGAAGGAATCCAGTCATTTAAATTTCTGCATTTTCCCCGATGGCATTTCTTGAATCTCCCGATCGCTTAGTCGTCGAGTCCCTTGTGCGGGAGTCGTTGTTCCGTCAGCTTGGCCGGACGGTTCCATCCGCACAGGCTCCGTTACTGGTAGTGAACAGTTCGGCCCGGCACATGCATATTTCGCCGGAGAACGTGGAGGTGCTTTTCGGAAAGGGAGCCGAGCTGACGATCCATAAGATGCTTTACCAGGAAGGGCAGTTCGCCTCGCAGCAGACGGTGACCTTGGTGGGGCCGCGCAAAAGGATTATCCCGAACCTCAGAATCTTGGGACCGTGTCGGGATCTGACCCAGATTGAGCTGGCATTCACCGATGCCGTCCAGCTCGGCATTGATGTGCCGGTGAAGATGTCCGGGGACATTGAGGGCACCCCGGGGGCCTACATCATGGGACCGAAGGGGTTTCTCGAAATGAAGAATGGTGTCATTCGCGCGGCGCGTCACGTCCACATGTCGCCCTCAGACGCCACGTTTTACGGCGTCAAACATCTCGATCTCATCACCCTCAGGGTCCGGGCCAAAGGCTGCACCACCAGATTCGACGATCTGCTCGTCCGGGTGGACCCGAGCTTTAAACTCGAGGTGCACATCGACACCGATGAGGCCAACGCCTGTGACCTCGACCACGCCGACAAAGTGGAACTTTTCAAATCCTAACCGTCAACCAAACCAAAAAATAAAAACATGAGCGAAGCAATCGGACTACTCGAAACCCGCGGATACGTCGGCCTGGTGGAAGCCAGTGACGCGATGATCAAAGCCGCGAACGTGCAACTGATCAAATCCGTCCCCATCGGCGGAGCCCTGATCACAACCATCGTCCAGGGCGATGTCGGCAGCGTCAAGGCGGCCGTCGAAGCCGGACGCGAAGCGGCAACCCGCGTCGGCAACCTCGCGGCATCCCACGTCATTGCCCGGCCCGCCGCAGAACTTCTGAAGTTCTTCACCGCCTGATCCAACAACTTACCTATTTATATTATGGCAAACCAAGCACTCGGAATGATCGAAACCAAGGGCCTCGTCGCGCAATTTGAAGCGACGGACGCGATGCTCAAGGCAGCGAACGTGGAACTTGTCGGCTGGGAAAAAGTCGGGTCCGGAAACGTGGGCGTCTTCATCTCGGGCTCCGTAGCAGCCGTCAAGGCCGCTGTCGAAGCCGGAGCCACTGCAGCGAGCACGATCGGCGAAGTCGTCGCCGTTCACGTGATCCCTCGCCCGCACGACGACCTCGCCAAACTCGGAAAATTTCTTGCCACGAAGCAGGCGCCCGCGCCCGGCAAGTAAGCTGCCCGCGCGGAGCCCGCTCCGCGCGACGGTTTTCATCAGCGCAAGCTCATGTCCGCCAAAAGCAAGATCCTCGTCGCAAACATCGGGAGCACCTCGTTCAAGTTTCGCTTGTTCGAGATGCCATTCGAGCGCGTGCTGGCGAGGGGAGGTGTTGAGCGGATCGGATCGGCGGAGAGTCCGTATTCCATAACCATCGGCGACGGGCCTGCCAAAACGGGCAACTCTTCATTTCCCGACCAGGAGGCTGCGATCCGGTTCATCGAGTCTGAGCTGGGCGGCTTTGAAGACCTTGCCGCCGTTGGCTTCAAACCGGTGATGGCGAAGGGGATTTCCGGAACGCAACTCATGGAGGAGCCGGTGCTGCGTGCCATGGAGGAATTCAACACCCTCCTGCCCGCGCACAATCCCCCCTACATCGCCGGGGTGCGCCTTTTCAACGCGCTTCACCCCGGTCTGCCCTGCATCGGCACTTTCGAGACAGCATTTTACGACCAGGTGCCGGTGAGCACATACCGGTATCCCATCCCACTCGAGTGGGAAGAGCAACACGGCGTCCGCCGATACGGGTTTCACGGGGCCAGCCATCGCTTTGTCACCGGCCGCTGCGCTGAACTGCGTGGCACGGACAAACTCCGCCTGATCTCATGCCACCTTGGCGGGAGTTCCTCGATCGCGGCTGTCGTCAACGGCAAGGCTGTCAACTCGAGCTGGGGAATGACCGCGCAGAGCGGACTTCCCCAAAACAACCGCGTCGGCGACTTCGATTGCTTCGCCCTCATCTACCTCGCACGCGATCTCGGACTCGGATGGGATGCCGTCGAGAAAGCCCTCACCACAGGAGCCGGACTCAAGGGCATGTCGGGGCTGCCCACCGGTGACGTCCGCGACCTTCTCGAAGCGGCAAAAAATGGAAACGGCAACGCCCGGATCGCCATCGAGGTTTTCGTGGCCCAGATCCGGAAGTTCATCGGGCAGTTTCTGGTCGAAATGAACGGCGCGGATGTCCTGATCTTTACGGCCGGAATTGCCGAAAACAACCCCGGCCTCCGCGCCGCCATCTGTGCGAACCTCGACTTTTGCGGTCTCGAACTCGACCCCGCCGCCAACGCCGCAACCGCCGCAACCGAGGCCGTCATCTCCACCCCCTCCTCAAAAATTGAGGTCCGCGTCATCCCCACCAACGAGGAAATCATCATCGCCAGAAACGCCTGGAAGAAACTCAAAGAAAAATGATCTGCAAATTCTCAGCGTTCCGCGGCAGCGAATTCCCGCTGACGGATGCCCTTTTCTGAAAACTGAACGCCCCAGCAAAATTTCGCATTAACTGAAAAACCAACCAAAAACAAAACCCAACATTATGTCACAACAAGCACTCGGAATGATCGAAACCCGCGGACTCATCGCCCTCGTCGAAGCGACGGATGCGATGCTGAAATCCGCCAACGTCGAACTCGTCGGCCCCATGACCCAGGTCGGAAACGCCATGGTCACGGCTTGCGTCTCCGGCGATGTCGCCGCCGTCAAGGCCGCCACCGAAGCCGGCAAGATTGCCGCGCAGTCGCTCGGCGAAGTCGTAAGCGTGAGCGTCATCGCCCGCCCGCACAACGACCTCGGCGTCATCCTGCCCAAAGCCAAGTAGGCAGAAACCGGAAAGCGGAAAATGGAGACCGGAAAGAGCCCTGAAAAGATCGCTAACTTTCAAAAGCGCACATTTGATTATGCGCTGAGGATTGTTCGGCTCGTCGAGGCTCTGCCGAAATCCGAAACAAGCACCATTCTTGGCAAACAGCTTCTTCGTTCTGGAACATCCGTCGGCGCCAACTCGCGCGCTGCCCGGCGTTCACGATCAAGGGCCGAGTTCATTTCAAAACTTGGTATTGTTGAGGAGGAAGCCGACGAATCCATCTTCTGGATCGAGCTGCTGACAGCCGCAGGGAAAATCCCCGCAAAGAAAGTGGAAAGCCTGCTCAAGGAGACCGATGAAATCCTCGCTATCACAGTCTCCTCCATCAAAACCACCCGCCTAAAAAAATAACCAAACGAAACGGGATTCTTTCCGGTTTCCCATCTCCCATCTCCGATTTCCTATGATTCTAGCGCGCGTCGAAGGCAGCGTTGTTGCCACCAAGAAAAATGCCAAGATGACCGGGCAGAAGTTGCTGGTCGTCCGGCCGCTTGTCATTGATTCGCCGGCCGCTAAAGAGCTCAAGCCCGGATCGTCCACCCTGGTCGCCGTGGACAGCCTGGGAGCGGGGGAAGGAGACTATATCCTCGTTGTCCAGGGCAGCTCCGCCCGGCTTGCAGCGGATGACAAGGATTCTCCGGTGGATGCCGTGGTTGTCGGCATCGTGGACGCCGTCGATCTCGGAAAAACAATTCTCTATAAAGCTCACTGATAATTATGGCAGCGATTGATGAAAAACTTGTGGCAAAAGTCGTTGGCGAGGTGCTCGCCCGGCTGAAGACTTCCCCGCCGAAGACCTCCGCCTCCCCAACATCCTCGGGGCCGTCGGGATTCGGGGTTTACGAAGACATGAACACCGCGGTCGAAGCCGCGCAGCGGTCGTTTGAGAAACTTCGCGAAGGCGGGATGACCGCCCGCAAAAAAGCCATCGCTGTGATCCGCAAGCTCTGCGTCCAAAAGGCGAAGGAATGGGGAGCGATCGAATTCAACGAGACGAAGATCGGTCGTCTGGACCACAAAATCGAAAAGCTCGAAATTTGCGGCGACCTTGTCCCCGGCGTGGAGATGCTGGATCGTTCGGCTTTCAGCGGGGACTCAGGGCTTACGGTCATCGACTATGCGCCCTGGGGGGTCATCGGGGCGATCACCCCCTCTACTCATAGCGTCCCCACACTCACCGGCAACGCAATCAACATGATCGCGGCCGGCAACGCGGTCGTTTTCAACACCCATCCGGCCGCAGCGAAATGCGCTGCCATTGCGATCCGCGAATACAACCAGGCGATCTCGGCTGAGACCGGGATCACCGACCTTCTGACCACCGTCGTCAAGCCGACGCTCGAGACGTTCGATGTTTTGTGCAAGCACCCGCTCGTGAAGCTTCTCTGCGTGACCGGCGGCCCGGCGGTCGTTGCCGCCGCCATGAAGACCGGCAAGCGCGCCGTCTGCGC
>CAZSDC010000104.1:0-10784 GCA_964605515.1 uncultured Chthoniobacter sp.
GCGGTCATGTCGAAGTGCCCGTGCCCGCAGAGGTTGAAGAGGATGCTTTTCGAGATGCCCTGTTCGCGACACAGCACCGCTTCGTCGATGGCAGCGGCGACCGCGTGGGAGGCTTCGGGCGCCGGAAGAATTCCCTCCGCCTTCGCGAAGGTCACCCCGGCACGGAAGACATCGGTCTGCCCGACCGAGCGGGATTCGATGAGCCCGAGTTCCTGCACGTGGCTCACCAGCGGGGCCATGCCGTGGTAGCGAAGCCCGCCTGTGTGGATGGCGGGCGGGATGAACGAACTTCCCAGCGTGTGCATTTTGACCAGCGGCGTAAGTTTTCCCGTGTCGCCAAAGTCATAGGCGTAGCGGCCTTTCGTGAGCGACGGGCAGGCGCTCGGCTCGACCGCGACGATCCGGGTCTTCGGGCCGCCGCGGAGGGTCTCGCCGATAAATGGAAACGCGATGCCTGCAAAATTCGATCCACCCCCCGTGCATCCGACGACGACATCCGGGTAGTCGGCCGCGAGGTCGAACTGGCGCAGACATTCGAGCCCGATGACCGTCTGATGGAGCAGGACGTGGTTCAAAACGCTGCCGAGGCAGTATTTTGTGGCCGGATCTTTTGCGGCGACCTCGACCGCCTCGGAGATCGCGATGCCGAGCGATCCCGGGCACTCCGGATCGAGCGCCAGAATCGCGCGGCCTGCATCGGTTTCCGTGCTCGGGCTGGCGATGCAGCGACCGCCGAACGTTTCCATGAGCGCCTTGCGGTAGGGCTTCTGGCCGAAGCTGACCTTGACCATGAAGACCTCGCACGGGAGTTCGAACATCGAGCACGCAATCGACAACGCGGAACCCCACTGTCCGGCTCCAGTCTCCGTCGTGATGCGCTTCGTTCCTTCGGCCTTGTTATAATAGACCTGCGGGAGCGCGGTGTTGAATTTGTGCGAGCCGCTCGGGCTTGTCCCCTCGTATTTGTAATAAATTCTGGCCGGCGTGCCGAGCGCCTTTTCGAGGCGTCTGGCGCGGTAGAGCGGAGTTGGGCGCCACTGGGCGAGGATCTGGCGGACCTCTCCTGGAATTTCAATATCCCTCTCGCTGCTCATCTCCTGCGCGATCAGTTCCTTTGCGAAGAGCGGCTCCAACTCGGCGGCGGACAGCGGCTCGCCGGTGCCGGGGTGCAATGGCGGCGGGGGCGGTGCCGGAAGATCAGCGACGATGTTATACCAGGCTTTGGGAATATCGGTTTCGGGGAGGAGATACTTGATCGTGTCCATGTTCAGAGCCAGCAGAATGAGTCTCTGCGGACTTCAATTCAAGCTCTCCTTGCGCGCCAGTTGCTTTTGAGCCGTTGATGAAAAGCGGCGAGACACCGTCCTAGATGTCCGGGGGTTGGCAAGGAGGACGACAGGTTGGTTTCCCTCTAAAAATTGCGCTCAACTGCAGATTTTGACCTCCACTTCACCCTTGAGCTTTCTGCGGAGCGCAGTATCAGGTGGATGGAAATGTCACGCGGGCTTCGCATCAAAATGGCAAGCGGGTTGCGATCAGATATCCATTTCCCAAACCGCTTCCGTCGGGGAGGGGCGGGCCTGCGCATTCTGGCCGTTCTGGTCGCCCTCGGCCTGGTGATCGCCGTTCCCTTCGCGCTCAAGCCCAAGGGAGATTTTCTGGCGGATGCCAACGACTCGCTGGTCATCATCACCCCGCACAATGAGGCGATCCGCTACGAGTTCACGGTTGCCTTCGCGGACTATTACAAAAAGAAAACCGGCCGCACCGTCCGCCTGGACTGGCGGCTGCCCGGCGGAGCAAGCGAAATTGCGCGCTACTTGAAGGGAGAGTTTTACGCGGCATTCCAGCGGGAATGGACGATGTCCGGGAAGGAGTGGACGCCGGACGTTGCCGGTGCATTCGACAATCCGGCAATCAAGCCAGCAGAGGCGTCGTCCATTGACACTCCGGCGCAGAAGGTGAGGAGGGCGTTCCTCAATTCCAGCCGCGGCATCGGCATTGACTTGCTTTTCGGGGGAGGGGCGTATGATTTCGGGCAACAAGCCTCGGCCGGCCGCCTTATCCCGAGCGAGGTTATCCGTGACCACCCGGATTGGTTCAGCGAGTCATCCATTCCAGAAAAGGTGTCTGGAGAGCCGTTCTATGACAGGGATGCACGATGGATCGGGGCTTGCCTTTCCTCATTCGGAATCTGCTACAATAGCGATTCGTTACGGCGGCTGGGAGTGCGCGAGTTGCCGGCTTCCTGGAGCGACCTTGCAAATCCCCGGCTTTTCAAACAGGTCGCCCTGGCCGATCCCACCAAGAGCGGATCTGCGGCCAAGGCTTATGAGATGGTGATCCAGCAGCAGATGCAGGAACTCGTGCGTGAGACGACATCCGAGGATCCAGGCATCCTGGCCGTGGGATGGAAGCGCGGGCTCGGGACTATCCAAGCGGCCTCAGCCAATGCGCGTTACTTTGCCGACGCCGGAGGTAAGGTTCCCGTTGACGTCTCGCTTGGCGATGCTGCAGCTGGCATGTGCATTGATTTTTTTGGCAGGTTTCAGAGCGAATCGGTGAGAATCGGGGACTCGCCGTCGCGGCTCCAGTATTTCACGCCGGCAGGCGGCTCATCGGTCGGCGTGGATCCCATCGCTCTGCTGCGCGGGGCGCCGAACCGTGCGGTCGCCGAGGAATTCATCGCGTTCGTTCTTTCCATGGATGGCCAGAAGCTGTGGAATTTCAAGGTCGGAGAACCCGGAGGACCGGTTCGCTACGCGCTCAGACGCCTGCCGGTCCGCAAGGAGCTTTATGCCCCCGGGTTCACCGCATTCCGCTCCGATCCCACCGTGATGCCCTACCAGGAGGCGGAACTCTTCACCTACCATCCAGCCTGGACCGGATCGCTCTTCAAATCCATGAGCTTTATCATCCGGGTGATGTGCATGGACTCGCACGATGAACAGGCGTCCGCATGGCAGGCACTCATTGCCGCACGGTTTCCGCGCGAGGCGCTCAGGAAGTTTGCGGATCTCAGCGCCGTGGATTACGAGACCGCTAAAAAAGTGATCCAGCCGGCGCTCGCAGCCCAGAACCGGATCGAAGAAGTCCGCCTCGCCAAGGAACTCGGGGGAAAATTCCGCGCACAATACCGCGAAGCCGAACGCCTCGCCAGGGAGGGGAGATGAAGAGTCTCACGCAGAGGCGCGGTGGCGCGGCGGAGTTGAATTTCATCACGGGGAAGGTGATCGAGTGTGCGATTGATATCCATCGGAATCTGGGGCCCGGTTTGCTTGAGTCCGTCTATGAAGCGATCTTGGAAAAGAAGCTGAAGCAATGCGGCTTTTCCGTTCAGAGGCAGACCGTGGTTCCTATCCGCTACGAGGAGATGATTTTTGATGAGGGATTTCGTGCGGACCTGATTGTCAACAACCTCGTCTGCATCGAATTGAAATCGATCGAGGCGCTTGCCCCCGTCCACCCGAAGCAACTGCTGACTTACCTGAAACTGCTCGACTTGAAAGTTCGCCTACTCATCAATTTCGGAGCGCCGACGATCAAGGAAGGCCTCCACCGCATAGTCAATGGTTTCAAGGATCCCTCCTCTCCGCGTCTCAGCGCCTCAGCGTGATCTCATGTCGAACTCCCTCGCCAAACTCGTCTTTTTCCTCACTGCCGCGTTTTTCGCGCTGTTTTTTGTCTGGCCGATTTTCGGGACGCTGCGGGGGGCGTTTGTCGGGTCGGACGGGAAATTCACCTCCGACTATATCGCGGAGGTCTTCCGCAACCCGATCTATCTGGAGGGGCTGTGGAATTCTTTTCTCATGGGGACCTTCAGCACGCTGCTCGCAACGGCCATCGCGTTGCCGCTGGCGGTGATCAGCGACCGGTATCTGTTCCCCGGAAAGTCCCTGCTGGGGGCGTTCATTCTGATCCCGATGATCATGCCGCCGTTTGTCGGCGCGATCGGGGTGAAACAAATCCTCGGGCAACAGGGTGCGTTCAATGCGCTTCTGGAGTCTCTCGGGCTCATGGACCCTGCCCACCCGATGGACTGGCTCGGTGAGAGCCGGCTCTGGGGCGTGATCATCATGAACGCCCTGCATCTCTATCCGATCCTATATCTCAATGTGCTGGCCGCCCTTGCCAACGTGGATCCTGCGATGGAGGAAGCGGCGGAGAACCTCGGCTGCATCGGCTTCCGGAGGTTCCGAAAGATCACACTGCCGCTGATCATGCCGGGTGTATTTGCCGGCGGCACGATCATCTTCATCTGGTCGTTCACCGAGCTCGGCGTGCCACTCATGTTTGAGTTCAACCGCGTGACATCGGTTCAAATCTTTTCCGGGATCAACGACATGGGAGGAAACCCGTTTCCATTCGCACTGGTGGCAGTGCTGCTCGCCTCGACCGTTTTTCTCTACGCGTCGGGGAAATTTTTCTTCGGGAGGGACAGCCACGCGATGATGGCGAAGGCGACCAGCCAGGGTGGTCCACGCCGGATTGGTCTGCTGGGAGGGGCGCTCTGCACCGGATTATTCGGTTTCATCACGTTCCTTGCGATCCTTCCACACCTGGGTGTTATCCTGGTGGCTTTTTCGCGGGACTGGTATGGCACGATCCTGCCGACCGGCTGGACGCTTTCGCATTTCGAGGCGGCCCTCGGACACAACCTGACTCTGCCCTCGATCAAGAACAGCCTGAAATACGCTGGACTAGCAACGGTCCTCGACCTGATCCTCGGTGTTGCTATTGCCTATGTCGTCGTCCGCACAAAACTCGTCGGACGTCAGGTCCTCGATGCCATGGCGATGCTCCCGCTGGCCGTTCCGGGCCTTGTCCTGGCGTTCGGCTACCTGGCCATGACGCAGGATGGAAATCTCATGAATCTGGCCTCTTCGATCATGGCGTTGCCGTCCTGGGCGGTTTCGCTTGCGGGCTTTCCGGAGCTTTCCGCCCAGCTTGCGGGGCCGGTTTCTGCGGGCTTCGGGAAATTTCTCGTGCGGCATCTCTCGCCGACGATTGATCCTCTGGTGATCATTGTGATCGCGTATTCGGTCCGCCGCCTTCCGTATGTCGTGCGCTCGGCTGCAGCAGGGTTCCAGCAGACCAGCGTCACGCTTGAGGAGGCCGCACAAAACCTCGGCTGCCCACCACTCCGCACGCTCCGGAAAATCACCATCCCCCTCATCGCCGCAAACCTCCTGGCCGGCGGACTGCTCGCATTTTCCTTCGCGATGCTTGAGGTGAGCGACTCGCTCATCCTTGCCCAGAGACAGCAGGATTTTCCGATCACAAAGGCCATCTACGAACTCTACCAGCTTCTCGGCGAAGGACGGTTCATCGCCAGCGCACTGGGCGTCTGGGCCATGGCGTTCCTCGCGATCACCATTATCGGCACCAGCGTGATCCTCGGAAAAAAGCTTGGCGCAATCTTCCGGGTGTAAAAAATCTTCCGCGGGACACCGCAGCGAGCGGGCCCCGCGGAAGAGGGTAAACTATTTGACGTGAGCCGAGACGAGCTTGGTCATCTCGAACATGCTGACTTGCTTTTTGCCGCCAAAGACGACCTTGAGCGCTTCGTCTGCGTTGATCATCGTGCGCTTCTTCTCGTCCTGGAGTTTGTTCTTCTTGATGTATTCCCAGAGCTTCTTCGTCATTTCGCTGCGGGGAAGCGGCTTCGAGCCGACGATGGCGGCGAGCGCCGCGTCGGGCTGGACGGGTTTCATGAGTGCGGGATTCGGTTTGCGTTTTGTTGTTGCCATAGGTTTTTTGTTGTGTGGTGGAACGTTTGTTGACGTCTGGGCGCATGCTACGCACGAGCAGCGAGGGAGTAAAGAAGACTATCCGCCTGATTTTGCGGTCCACACGAACGTGCCATCCGGGTTCGCGACCTCGATGAGTTCGCCCTCGAACGATCGTTTCTGCCAAAGTGAGGACTGTTCGGCCTGAACATCGGGCAGGGATTTCTGGCCTTTTTCTGCGATGGCTTTCATGAGTGCCATGCGATCCAGATTTTCGGCTGCGACGGTTTTCCGGATGTAGTCACCGGGTTCGCCCGGTGTTTCGACGCGGACCGAGAGAAGCCCGTCGTGGCCTTCGCCGATGAGGCGCGAGTTTTTAAAATTCTGGATGTCGGCCATGCGGTTGCGGCGGCGGGTCTCGGGTTCTTCGGATGCCGAGGCGCGGCTGGTCTTCGTTGCGGCGGCTTTGTCGTGGCTGTAAACATCAAGGCGCATCGAGATGTCCACCTTGATGGGTTCGGCGGTCGTGAGGTTCACCGTGGGTGCGGAGCAACCGGTCAGCAGCGCGAAGGCGGCTGCGTGACAAAAGATAATTATGGTTTTTGTTTCCATCGACCCTCCTGGGATTCATCTGCGTGAAGCACAACCTCAAAGTTGCGCGATCCGAGCGGCCCTTGCAACTTTAACCCGAGGATGCCTTGGCTTTCCACAAACCAAAGATCCCCTCCGGCATTCGTATAATCGAAGTCCCGCAGAGTTTCCATGACCAGGCGCGTGCTGCTCTTTTTTATGTTGCTCCAAGTGTCCGGGATATCCGCTAGGAGGGCGTCCAGCTTGCCGACTTTCAAGTGGCCGGGTTTCAGCGCGTTGAACTTCCCTTTGACCCGCTCGATCCGGCGGCCGAACGCGTCCATCTGCAGTTTGAAATCCAGCGGGCCGGTCATCTGGAAATTCTGCGGAGCGATCACGTCGGTAAAGCGCTTGAGGTCGATTTTATTGCCGGACAGCCAGCCGATCCAAGGTGTGTTCTCCTCGAAGAGGAAGCTGAACCCGCCTTTAAGGTAGCCGCCATAGGCGCGGCCGCCGAAGCCCCCGTTGATGCCGCTGCGGTCGAACGTCGCAGAGAGCCACGCTTCGCCCGCCTCGTATTGCCGCCAGCGGAGGCTGTCGAAGAAGACTTTTCCCACGAGGTTGTTTTCATTCTTTTCCGGCGGATACGCGAACTGTAGGTCGCCTTCTCTGGTGGTCATTTCCAACTGGTAGCTCGGGAACGCCGTCGTCCCCGGCAGGATGTGGAAGACGGTTTGAACTTTTAGCGTGGCGAGATTGTCGAGGGCGATATCGCGTGCTTCGGCGTTAAAGCCGAGCGGGATTCCGTATTTTGTCCGCCCTCCGCTTCCGACGACAAGGCGTCCGTCATCAACCTTGAGCGTTCCGATTTTCCACGAGGTTCCAGGGGATGGGCTGGATTTTCCCGCGACTCGGGCCTGGGTATCATCCATATACCAGAAGAGGTCCGGGCCGACGTAGATCGTGGGCTGGAGAATCGTGACCCCGGCAAGCTCGTTGCGCAGGAGTCCGCCGAGTGTGAACCTCAGAAAAACCCTGCGCATGGTCAGAACTTTCGTGAGCGGGTCGTAGGGAGAGAGGATCTCCATGTCGGCGATCTCGACTGTTTGCTCCCTGCCGCCAATCGCATCGGCTGCCTCGGAGAGCGATAGATCGGTCAACGTGGTGTTAATCTGAAAAGTGATATTGGTCGCGGTCTCGCGCTTGTCCTCCAGGCGGACTGTGAGCCCGTGCAGGTCGAGCTGCGAGATCTTCCAGGATGCTGCAGGATGGGCAGACGGAGGGTATTCGGGAGGGGCAGCCATGATCTGCTGCAGCGCGGCCCCGAGAATCATCCGCCCTCCGGAAACATCCATGCCCGCAACCTCATGCCTCGTGAGAATACCCTGCATGGAAAAGTTGAGATTCACGAGGTCCAAAACAAGAAATGCCTCCGGATATCCGGGGGCAGAAACCTGGACATCCCAAGCGGACAAGGCGAGGGGCGTCGCCGGATTAGATCCGGGTTCGCTCCAGTCGAAGGCGCACTTCAAACTCACCGACGGGCTTGTCGGCCCGAATCCCTCGCAGACGACTTCGGCGTAGTCGCAAACAATTCTCCGGGCCGCCCATGGCGGCAACGAGCCGCTGCCGTCGGGACCGCCGGACGGCAGAATCCGGAAGAGCTCCGGCGAGACTCGGATGACCGGGTGCAGGAGCCGGATTTCGCCGAGTTGCCGGCGGACAAGATCGTCGAACGAAAAGACAACATCTCCGCTCTCAATCCGCAGAAGTTCCACTCCGCTCACCCTGTCCCGCAAAACAAATTTTTTTACAGCCAGGCTTCCGGGCCCCGTGTAGATCACGTCTCCGATTTCGGCCTTGGCGTCAGGCAACGACCGCTGGACAGCCCACCTCGCAACGCGGGTCAGGTTTCTGGTCAGGATCACCAGCGTTGCTCCGCCGACAACGAGGACGACGGCGAGGAAAACCGCCAGGCGTTTCAGCCAGCGGCGGCGTTTTGATTCAGGCGGGGGCAAAGTGATCGAAGAATGTGCCCGCAACGAACGCCGCCCCGACAAGCGCGTTGGCCTGGAAAAATGCGCGATTGATCGAGGTGACATCTCCGCGCCTGGCTTCGAGGTGTTCGTAAAACAGTGCGGCCGCAATGACTCCCAACGAGACGAAATACATGGTCCCTGATCCGGACGCGAAGCCGAAAGCCACCAGGCCGGCGGCGGCAGCGACGTGCAACCAGATCGCGAGATTCATGGCCCCGCGCACGCCGAGCCGCACCACCATCGAATGCAGGCCCTCGCGTTTGTCTGCCTCGTAGTCCTGCGTGGCATAAATCAAATCAAACCCCGCCACCCACAGCAGGACGGCTGCGGCAAGCACGAGCGGCGGGAAATCCATGCGTCCGGTCACCGCGATCCAAGCGCCGACCGGGGCCACGGCCAGGGCGAGGCCAAGGAAGAAATGTGCGAAATACGTAAACCGCTTGGTGAGTGAGTAGAAAAACACGATCCCCAGCGCGACCGGCGCAAGAAGTAGGCAGAGCGTGTTCAACGTCCACGCCGAAAGGATGAACCCTACGGAGGATGCGAGGCACCACGCTGCGGCGACGCTTTTGTCCACGAGCCGGTGACGGTTTTCCGTGCGGGGATTTCTCCGATCAATCTCCCAATCTGCCAGGCGGTTGAATGTCATCGCCGCCGTGCGGGCGCAGACCATCGCGGCCAGGATGCCGGCAATTGTCGGAAGCGACGGCAACCCCCGGGCTGCAACAAACATAGCCCCCAGCGCAAAGGGCAGAGCGAAGACCGTGTGCGAGAACCGGATGAATTGGAGGAAATCCGCCAGCGAGTTCATGCGCTAGTTTTTCTGGCGGTGACCGGCCTCTTCGAAGAGTTCCACCAGGCCATCATCGACACGCATGTCTACAATTTTCCAGGACCCCTCGGAGCGGTAAAAATAAAACCTCCAGCGCAGCGGAAGATCCTGATTCAGGGAAATGCACGTCTGACGCATGAGCGAAGCCCCGACCTGAAGGGTGTCAACAACGTCATACCCGGAAACCGGGCCGTAATGGTCGAGCGCCTTTTTGGTGCTCTCCTTCAGTTCGCTCACATTTTCCTTCCGCTCGGCGATGATCGTGTTCTTCACGAGCCCTTCGTAGGCGGCGTCCACCTGGCCGGCTTTGAGTGCGAGAAAAAACGCGCCGATGGCCGCGGCGGGCTCCGGGTGTTTCGTTGCCGGATCGCTTGTGGAGGCCGGCGTCGGAGAGGCAGTCGTAGGCGCCTGGCTGTCAGGATTCGTCGTGGAAAAAATCATCCGCTTGCGCTGATCCGTCTCCTGCGCGTGAACGGTCGCGGCGGCTGCCAGAAAAATGAGAAGAATGGAACGCATGAGGGGAATGGACCTGTTTTTCAGCCGGCGTGCAAGGATCAGATGAACGGCTCGACCTCACGCAGCGTTTCGCGGAGTGCCCGGTAGCCGAAGTGGCCCTGGCGGACGCGCAGGAGGCGGGAGCCTTTCCAGCGCGAAGTCAGCACCTTGAGTTCTTCGAGTGGAGAAATCCGGTCGTAGAGGCCTGCCGCGACGACGATGCGTTCGGGATTGCAGAGCGGGATGCCGTGCAGGGGGGAGATCAGGTGGTCGTGCCGGGTGATTTGATTGCGCGCGTGGCCGAGCGACCTCAGAGACTTCCTCATAGAGTGGGCGCCGGGATTTTCCCAGATCGCCTTCTCGACGTTGACGATTGGCTGGACAAGGGCGATGAAGCGGAAATCGTGCTCCAGAAAGGAGAGCAGGGCACCGGTCCAGCCGCCGTAGCTCGTCCCGATGACGGCGAACTCCCGCGTCCCCCGCGTGCGGAAGAGAGACATCAATTGCCGCAGCTCCACGACCGCCTGCCGGAGTCCCTCGGCATTGCGCACGAGATCCGCAGTGATGGCCAGTTCGCCGTTCAGCGTGGATTTCGGGGTGCGGGAGTAGTGGTAGGGAAGGTGGGGGAAGGCAACCGACCATCCACGCTTGTTGAATGTCGCCGCCACCCTCCGGTAGCCGACATCGCTGGCGCTCATGAGTGCGTGGAGCAAGAGCAGCACAGGGGCGCCTTTTTTTTCTGCGGGGTAAAAGCGGACGCGGGCGCGGTCGTTTTCAGAAAATCCGCTCGGCAGCGGGGTGTTCCACTCGATCCAGCCGTCGTGCTGCCGGAGCCGTTCGGCAGGAGGCATCCGATAGTATTCCTCCCGGTTCATCGGCGAGAACGCGTCCAGGTAGTCCGTCAGTTCCTTCTTGGTGCAACTGTCCGCCCGGCGGCGCCATTGCAGGACGTTCATCATGCCGCACATCGCCCCGTCCATCCCCCACGAGGCGGTTTTTTCCACTAGCCGTCTCATCGTTCGGACATCCTTTCGCGGGGGGAGTGCGGGAGATCGTTTTGGCCGAGGCCGCAGCGGGCGACGAGATCGTCCTTCAGGCGCACGATTGCGGCGGCGAGGT
>CAZSDC010000105.1:0-10535 GCA_964605515.1 uncultured Chthoniobacter sp.
TGTGGTTCTGGACCATGTCGCGGAGCACGCCCGAGTGGTCGTAGTATCCGCCGCGAAGCTCCACGCCGAGTTCCTCTGCCACGGTGATCTGCACGTAGTCAATATACCGGCGGTTCCAGATCGGCTCGAAGATGGAATTCGCAAACCGGAAGACCATGATGTTCTGGACGGTCTCCTTCCCGAGATAGTGGTCGATCCGGTAAATCTGGGATTCCTCGAGATGCTTGCTGAGATTTTCATTGAGGGCCCTGGCGCTGGCGAGGTCGTGGCCGAAGGGCTTCTCAATGATGACCCGCCGCCAGGCTTCCGGGGCCTGCGTGGTAAGCCCGACCGTGCCGAGCTGGTCCACGACCTTGGCAAAAAGCGTGGGCGTGATCGCCAGATAAAAAAGCACGTTGCCCGGCAGGCTCCATGCCGCCTGAACCTCCGCAATTTTGGTCTCCAGCTTCTTGAAGGTTTCGATGTCGTTGAAATCCCCCTGCAAATAGTAGCTGCGCTTGCAGAAGTCGTCCCACTCGGCGTCCTCGACCGGGCGGGTGGCGAACTCCTTGATGTCCGCAGTGGCTTTCGCGCGGTAGCTCTCGTCGTCGCCCTCGCTTACGGCCACGCCGATCACGGAAAAATTCTGCGGGAGCAGGCGGAGGACCTTGAGGTTGTAAAGCGCGGGGAGGAGCTTGCGTTTTGTCAGATCGCCGGAGGCGCCAAAGATGACAATCGTGCAGGGATCTCCGGGACAGTTGTGACCTGTGAGTGGTTGGTCTGGCATGGTAGCGGTGAGGCTAACCCAAGTTTGTTGATTGGGCAAGACATGGCGCGTTAGAGTCTCGGATTGGTGGTGGCCGCCGCCGGGGCGCCCCACTTCTCAGCGCCACGAAGCGTCTCCCATCCTCAAAAACAGACGCCTCGGCGAGGCATCCTAGCCTATGGTTCCCGAGGCGGAAACTTTGCCCTCCTGCGGGATCAATTTCCGTTCACGCCCGCCGATTTCCCGTTCGCGCTGGCTGTCTGGTTTTGCTTCGTGAGATTGATCAGGTCCTCAACGATCCGCAGGGATTCATTGCGGATGGGGTCCGGTTCCGCGGGTTTCGGGCCGTCCTTTTTCTCCACTGCGGCTTCCTCCGGATCTTCGGCATAGTGTTTTTCGCGATCCCGCTCGTAGGCCACGGGCTCGAGTTTTTCGCGCTTCGACCGGATATCATCGAGCGTGAGCTGCCAGACTTCCGCATTGACCAGCGGTCCGCGTTTGACGCGTTCTCTCTGGCGTTCCTCCTTGCGGGCTTTGTCCTCGGCCAGCTCCTGTCGGCGGACCTTTTCATTCAGCGACAGGCGGTTTTCCGTGATCCGCTCCCGCAGGCGCTTCATGTCCTGGCTCACATAGGCAAATTCCGGATCTGCGGCAACGCGGGCCTTCGAGGACGCGCGCAGTTCCTCCAGGAAGAGTGGCGACGGCCATTCGCTGATCTTCTGTGGTGCGACCTCGTCATACTCCAAGCGGTTTTTCAGCGATCCTTCGCCGATCTCGGCGTTGTCGGTCCGCGAGGGAAGCACGATGTCCGAGGAGACTCCGTTGAGCTGGGTGGAGCCGCCGCGCACGCGGTAAAATTTGTTGATGGTGAGTTTGAGGGCGCCTGCATCGGCAGAGCCGAGGCTGAAAAACGGCATGACTTTTCCGATATCGAGGACCGTTTGCACCGTGCCCTTGCCGAAGCTCCGCTCGTCGCCCACAATCACCGCGCGACCATAATCCTGCAGTGCTGCGGCAAAAATTTCGCTGGCCGATGCGCTCAGGCGGTTGGTCACGACCACCATTGGCCCGGTATAGGCGATGGCCGGGTTGGTATCACTGGACACGCTGATTTTTCCGTTGGAGTCTTTAACCTGGACGACCGGCCCCTTTGGAATGAACAGACCCGTGAGGTTGATCGCCTCCTCGAGCGAGCCGCCGCCATCTTTTCTGAGATCGAAAACCAGCCCTTCTATTCCTTCCTGCTTGAGGCGGCTGAGTAGGGCGGAGACGTCCTCTGTCGCGCTTTTGGCCGCTCCCTCGCCACTCATATTGGCATAGAAGGCGGGAAGCGTGATCCACCCGATCCGGGTGGTCTTCTGATTCGGGCCCTGCACGTCGATGACCTCGGCCTTCGCCTCCTGGTCCTTCAATTCCACCTTGTCCCTGGTGATTTCGACGATATGGCGCTTCGAGGGATCAGCGGCATCGCCGGGGACGACCTGCAGGCGGACGACCGTGCCCTTCTTTCCGCGGATTCTTTCCACGACCTTGTCGAGCTTCATGTCCACGACATCCTCAAACTCGCCGTCTCCCTGGGCCACCGCTGCGATCCGGTCGTTTTCTTTGAGCCGGCCATCGCGGTCCGCCGGCCCGCCCGGGACGATTTCCATCACGCGGGCGAACCCGTCGTCGTTCCGCAGCACCGCTCCGACACCCACGAGGGAAAGCTTCATCGAGATGTTGAAATTTTCCATCTCGCTCGGGCTGAGATACTCGGAGTGCGGGTCGTAGCTTTGCGCGAGGGCGCTCAGAAATGTGTTCACCACATCAGAGGGCTCCATCTCCCGCACGTTCCGCAAGGCTTGGTCATAGCGCTTGATGACGGTCTGCTCGGGCGGGCGGGGTTTGAATTCGTTCAGGTTTTCCTGGAGCAGTTCGGCCTCGACGCGCTGGCTCCAGAGCTTGTCCGCCTCGGCAAGATTCTTCGGCCACGGAGCCTTCTGTCGGTTCAGTTGCACGAAATCCGAGCTCGACCCTGCCGGCTTTTTCGCTGCCAGCTTCTTGTTGCTCGCGACGCGCGCTTCGACGCGTTCCTTAAAGCGCGCAAAGATCTCGTGCGCGGGCGAGAGGTCGCCGCGGAAAATCGCGTCATCCAGTCCGGTGGCGAACTTTTTTGTGAACTCATCCACATCCTGCTGGGTGAAGTAGAGCTTGTTATAATCCAGAGCCTGCAGATACGTGGTGAGCAGCTTCGCCGACATTTCATCGTCGAGCTTTTTCCGGGTGTAGTGCGCCTGTTCCAGCCAGCGGGCCACCGCCAGGGCGACCTGTCCCGGGTCGGGCGACGTGGCGGCCAGCGCAGGGCGCGGGAGCGGAAGTGCCGCAAAAAGCAATGCTGTCAAGACCGCCTTGAAAAAGTATTTCATCATGTGTGCCGCGAAAACCTTGCAGAGACCGGCGGGAAAATCAAACTTCGTCATCAACTTTCAGACCATTCCCAGATGAATCAGTTCAAAACATTTACCGGCGGACCGCTCGACACGAACGCCTATTTCCTGGAATCACCCGGAGGGAACATCCTTTTCGATGCCCCGCAGGGTGCGGATCACCATTTTTCCAGGGAAAAGGTGGACTGGCTGTTGCTGACGCACGGCCACTTCGACCACACTGCGGATGCGGCTGCGATCCAGCGGCGGCATGGATGCAAGATCGCCTACCACCCGGAGACCACACCTATGGCGACCGACCGCGGGTTTTTCCGGCGGATGGGCTTCGAACTCGAAATTGAGCCCTTCTCGGCGGACCGCCTTCTCGAGGAATGCGACGGATGCGAGGTGGCCGGGGTGAAGCTGCAGCTGTTTCACGTCCCCGGGCATTGCCCCGGCAGCCTCTGTTTTTTCTTCCCGGAATCCCTCAGCCTCGTCGGCGGCGATGTGCTTTTCCGTGAGGGAGTCGGGCGCTGGGATCTTCCCGGCGGGGATGGTCCGCTGCTGTTTACGGGAATCCGCCAGAAACTCTTCCCTTTGGATCCGGCGACCATTGTTTATCCCGGCCATGGCCCCGTCACGACGATCGGACACGAGCGAGACCACAATCCCTACGTCGGCGGCTGATTTTTCTGTGCTCGACAGGGGAATCGGCTTGCGGTATGTGGTTTAGATTAGTCCCCAAAGAATTATGGCACGCTACTCCTATGTTGCACTTGATGCCCGAGGGCAGGAATCCTCGGGAGTTATCGAAGCTGAGTCCCAGAACGATGCCGTCGGCCAGCTGAGACAGTCGGGCTACTTTCCCAAAACCATCTCGGAGGAGGGCAAAGGGCCGAAGCCCAAAACCAAAGCTCCCGCGAAGCAGGCCGCAGCCAAGAAGGAAATCAAGATCAACATTCCCTTCCTGCAGAAGAAGACGATCAAGCCGAGAACCCTGATGATTTTTACGCGGCAGCTCGCGACGCTGATCGATGCGGGACTGCCGCTGCTCCGCGGGTTGACCGTTCTGGCCAAGCAGGAGCCGGATCCGGTTCTCAAGGGGGTCATTCTCAATCTGGCCGAATCTGTCCAGGGCGGCGGAACATTTTCCGAGAGCCTCGCCGGACACCCCAAGATCTTCAACAAACTGTATGTCAACATGGTGAAAGCCGGCGAACTGGGCGGCGTGCTCGAGCTCGTCCTCCTGCGCTTGGCGGAGTTTCAAGAAAAGTCTCAGAAAATCAAAAACAAGGTCGTGGCGGCGATGTTTTATCCGATCATCGTCCTTGTGATCGCGATTGTGATCCTGGCGTTTCTGCTGGTATTCATTGTGCCGAAGTTCGAGGCGATTTTTGCGGATATGCTCGGCGGCAAACCCCTTCCCGGCCTGACCCAGTTTGTTATCGGGGCCAGCAACATGGTCAAGGACAACTCCCTCGTTATCGTCGCGGCTGTCGTCGTGCTTGTCGTCCTCTACAAAATCGTCGGGCGCACGCAGAAGGGCATCCATGTCATCGACACCGTCAAACTCAAAGCCCCGCTTTTCGGTGATTTGACCCGCAAGAGTTCGATCTCCCGGTTCACCCGAACGCTCGGGACGCTCGTGACCAGCGGCGTGCCGATCCTGCAAGCTCTCAACATCACCCGCGAGACGGCCGGCAACATGATCATCGCCGACGCGATCTCGAAGGTTCACGACAGCGTGAAGGAGGGCGAGTCCATCGTTCAGCCGCTCGAGGCCAGCGGGGTTTTCCCGCCCATGGTTATCAGCATGATCGACGTGGGTGAGGAGACCGGCCAGCTTCCGGAAATGTTGCTGAAAGTGGCGGAGGTTTACGACGATGAGGTGGACAACGCGGTCACCGGTCTCACCTCTCTGCTCGAACCGGTGATGATCGTCTTTCTTGCGGTCGTCGTGGGAACCATCGTCATCGCGCTCTTCCTGCCGCTCATCAGCATCATCACGGGCATGCAGCAGCAGACATGACGAAGGCTTTGAAAACCGGAAATGGGAAAGCGGAAACCGGAGAGGCAGTCCCGCCGCTCCAAGCGCGGGACAAATCGCTTTCCGATCTCCGATCTCCGATCTCCGGTTTTACATTGCTCGAGCTTCTTGTCGTCATCGCGATCATCGCCATCCTCGCCGGGCTCATCCTGAGCGCAGCGGGGAGCATCCAGAAAAAGGCGGCCAGGTCGCGGGCGGAGGCCGAGATCTCCGCCTTGTCGGCGGCCCTCGAAAGCTACAAGGCGGACAACGGGGATTATCCGGCGGGGACGAATATTGCGCCGAGCACGAACAACTCGTTTCTGCGCGCCGCTCTCGCCCCCAACGGCTCAAACTCTTATAACCCTCTCAACAAAGTTTACTTCGAATTTTCGAAGGGCATGGGGAGTGGCACCAACTCATCAGACACTAATGCGGCACTGCTTGATCCTTTTGGCTCAGGTTACGGTTACCAGTATCCCGGCGCGGCCACCAACAGTGGCACGAACTTCTTTGATCTCTGGTCCACGGCGGGATCGACCAATACCAACGCTTATATCAAGAACTGGTAGGGTCGGACCTCCGGGGGGGAACGGGCGTCCCGCCCGTTATTGGCTGATCACTTTGGCATGCACCTCCAGCCCATGTCTCGACCCATCGGCTGGAAGCCGATGCCATGAGCATTTTTCATGTCTGACGAGATTGAGCAATTTCTGATCCATCTGGCCACCGAGCGGGGGCTTTCGCCAAACTACCAGCTGATCGTCCAGCGGAGCCTGGAGACATTTGCGGAATGGGCGTCCTCACGGGGGCTGGCCTTGGAAGGCGTCGAGCCCGGGCACATCACGGATTTTCTCGCATTCCGGAAACGTTCCGGGCTGCAGGCGTCATCCGTCCGCCTCGATGCTGTGGCGATCCGGATCTTTTTCCGCTTCTTGGTTTCCCGGCAGGGCTGGCAGCAGAATCCCGCCG
Source organism: uncultured Chthoniobacter sp. (assembly GCA_964605515.1). GTDB lineage: Bacteria > Verrucomicrobiota > Verrucomicrobiia > Chthoniobacterales > Terrimicrobiaceae > QYQL01. The sequence goes on from CAZSDC010000105.1 coordinate 6,152, forward strand.
AGATGCTCTCCCTGCCTCGTCCGGAGAAGCACCTGCCGGAGACGTTGAACCCCGGCGATGTCAGGCGCCTGCTCGAAAGCGTCGGGCCGGGCGATCCGCACGGTCTGCGGGATCGCGCGATGCTCGAGCTTCTTTACGCGAGCGGTCTGCGGGTCTCGGAACTTTGCAGCGCCCGGCTGGAAAACCTCGACCTGGATTCCGGATTCATCCGGGTCACCGGCAAGGGGAACAAGACGCGCATGATTCCGATCGGCGCACCGGCAGTCGCCGCTGTAAAACGTTATCTCGAGTCCGCGCGACCTGAACTCGTGAAGCCGAAGACCGGAGCTGAGGTTTTTCTCTCAGTCCGGGGCAAAAAACTGACACCGCAGAGAATCTGGCAACTGATCAAACAATATGCGGCCAGGGCAGGGCTCGAGATCAATGTCTTCCCACACCTGATGCGCCACAGCTTCGCGACCCACCTGCTCGGTGGCGGCGCCGATCTGCGAATTATCCAGGAGCTGCTTGGGCACGCCGACATCTCCACGACCCAGATCTACACTCACGTCGAAAAAAGTGCCTTGAAGGCAGTCCTGAAAAAATTCCACCCGCGCGGGTGATTGATGCGCAATCCCTGAAGCCAATCCATTGACAGGTTGTCCCGGTCTGTTTATTTTGATCAACAAAATATTTGATAATCGAAAAATGTCCTCTCCCTCTCAAGAATGCGCCGATGAAGTGCTGGATGTGATTCCCCTGATCATGCAGTCCATCCGCAAGGAGATGAGGAGTCACCGGTCCCCCGGCCTTTCTGTGCCGCAGTTTCGGGCACTGGCCTTCGCGGGAATGAACACCGGGGCCACGCTCGGCGAACTGGCGGATCATCTGGGGCTCATGCCGCCGGCTGCATCGGCCATCGTGGAGGGATTGGTCACAATGAATCTCATCGAGCGAAGTGCGAATCTGGCCGACCGCCGCCGGATCTGCCTGGCCCTGACGGCGACCGGGCAGGAAAAGTTGAACGCCACGCGAAGCATCGCCCGTAGTTGCCTGGCAGAGTTGTTTTCTCCGTTCTCGAGAGGCGAGTGCGGGCAGATTTCGGAGGCCATGAAAATGCTGCGGGGGCTTTTTCTGAATGCGCCTGGGAACCGCTCCACCAAAGACAACCAGCAGCAGTGATCGGACGATTTTCAGTGTTTGTTTGCGCATTCATGGTCGCCTTGTCCGGAAAGGCGGGAGCGCGCGTGATCTCGCTGGAGCAGGCCTACGACCGCACCCTGTCAAGCGACCAATCCATCCGGATCGCCTATACCGAGATCCTCAAAGCGAACCTCCTTCCGTGGAGCGCTCTCACGAAATTCGGCCCGCGGATCACCGCAGGTATGAGCTATAACCATGTCGAGACGACCACCCAGTATTACAACAACCCGACCCTGGGAATTCTCGACGCCCAAAACGCAAACCTTTCCCTCAACCAACCGCTGATCGACTTCACGTTTTTCCCCGCGTTCAAGCTCGGCAAGCTCACGGTGAAATCGAACCGCCTTCAATATCAGCTCACCATACGCAACGTGCTCTTCGGGGTGGCAAAGGCCTACTACGAAGTATTGAAGCAGCAGCAGATCGTGTTGCTGGACAAGAACACCCTGGAACTCGCCATGAACCAGCTCCAGCTTTCGCAGAACCAATACGATGCCGGGGCCGTGTCAAAAGTGGATATCCTGCGTGCCCGTTCGAGCGTCGAAGGCGCCCAACAGGTCCTGATTGTCGATCAAAATATCCTGGCGTCGGACCGCAACACCCTCGCCAACACGCTTAACCTTCAAGGCGACGCGCGCACCTTTGATGTGGAACAGCCAGCAGATGCCGCCGGCCATGTGGGGACATTTCAAGAGAACCTTGCCGCAGCCTACGCCGCGCGGGAGGACTACAAGATCAGCCTCATCGCGATCCAGCAGAGCACGGAGCAAAAGAACGTGGTGATTGGACAATACGCCCCAACAGCTGGCCTCCAGCTCACCCAGAACTGGGCCGACAGCCGCGAGGGGCCCGGATCCCAGGCCTGGGCCGGGCTGGTTTCCGTGCAGGTGCCGATCTTCACCGGCGGACAACGGGAAATCGACCTGCGCACCGCACACCTCAACATCGGCGAGGCGAAAATCAATTTTGAAACCACGCAGAAGACCGTGGAGACTGATGTCAACACCACGTGGCTGCAGGTCGAAACCCTGCGCGAGACCATCGTCTCACTGAAAGCCCAGGTCGAGGCGGACGAGCAAAATTACCAGGATCTGCAAAACCAATACGAGGCCGGAGCGGCAACCAGCCTGGACACACAAAACGCGCTGATCCAGCTCGCCAAATCCCGGACAAACCTCGTGACTCAAACATACCAATATCAAGTCGTGCGGCGCGACCTCGAGCGGGCGATCGCGGCATTTCAAAATCATCGCGTCAAGAATGCAAAGGTGCCATCAACGCTATCCCTCACGCCATGACCACCATTCGGGAAAAACGGATTTATTATTATGTTAAGAACTAGAGGATTCGGGTTGGAAAAATGGATTGTCATCCTCGGCATCGTTGCGGCTGTAGGGGCAGTCTCCTATTTCGTTTTGAAACGCAACAACCAGGCCGCACCAAGCTATCAGACGGCCCCCGTCACCCGCGGAGACCTCACGCAGTCGGTCACCGCGACCGGGACGCTGAACCCTGTGCTCAACGTGCAGGTTGGCAGCCAGGTCTCCGGAAATATCCAGAAGCTGTTCGCAGATTGGAATTCCCGTGTGACGGCGGGGCAGGTCGTCGCCCAGATCGACCCCTCGAATTACCGGGCGACCGTCATGCAGGCGGAGGGCGATCTCGCCAACGCAAAGGCCGCGCTGGAGCTGGCGCGGATCCAGGTGAAGCGCTCCGAGAATCTGCGGGCCAAGGACAGCACGCCGCAGGCGAGCCTCGATCAGGCGATCGCCACCGAGCACCAGGCCGAAGCATCTGTGAAAACCAAGGAAGGCTCGCTGGCGCTGGCGAAGGCGAACCTCGACCATTGCACGATTATTTCCCCGGTGGACGGCATTGTCATCTCGCGCAATGTCGATGTCGGCCAGACGGTCGCCGCCAGCCTGAATGCGCCGATTATTTTTGTCATCGCCAACCAGCTTGCAAACATGCAGATCGACACGAATGTTTCGGAGGCGGACGTCGGCAACGTCCGGGAAGGGGAGGCGGTCGATTTCACGGTGGACGCCTACCCCGGCACGACCTTCCACGGAAAAGTCCGCCAGGTGCGCAACGCGGCGATCACCGTGCAGAATGTCGTCACCTACGATGCGGTCATCGACGTGGACAATTCCGACCTCAAACTGAAGCCTGGAATGACGGCCAACGTCTCGATCATCGTCGCCACGCGCGACAATGTCCTCAAGATCGGCAATGCGGCCCTGCGGGTCCGCCTGCCGGAACCCAATGAAACCGCGGGCTCTCCAAAGGCGTCCCAGGCTCCGGTCAAAAAGAGAAAGGACGACCCCGCGCGACGTTTCCAGCGCACCGTGTATGTGCTGCCTGACGGCGAAAAGACACCCAAGCCATTGCAGATCAAAATCGGGATCAATGACGGGATCGAAACCGAAGTCCTCGAAGGTTTGAATGAAGGGGACAAGGTCGTGACCGCAGTTCTCAATTCCCCGTCTTCTGCCGCGGCGGCTCCAACCAACCCGTTTGCGCCGCAGCGCAGGTTTTAAGAATCTCCTCGATGAGCGCCGTTATCCATCTCGAGGAAATCCACAGGGTGTACCACACCGGCGAGGTGGACGTTCATGCCGTTCGGGGCGTCTCTCTCGAAATCGCAAAGGGGGAGTTCGTGGCTTTGATGGGCGCGAGCGGGTCTGGAAAATCGACCTTGATGAACATCCTCGGCTGCCTCGACCGGCCTACAAAAGGCCGCTACCTCCTGGACGGAAAGGATGTCTCCGGGCTCGATCGCAATGAGCTCGCTGACATCCGTAACCAGAAGCTCGGGTTCGTTTTTCAAAATTTCAACCTGCTCAGCCGGACGTCAGCCCTGGAAAATGTCGAGCTGCCGCTCTTCTACTCGAAGAAGCCGCTCCACGACCGCAATGCCAAAGAAATGGCCGAAGATTCCCTGCGGCTCGTGGGGCTGGAAGGACGCGCCGGCCACCACCCGAGCCAGCTCTCCGGCGGCCAGCAGCAGCGGGTCGCGATCGCGCGGGCGTTGATCAACCGCCCCGAGGTGGTCTTCGCCGACGAGGCGACAGGGAACCTCGACAGCCGGACGAGCATCGAGATCATGGAGGTGTTTCAGAAGCTCAACGAGCAGGGGATCACGATTGTGATCGTCACCCACGAGCTGGACATTGCCAGATACGCGAAGCGCAACATCATC
>CAZSDC010000106.1:0-10510 GCA_964605515.1 uncultured Chthoniobacter sp.
GCGCGGAGCTCCGCGCATTCAGTCGCGCCGTGCGGACCGAGGCGGCCAGCCAACCCGCAAAGATCCCGATCATCAAAACGCCAGCCATCGCCAGCCAATGCCATGCCGTCATGGCGGGATTGTATCCGCCAGAATCCGAACATGGCAGAAAAAAAGGCACCGGGAGAACGATCTCCCGGTGCCAGCTTTTTTCAAGATGTTCAGTTCAGACCAGGGTGGCGCGGACCACGTGGGCCTGGGCCATGACCCGGTCCAGGGCCTTTGCCAGCACCTCCATCAGGACCACCACCCTCATCTTCGATTTTCAATTTATTCTGGCTGACCAAATCCACGACCTTCCCCGTGGTGTCCACGATCCAGATCTTGGCGTGCATTCGCCCGCCAGGGGCGGCGACCAGGGTGCCTTTGAGCGGAGTGGAATGGTTGCGGGCTTTGAAATCCGTGCCATATTTCTGGGCAAATTGAGCGGCATCTGTGGATCGGATCGCCACGAGAATCTGACCGCCGGGCCTGTAGTCCCTGCGATCGAGAGTCATGGCGCGAAAAAATGCCAGCTCGGGCACCGGGCTTTTCCAATGGACGGGCTCGACGAAGGCCACGTCGAGGTTCACTTCTTTACCCTCGAAGTCCGTCGGCGTCGTGAGGATGTATTCCGCCGTGCGCTTGGAGTCGGATGCCTGGAGCATCGGAGCAGCCGCAGCGAGGAGGACCAGCAGGAGACAGTGCAGAGTTTTCATTGCGCGGATCAAAAACCGCCAGCGCAGGAAAGTTGCAAAAAATCAGCTCGTCGCCCGGAGCGCCGCGATCTCGGCGGCGGCATCGCCTGCCTTGAATACTGACGTGCCGGCCACCAGAACGTCCGCACCGGCAGCCACGGACAAGGCTGCCGTCGCAACGGTAATCCCTCCATCCACCTCAATGTGGAAATCCAGCCCGTCCCGCTCGCGCCACGCCGCCGCCACCGAAACTTTCTCCAACATCTCCTGAATGAACGGCTGGCCGCCGAAGCCTGGGTTCACGGTCATCACGAGCAGGATATCGAATCGCCCGAGATAGGGTCGGATCATTTCCAGCGGAGTCGGCGGGCTGACGGCCAGGCCCGCGAGGCATCCCGCTTCACGGATGGATTGGAGGGTTTTGGAGACATCGTGTGGCGCTTCGACATGACAGGTAATCGAGGAGGCGGCTTTGGCGAACCGCAGCACATAGTGATCCGGCCGCTCGATCATCAGGTGGACGTCGAGCGGAAGGGCCGTGTGGCGCGAGGCGGCTTCGACGATTGCCGGGCCGAAGGAGATGTTGTCCACCAAGTGCCCGTCCATTACGTCGCAATGGATCCAGTCTGCACCCGCTGTCGAGACTTTTTCAACCTCCGCGCCAAGCTGCGAGAAATCGCAGGCAAGAATCGAGGGGGCAACGATGGTTTTGCGTGCAGGCATGGATCTGTTAATGTGCCCGTTATGGAACTTGCGGGCGAGGAATATTTCATGCGGGAGGCCCTGCGTCAGGCACGGAAGGCCTACGCCGAGGAGGAGGTGCCGATCGGGGCGGTCATCGTGCGCGAAGGTGCGATCATCGCCCGGGCTTGGAACCAGGTCGAACTGCTCAAGGATGCGACCGCTCACGCGGAGATGCTTGCCATCACCCAGGCCGAAGCCGAAGTCGGCGACTGGCGGCTTGCGGACTGCGATCTTTACGTGACCAAGGAACCCTGCCCGATGTGCGCAGGCGCAATCGTCCATGCCAGGCTCCGGCGGGTGATTTTTGGATGTCGCGATCCCAAAGGCGGTGCCGCAGGAGGTCTCCTCAACATCCTGCAAATGCCCGGGCTCAACCACCGCAGCGAGATCACTCCGGGCATCCTTGCCGACGAATGCGCCGCCCTCCTCAAAGAATTTTTCACCTTGCGGAGAAACTCCTGATCAGAGATTTGCACTCCAGGCATTGGCGAGGGCCTCAGCTTGCTCCATGACGAGCTTGAGGCCAATTTCCCGCCTGAATCCAGAACTTGCCTCTGGCCCCTCCAAGGCGTAGCCTCCAGACATGACTGCGGTTGAGATCATCGACGAAATCCGGCATCTCGCGCCGGGAGAAAAGGTGCAGGTGGTTCGTTATGTCAGAACACTGGATGAAGGGCATCTGTTGAGCGGTCCGGAGCTGACACAACTCGCTTGCAGGCTCGCAGAAGAGCCAGACCCGGACGAATCGCAGAAGATAAAGGACCAGATCCGCGGTGGCTTTTACGGAAACTCCTGAGGATGCCAAAGGTTCGCCGTCGGAATGTTCCGCCCGCCTTGCTGAACCACTTGTTGGAACGGATTCGAGAACGGGAAATTCCACCGGAGCAACTGGGTTTGCTTGCGGAATGGCTCGACCAAAATCCTGAGGTTCCTTCGGGGAAATGGTTCAAGCAGTTCCCGAGCCTGACTGTGTGCGGCGAGGGAGAGTTGGTGAAGACATTCCTTCGACTCGAACAGATACCAATCGGCCACAAGATCAATTGAAGAACATGGATTCCCAACAATGAAAATACCCTTTCTGCTGGTTCTGGTGGTGGCCACGATATCCCTGCATGCCTCGGAGACCTCCGGCAAACAAACGGAAATCGGTCGCAGGATTTGGAAAAACGAATGTGCCGGCACGGTGTCCGGGTTGACCTCATGGAATGCGGGTGAGGAGTTTGCCTCGCTCGGGATCGCGCACTTTATCTGGTATCCGCCCGGCCAACGAGGCCCGTTCGAGGAGAGCTTTCCCGGGCTGGCACGGTATTTGAAAGAGGGCGGTCTTCCGGTCAAAGCCTGGATGCTCGGGCCTTGCCCGTGGAAATCCCGCAGCGAGTTTGTATCCCAAATTGACGGACCGCAACTCACCGAGCTCCGAAAGCTCTTGGCGGACTCGGTTCCGCTCCAGGCTCGCTATGCCGAGATGAGGCTGACTTCCGCACTGCCAAAAATGCTTGAAACATCGTCGGCGGATGACCGCGCGAGGGTGGTATCGAATTTCAACCGGGTGGCGGCCGAGCCGCTCGGATACTATGCGTTGATGGACTATGTGAATTTCAAGGGCGAGGGGACGAACCCTTCGGAACGTTATCACGGCACCGGGTGGGGGCTGTTGCAGGTTTTGACGAACATGAAATCTTCGGGTCCGGCGCTGCCCGCATTTGCCCGTTCGGCGGATGAGACGCTGACATTACGTGTGAAAAATTCCCCTCCGGAACGGAACGAAGCAAAATGGCTGCCCGGATGGCGCAACCGCCTGAAAACGTATTTGGAATGATCAAAGAAGACATCATCACTGTCCTCGAAAACATCGCGCGACTGCTCGAGCTGAAAGGCGAGAACCCGTTCAAGGTTCGCGCCTACACTCATGCCGCCCGCGCGTTGGAGACACTCTCCGAGCCGCTCGAAAAGCTCGTGGAGGAGGACCGCCTCGGGACGGTGGACGGGCTGGGCAAGGCGACCTCGGAAAAAATTTCGACTCTGGTGCGCGACGGCAGGCTCGAATATTACGACCACCTTGCGGACGAGTTTCCGCCGGATATTCTCACCCTTTTCGAGATTCAGGGACTCGGCGCGAAAAAAATCAAGGTGCTGTGGGACTCGCTCCAGGTGCATTCGATCACAAAGCTCGAGCGTGCGTGCAAATCCGGCGAGGTCGCCGCGTTACCGGGGTTCGGAGAAAAGACCGCCGCCAACATCCTGCAGGCGATCGAACACCAGAAGAAGCACATGGGGGAATTCCGGATCGGCGATGTTGCCGGCCTCGCCGAGAGCCTGCTCGAAGACCTTCGCGGGCATCCGCGCGTCACCCTGGCGCAGATCGCGGGAAGCTACCGCAGAAAAAAAGAAATCGTCCGCGACCTGGATTTTATCGTTTCGACCCGCCACCCGGAGGAGGTCTCGGAATTTTTCACCAAGCACCCGCTGGTGGAATCCGTGCTCGCCAAGGGGGCGACAAAATCGAGCGTCATCCTGAAGTCGGGGATCCAGTGCGACCTGCGCGTGGTGACCGGCCCGGAATACCCGTTTGCCCTCGCCTATTTCACCGGCAGCAAGGAGCACAACGTCCGCATCCGCTCACGGGCGCTCACCCGTGGCTGGTCGCTCAATGAATACCGCTTTAGCGAGGCCGAGGGCCGTGAGCTAAAGGAACCGCTGCCGGAAATCCGCGAGGAAAACGACATCTACAACGCTCTCAGCCTCGAACCCGTCGTTCCGGAACTGCGGGAAGATCGCGGTGAGATCGAGGCTGCGGAAGCTCATGAGTTGCCCCGCCTGATCGAGTGGCAGAACCTCCGCGGGACATTTCATTGCCATACCACCGAAAGCGATGGCCGGTCCAGCCTCGAGGAAATGGCTGCCGCCGCTCAGGAACTCGGCATGGAATATCTCGGGATCGCCGACCACAGCAAAAGCTCGGTCCAGGCCCACGGGCTCGACGAGAAGCGCCTCGCTGCCCAAAACAATAAAATCCGGGAACTCAGCGGCGCATCGCTGCACCTTTTTGCGGGAACCGAGTGCGACATCCTCAAGGACGGCAGCCTGGATTTTTCCGACGAGGTCCTCGCGTCTCTGGACTACGTCGTCGCGAGCGTTCACTCTTCGTTTACTCTCTCCGAGGTTGAAATGACGGACCGCATTATCCGGGCGATCAGCAATCCGTTTGTCACCATGCTTGGGCACCTTACCGGACGACTGCTTCTGACCCGCGAGCCCTACAAGGTCAATGTCCCGGCCATCATCGACGCCGCCGCAGCGACCGGCACGATTATCGAGCTCAATGCCAACCCCCGCCGTCTGGACATGGATTGGCGCTGGTGGCCGCTCGCCAAAGAAAAAGGCGTTCTATGTTCGATCAACCCCGACGCCCACTCGACCGGGGGACTACAGGATCTGGCCTTTGGCATCGGGGCCGCCCGCAAGGGTTGGCTTACGAAAACCGATGTGATCAACACCCGGCCGCTGAACCAGGTCGTCGCCGCGCTTTCCGCAAAACGGGAACCGACAAATGTGTCGGTCGCAACATTCAAATCTTGATCGCGGACAAGACCCGGTCCAATCTGCCCGTCCACGATTTGAACTCACTTTTGTCCAAGCCATACAAACCCAGGGATGAATGCGGTGTTTTTGGCGTCTTCGGCCATCCCGACTCCACCCTGCTGACATACTACGGGCTGTTCGCCCTTCAGCATCGCGGGCAGGAAAGCGCGGGGATTGTGTCGGCGAAGGGCTCGGAGCGGACATTTCAATTTCACAAAGGCATGGGGCTTGTCTCGCAGGTCTTCTCGATGGAGGAGTTGGAGCGGCTTGCAGGGACGCGGGCGATTGGGCACGTGCGGTATTCGACGACCGGTTCCAGCAACGCGAAAAACGCGCAGCCGTTCGTCGTGGATACGGCGCGCGGTCAGCTGGCGGTGGCCCACAACGGGAACCTCACGAATGCCGCAGCGCTCCGAACCGAGCTGGAGGCGCGCGGGTCGATTTTTCAAACCACCGTGGACAGCGAGATCGTTCTCCACCTGCTTGCCCAACCGCGCGGAGCCGGTGGCGGCTTGGCTGCTCTGAGAAGGCTCGAAGGCGCCTTCTCGATTGTTCTCATGGGCGAACGGGAGCTCATTGGCTTCCGTGATCCGCAGGGATTCCGACCGCTCTGCGTGGGAAAATTGGATGGAGCTTATGTGCTGTCCTCAGAGAGCTGCGCATTCGATCTGATCCATGCGGAGTTCATCCGGGACGTCGAGCCCGGAGAGGTCGTGATCATCGACAACAACGGGATCCGCAGCGAATGGCCGTTCAAGACCGGCAAGAGCGCGTTCTGCATGTTCGAGTATGTGTATTTTGCCAGGCCGGACAGCAATATCGGTGGCGTCAATGTCAGCAAGGTTCGCACGGAGATGGGGCGGGAGCTGGCGAGGCAGTGCCCGGCGGAGGCCGACCTCGTTGTCCCCGTGCCCGATTCGGGGATCTTTGCAGCTTTGGGGTTTGCCGAGGAGTTGAACATTCCCTATTTCCCTGCTTTCGTCCGGAACCACTACATCGGAAGGACGTTTATTCAGCCCACCCAGCTCATTCGGGACTTCAACGTCCGTGTGAAGCTGAACCTCATCCGCGAGGCCGTGGAAGGCAAGCGGGTCGTGGTGGTGGACGATTCGATCGTGCGGGGCACGACCGCCCGCACCCGCGTGATCAACCTCCGCGAGAACGGGGCCAAGGAAGTCCACATGCGGATCAGTTGTCCCCCGCACAAGCACGCCTGCTACTACGGGATCGATTTTCCCGATCCGGAGAAACTCATCGCGAACCAGTGCACAGACGGGGAGATCTGCAAGTATCTCGGCGCGGACTCGATCGGATACCTTGGGGTCGAAGGCATGGTCCGGGCGACCGGGCGACCATTCAACGAGTTCTGCATGGCCTGCTTCAATGGCGATTATCCCGTGCCGTTCGACGCCAACTTCGACAAACTCATCATGGAAAAGCGCCGCGACAACGCCCGTCTGCTTGAACCCGACTCTGACCGACTCCTCTGATATGCCACGTAAAATCAAAGCCTATGCAGCTGCCGGGGTGGATGTGGACCTCGGCAACCGTGTGAAGAAAGGAATCCAGGATCTCGCGGCTTCGACGCACGGGCCCGAAGTGCTCGGAAAAATCGGCGGCTTTGGCGGGCTCTTCCGCCCGGATTTTAAAGGGATGAAAGACCCGGTGCTGGTCTCCAGCGTGGATGGAGTCGGCACAAAATTAAAAATCGCATTTGCCACCGGCCGCCACGACACAGTCGGTCGGGACCTGGTCAACCACTGCATCAACGACATCGCGGTGATCGGTGCCCGCCCGCTTTTCTTTCTGGATTACATCGGAGGGGCGGAGCTCGATCCGGCGGTCTTTCGCCAGATCCTCAAAGGTTTTGCGGCGGGATGTCGGGCGGGTGGGTGCGCCCTGATCGGAGGCGAGACCGCCCAGATGCCGGGAATGTATCACCCCGGGGAATACGACCTCGCGGGCACGATTGTCGGCGTCGTGGACCGGCCCAAACTTCTCGACGGATCAAAAATCCGTCCCGGCGATGTTCTTGTGGGATTGCGCGGCAACGGGCTCCACACCAATGGCTATTCGCTGGCACGCAAGGTGCTGTTGGAAAAGTTGCGGCTGCCGCTCGACAAGCCGGCTCGCGGAATGAAAACCACCCTGGCTTCCGAACTCCTGCGCGTGCATCCCAACTACCAGCCGCTGATGGCTTCGCTTCCCGCGGGCATGCTGCGCGGAGCGGCACACATCACAGGGGGGGGGCTCCTGGACAATCTGCCGAGGGTGCTGCCGGATGGCTGCCGGGCACTGATCAACAGCCGGTCCTGGAAGGTGCCGATGCTCTTTGAACTCATCCAGCACGGAGGTCAGGTGCCCGAGAAGGAGATGTATCAGGTTTTTAACATGGGCATCGGGATGGTTCTCATCGTTCCGCCCGCGCTCGCTGCCAAGGCAGTGGGCCTGACCAACGGCCTGGTGATCGGCTCCGTCGTCAAGGGGCCGAAGGATGTCGTGATCGAGTGATTTTGTGAGACTCTGGAAACGAAAACCCGCGCTCGGCATCGGCATCGGTGTCGGCGTTCTCGGGGCCGTTGCGCTCGCGGTCCGCTATGGCATGAATCGTGTCGTGAGGGAGCCGATCCCTGATGCGATCTCCCCAGCGATCTTTGCCACGCGAGTCGCCCGGACGAATTTCGGCGAAATGATCTACCATGTCAGCGGGTCCGGAGAGCCGCTGGTTTTCTTGCACGGGGTTTTCCTCGGGGCTTCATCCTACGAGTGGTCGCGGGTTTACCCGCGCTTCGTCATGGACCATGAGGTCATCGTGCCCGACCTCATCGGCTTCGGAGAATCGGAACGTCCCCCGACCCGGATGGATTCCGTGGATTATTCCTCGACGCTTGCGGAGTTTTTGCGGGAGGTCTGCCCCGGAAAAAAACCGGTTCTGGTGGCCAGCGGGCTCACGGCAGGGATTTCTCTGCTCCTGGCCGCGCGGCATCCGGAGTTGCTCTCGCGGCTGATCCTGTTTCTTCCGACGGGCTTGAAGGAATCCGGGAACTGGCGGGCGATGGGGATGCTCGCCCTCAGCGGCATTCCCGGCATCCGGCGGTTTGTTTACCGCAACTACCTTTCCCGCGCGCCATTCGTCCGCGCCTGGCTCCTCCGGTATGCCCTGACAAATCCTGATTCGCTCACCGAGGAGATGGTGGCCATCCTTTCGACGTGCGCGCAACAATACGGTGCCGAACATGCCATCCTGGGGTTTTTGCAGGGACGTATGGCCTTCGACATCGAGCGCCGGCTGCGCGATATCCCCATTCCCGTGCATATTCTCTGGCCCGACCTGGCGAGCGGATTTCCGCCGGACGGCGGGGAGGCCATCTGCCGCAAGCTCCCGCTGTCCTCCATGGAAATCCTGCCCGGCTGCGGAATCCTCGCCGCTCTCGAATCCCCGGACCTTGTGGAGACGGCCATCGTGAAGGCCCTCCGCGGGGACCTGCCGTCGGAGGCCGTGGCCTGATTTTTTGGCTGCAGGGGCAAGCCATGCCAAACTTACTCGCTGGCATTTCTGTTTGACGCCTGAGTATAAACGGCACACAATAAGCACATGGTCTTTCAATGCGACCCGGATAAGGAACGGACCAATCTCGCCAAGCACGGGGTGGATTTCTCGACTGTTCCGGCGGCATTCAATGACCCAAAGCGGAAGTTGAGGCGAAGTCCAGGCAGGTCAAACAGGGAAGCCCGCTTCCAGTGCACCGGATTCGATGGCCGCATGATATTGACCTTTACCTTCACGATTCGCGCCGGTGCCGTGAGGGTGATCAATGCCGGATACTGGCGCAAGGGAAAGCAACTCTATGAAGAAAATAACGACTGATTACACGGACGATCTCGGCGATATGAAGGAGTTCAAGGGCTCAAGGGTTCTCTCGCGCACCGAGGAACGGGCGCTCGGCATTCCGGCTCCGGGAACTCCCATCCGCATGGTGCGCAAAACTCCCAAACCCGCGCGAATCAACATCCGCATGGGAGAGGATACTCTTGCCGGACTCAAAGCCCGTGCTGCGGAGGCGGGCATCCCCTACCAAACCCTCGCCTCCAGCGTCCTCCACATGGTGTCCACCGGGAAACTGCGCCTCGAACTCGTCAAGGGCTGACGGAGATGGAGGCGGGGAGCTGGCCGTCAATCCACCCGTCGCCGTCGATCTCGGCAAGCTTATGGGCACCGTCAGCTTTCATCGTCGAAAAAATCGTTGTCCAGTCGGTTGACTACATAGCTGGCGACTGTGGTTACTCCGAGACCGTGATCGATCATGAGATTCCAGAGGGTTTCGCCGTCGATCAGCACGATTTTGCTGTCGATCTTGTTCGCGAATTCCTGAGCATCGCGTGAGAAGTCGGACGTGGTGAGGAAGATGCCCTTCTTTGCCCGGAATCCTTGCAGGGCTCCGGCAAACTTCTGGATCTCGGGTCGGCCCACTGTCGCCTCCCACTTCTTGGCTTGGATATAGATGGTGTCCAGACCAAGACGGTCTTCCTTGATGATCCCGTCAATGCCCTCATCGCCGGTACGACCGATCGCTTGTCCGGCATCTTTGCGGGTCCCCCCGTAGCCCATACGCACGAGCAACTCCACGACCGCTCGTTCAAAGAAGGTGGGGGAAGCGGCTTTCAGCTTCGCGAGAATATCCTCGCCGAGATTCTCGCGCAATGTGACCGATGCCGATTCGATCTGTTCCTCCGGGGTTTGAACTTCTTCAGTCGCCTCGATCTTCTTGTCACTCGAAGTTGACTTTGCATTCCGCGCCTCCAAATAGCCGGGTTGTGTTTGCAGAATGCGGAGGTCAATACGATCAGGATGCTCCTTCAAAAGCGCTTTTCCACGCGGGGTAATCCGGAACACGCCCCGGGATGGAGCATCCAATAGTCCCGCCATCCGAAGGTGGGTTTTGGCCCACGCCAAACGGTTTGTAAACAGCGGCTGACGTCCGCTTGGAAGAAGCTGGCTGCGCTCTGCATCCGTCAGCGAGAATTCTTTCGCAAGTTCGTCAATGGTGTTTCGGATGAGATGGTCCTTCCCGTCGCTGGCCAACTGAAGCAGGGGACGCATGAGGGTTTGAAAATCAGGGATGGGCATAGTGTGGAAAATGATTGTGAAAGTTGTGGTCTGAAATGTCACGCCACAGCGCAAGGCAATGAATCCAAGCAGGCAAAAATCACAGGCTTTTCGGCCGCACCTCCGCCGCCTCGCGGAAGCTTCATTTTCCCTTCCCGTGTGAAAACCAACGAGCGGTGTGATTTTCCGCTGTGTTCCGCAGATTCCGTGTGCTAGTTCTGCGGTTTTCCGAAAGTGAACGTATCTGACCTGCGCGAGATTTTGCAATATGTGCCCCGGTTTCGGGAGCGCACGTTTGTGGTTGCCGTGGACGGCGAAGTCGTGGCCTCGGAAAATTTTTCGAACGTGCTGCTCGATCTGG
>CAZSDC010000107.1:0-10490 GCA_964605515.1 uncultured Chthoniobacter sp.
GCATGGTTGCGCTCCCCGGCCAGCTCTTCTACAGCACGCAGATTCCCGTCTGCCTCTGGTTCCTCGCGAAGAACAAAGCCGCCGACACCAAACGCGGCTTCCGCGACCGCCGCCAACAGACCCTCTTCATCGACGCCCGCAAACTCGGCACCCTCATCGACCGCGTCCACCGCGAGTTGACCGACGCCGACTTGGAGAAAATCAGCAGCACCTACCACGCCTGGCGCTCTTCCCCTGAAAACTTGAAACTGAAAACTGAAAACTCCGGGGTCGCCTACGCCGACGTGCCCGGTTTCTGCTTTTCAGCCACATCGGAGCAAATCGCCGCGCACGGCCACGTCCTCACGCCCGGCCGCTACGTCGGCGCCGAGGAAGTCGAAGACGACGGCGACCCCTTCGAGGAAAAGATGCCGCGTCTAGTCGCCGAACTGCACGCCCAGTTCGCCGAGTCCGCGAAACTGGAGCAGGCCATCAAAGCCAACCTGAGGGGGCTGGGTTATGGCGGGTAGCGAATCGACCATCGGTGCGCTGCTCGACGAAACCGGCGGCAGCATCAAGACCGGCCCGTTCGGCACGAAGCTCAAAGCTTCGGAATACACGCCCACTGGTGTCCCAGTAATCTCAGTGGGCGAAGTGGGCTTTGGCCGTCTGCGCGTTCACCACGACACACCACGAGTTGATGTAACGGTTTCTAGCCGGATGCCTGAGTTCTTGCTGAAAGCAGGCGACATTGTTTTCGGTCGCAAAGGAGCTGTCGAACGAAGCGCCCAAGTTCAGCCCGACGAAGACGGATACTTTCTAGGCTCCGATGGTATTCGCATCCGGCTCAACGTCGAAGAGTGCGACCCGAAGTTCATCTCGTATCAGCTTCAGACAACGGCGCACCGAAGCTGGATGATTCAACACGCCGCCGGAACCACAATGCCATCGCTGAACGAAGGCATTATCCGACGCATCCCGATTGTCCTAAAACCCCTCGCAGAGCAAAAAGCCATCGCGGTGGTGCTTGGGGCACTGGACGACAAGATCGAGTTGAACCGGCGGATGAACGCGACGCTGGAGGCGATGGCGCGGGCGCTGTTCCAGAGCTGGTTCGTGGATTTCGACCCCGTCCGCGCCAAACTCGACGGCCGCGATCCCGTTGGCCTCGACCCAGCCACCGCCGCACTCTTCCCTGATCATTTCGACCACAGGGCCGAAGGCGTTGTCCCGACAGGTTGGCGAGCAACGACGCTTTGCGAAGTAATTGAAATCTCCGACTCGAAGCGGATTCCGCTGTCGGGACGGGAACGCGAAGCGCGGCAAGGCAAGTATCCCTACCACGGCGCAGCCTCGGTCATGGATTACGTGGACGACTTCCTATTCGACGGCATCTACACGCTCATGGGAGAAGACGGCTCGGTCATCAACGAAAACGGAACGCCAGTCCTCCAATACGTCTGGGGCAAGTTCTGGGTGAACAACCACGCCCACGTTCTGCGTGGCAAGAATGGCATCAGCACCGAGCACCTTCTTCTGCATCTCAAAAGCTCCAACATTACTCCGTTCGTTAATGGGGCGGTTCAGCCGAAGCTGAATCAGGGAAACATGAACCGCATCCCGTTCATGCTCCCCCCGCCAGAAATCGGCCAAGCGTTCGCCAAGACCATCGACCCACTATTCGCGCAAATCCGCGCCAACACCGACCAATCCCGCACCCTCGCCACCCTACGCGACGCGCTGCTTCCAAAGCTGCTGAGCGGGGAGTTGAGTGTGGCGAATATGGACAAGCGCTACAATTGAACCCACAAATCCAAATGATTGAACCTGCCACACACTCCGTCCAGATGCCACCGACTAAAATATATCCGGAGGGCCATAAACTGGTGCTTCGTGATCGTGTGCTTGTTGCTATTGGATCAAATGGCTCAGGGAAGACTCGATTCGGTTCATGGCTTGAAAAGAAAGATGCGAATTTGCACCATCGGGTATCCGCTCATCGGTCGCTGAGCTTTCCAGACAGCGTGAATTCAACCGACATTGAAGAGGCAGAACTACTCCTGCGCAATGGACGGAAAGAGAAAGGAAATGATCCCGTATATAGAAACTTGGGTCGATGGCATCAGAATCCTGAGACTGCATTGCTCAACGATTTTCACGCGCTCGTTACATTCTTGGTCTCTGAAAGTTTTTCGGTGAGTGACCAGTATCGAGTCGCGATGAAATCTGAGGTCAAACATGTTATGCCCCCGATCACCCGATTGGATTTGATCATACAGATTTGGGAGGCGGTCTTGCCCGACCGAGAGTTGATCATCACCGGAAACCGAATTGAAACCCGTAACCGGCAAGACACGAAGTCCTACCACGCAAAGGAAATGAGTGACGGAGAGCGAGGGATTTTTTATCTGATTGGCGAAGCCCTAAGTGTACCAAGAGACGGGGTCTTTATCGTCGATGAGCCAGAACTGCATCTCCACCGCGCCATCCAAGCGCGGCTATGGGACGCTGTTGAGTCTGCTCGGCCTGACTGCGTGTTCGTTTACATCACGCATGACCTTGGCTTTGCGGCTTCACGCAAAGACGCAACAAAGGTGTGGTTGCGCGAATACACCGATGGAAAATGGGATTGGGAAGCGGTTCCAGAATCAGACGCTTTTCCGGAATCTTTGCTGTTGGAAGTGATGGGAAGTCGCCGCCCAATCCTTTTTGTCGAAGGTGACCGTAGTAGCTTGGACTACTTCATCTACGGCAAAACCTTCCCAGAGCACACCGTTGTTCCGTGCAGCTCATGCGAGATTGTTGTCCACTCGGCTCGCAGTTTCACCCAGATGCCGAGTTTACATCACAATAGGTGCGGTGGGCTCGTCGATAACGATGGACGTTCTGACGGGGACATTAAGATGCTCAACGGGTTGGGTATCGCTGTGCTGCCGGTCGCAGTGGTCGAGAATCTTTTTCTGCTTGAATCGATATTGGTCATTGCAGCTGAAAAACTGGGGCACAATCCCGCTGAGGCAGTCGCGAAAGTTAAAGAACGGGTGTTCGCCACCCTCAATACGAACACGGTCCGCGTTGTCTCGAATCTGACTCGGATGGAAATTGAGGCTGGCCTGCGCACATTCGGAAAAGGAGGCGACGGGGCCGAAGCATTAACCTCTGCCTACAATGGCGCGTGTGCAGCGATAGACCCAGCCGCAATCTATGCGAAGTGGGATAAAGAGATGTTACGCGTGCTTACTGAGAAGGATTACCCGGCGGCGCTGCGTTACTACAAAACGAAGGGGCTCGTGTCTGAGGCAGGTGTTGTCTTTGGAACCAAGTTCCAAGAGCAAGTGATGCGTTGGTTGCGAAGCAAAGACTCCGCCCCGCTTGTGGCTGCATTGCGTGCAGTGATTCCTGAAATTCCAGCAGTTGCTAAATGACCCTCAACGAATCCATCGTCGAAGACGCCGCCCTCGCAATGCCGAGGGCAACCCTCATCCCGGACTTCTCCCGGGGGGAGAAGGGAAAGCGCGAGGCGATCCGGCGGCTGAATCCGGCCAATGCCTGCAGCAACCCTCACCCGGCCTCTCCCACTGGGAGAGGGGAAAAGCGAAGCCATCAGCCGACTGAACCCGTCGATTCCCGGAGGCACAGGCCTTCAGGCTTGGCAATGATGGAGGGAATATCATGATCAGCATCACCATCATGAGCACGAGCACCATGAGCATCGCGATGACGAGCGCGACGACGATCATGATGACCACCACTACCGCTGGCTAAACCCCACCCAGGATCACCATGGCCACCAAAATAAAAATCGACCCGCGCAAGCTGATGGAAAAAGCCATCGAAGTGATGAAGCAGTCCATCAACGAGCCGCGAGCCGACAAGAAGGCGAGTCCGCTGGTCGGTGCGGTGCTCGTGAAGCCGGAGGGCACGGTGGATACGGCATTTCGTGGCGAGCTGCGGCATGGTGACCATGCTGAATACACGCTGCTGGAACGCAAGCACCGGGACGAACGACTGGATGGCTCATTGCTCTTTGCGACGCTGGAGCCGTGCGCGCCGGGAGCGCGGAAGCATCCGAAACTGGCCTGCGCGGAGCGGATCGTGAACGCGCGGATTGCCGAAGTCTGGGTGGGGATCGAAGACCCGGACCCGACGGTGGACCGGCAGGGCATTCGATATCTTGAGGACAATGGCGTAAAAGTTCACCTCTTCGATCTCGATTTGCAGGAGCAGATTCGGGAGGTGAACAAGGAGTTCATTGCACAAGCATTGAAGCGCGCGGCGGAGGCCAAAGACGGGAAGGCGGGCAAGCCTACACCGCTTTCGCAGTGGGACGAGGCGCTGGCCGGGGTGAGCCAGGCTGATCTGGCGTCCGACGCACTGGCCCGCTATCGCGAGCGGACGAAAATCCCGGACAAGACGACTTCAGCCGGATTTCTTCAGCGATTGGAGCGCCAGGGGTTGCTCCGTCGGCGGGGATCAAAGCTGGTGCCGACGGGATTTGGTTTCGTGCTTTTCGGGAAGTCGCCGCGCGAGGTGCTGCACCACGCGGGCCTGAACGCGACGATCGAGTATCCCGACGGCACGCACGAGATCAAGAACTTCGACGGCCCGACGATCCTGATTCCCGATGCAGTGGAGAAGTGGCTGCGCCCGAAGCTGCCGAACGTGATTGATCGAAGCCGGATGACGCGGGCGGAACGAGCCGCCGTGCCATTCGAGCTGGTGCGCGAGGCGGTGATTAACGCGCTGGTGCATCGCGATTACGACCTGACCGGCGCGACGTGCCATCTGATGGTGACGGCGGACACGGTCACAGTGCGCAGTCCGGGCGCTCCGCTCCTGCCGATCACCCTGGAGCAGATGCAGGACTTTACCGCGCCGATGTATAATCGGAACCCGAAGCTGCAATTTGCTTTCGGCGGAACGAAGCTGGTGGAAGGGCGTGGATTCGGGATGAGGACTTTCGGAGAAGCCGCGGCGAAGCATGCGCTTCCGGTGCCGAAGTATGCGTTTGATGGGTTGTATTTGAACCTGACGATTTACCGACACGGGCAGGCAGCGGTGGAGGCAATGGATACTGCCATGCTCGATCAACTCAGCAAATCTGAAAGGGCTGGTTGGGCTTGGCTGGTTTCCAAGGGTCGGACCAAATCCAATGAATATGCAGCAGCCATGAACGTGGACGAACGGACTGCGCGTCGGCATTTGAAACAGTTTCGGAAATTGGACCTTGTCCAGCAAACGGGGATGGGCCCCTCCACGGAATATCGGGTTCTGCCATGAATAGCGTCCGTTTTACCAGCAGACACACACCCTATCCGGACATTTTCCGGACATTTTGTCCGTATAACTTCAGAGGCGCGATATCGCGCCTGGGTCAATGCCAATCCTCATGAGCCTGAACGAATCCATTGTCGAAGACGCCGCCCTCGAGTGGTTTGCGGAGCTGGGCTATGCGGTCGGGCACGGGCCGCATCTTGCGCCCGGTGAACCGGCGGCGGAGAGGCAATCGTTTGGCCAGGTGGTGCTGGTGGGGCGCTTGCGCGAGGCCATCCGGCGGCTGAATCCGGCTATTCCCGAGGAGGCGAGAGAGGAGGCGTTGCGCAAGTTGCTGCGGGTGGGGACGCCTTCGCTCACGCAGACGAACCGCGCTTTTCACCGGATGTTGAGAGACGGGGTGCCCGTCGAATATCCGCGCCCCGATGGCAGCATCGCGGGTGACCATGTGCAGTTGGTGGATTTTGACGATCCGCGGGCGAATGACTGGCTAGCGGTGAACCAGTTCACGGTGATCGAAGGGCAAAACAACCGGCGGCCGGATGTCGTTGTCTTCGTCAACGGGCTGCCGCTGGGTCTCATTGAACTGAAAAATGCGAGCGATGAAAACGCGACGATCTGGAGTGCCTACGCTCAGCTCCAAACCTACAAGGCGGAGATCCCTTCCCTTTTGCACTACAACGCGGCGCTGGTGGTGAGCGACGGCCTTCAGGCGCGAATGGGCTCCGTGACAGCGAACCAGGAGTGGTTCAAGGTCTGGCGGGAGCATGATGCGCCACCGAGCGGGCTTGAACTGGAGGTCCTGATTCGTGGCGTCTTCGATAAGAAGCGATTTTTGCAGCTCCTGGAGCATTTCATAGTTTTCGAAGAAGACCCGGACTCGGGAGCTCTGCACAAGATCATCGCGGGCTACCATCAGTTCCATGCGGTCAACGTTGCGGTGGCTGAAACGATTCGGGCCACGTCCGTGAGTGCTGGCGAAGAAGCCGGAACCTATTGGGCAGGGAAGATGCACGGAGGCAAGCCGGGCGACCGCCGGGCGGGTGTCGTCTGGCACACCCAGGGCAGCGGCAAAAGCTTCTCGATGCTCTTCTACGCGGCCCGTGTGGTGAGGCATCCGGCGATGGAGAATCCGACGCTGGTGGTTCTTACCGACCGAAACGACCTCGACGACCAGCTTTTCGGTCAGTTCCAGCGGTGCCACGAAATCCTTGGCCAGACACCCGTGCAGGCGGAGAGCCGGGAACACCTCCGCGAATTGCTCACAGTGGCGAGTGGCGGGGTCATTTTCACCACGATTCAGAAGTTCATGTCGGAAACGGCGATGCCGGCACTGAGCCAGCGCCGGAATATCATCGTGATCGCCGACGAGGCGCATCGAAGCCAATACGATTTGATTGACGGCCTTGCCCGTCACATGCGGGATGCCCTCCCGAACGCTTCCTTCATCGGCTTCACCGGGACACCGATTGAGCAGACGGATGCCAACACACGGGCAATCTTCGGAGATTACATCAGCATTTACGACATCCAGCGGGCCGTTGCAGACAAGGCCACGGTGCCGATCTACTACGAGAGCCGGATCGCCAAGCTGGGGCTCAATGCCGCCGAGTTGCCGAAGATCGACGCGGAGTTTGAATCCATCACGGAAGGCGAGGAACTGACGAGGAAGGAGAAACTCAAAACCAAGTGGGCTGCCTTGGAGGCGCTGGTCGGCGATCCGAAACGCATCGCCCTCGTTGCTGCCGATCTGGTTACCCATTTTGAAAAGCGGGCCGAGGCAATAGACGGAAAGGCGATGATCGTCTGCATGAGCCGCCGGATCGCCGTGGATCTCTATAACGCCCTCATCAAACTCCGCCCCGATTGGGCCAGCGCGAAGGATGATGATTCTGAAGCTGAAAAGGGGAAATCCTGCCTCGTCAAAGTCGTGATGACAGGCGGCGCGGATGATGGTCCCGACTGGCAACCGCATATCCGCAACAAGGAGAAGCGCCGGAAACTGGCCAACCGGTTCAAGGATAGCAAAGACCCGTTTCGCATCGTGATCGTGCGCGACATGTGGCTGACCGGCTTCGACGCCCCCTGCCTGCACACGATGTATGCCGACAAGCCGATGCAGGGCCACGGGCTCATGCAGGCCATCGCCCGCGTGAACCGCGTGTTCCGCGACAAACCCGGTGGCCTCGTGGTCGATTACCTCGGCCTAGCCGACCAACTCAAGCACGCCCTCGCCAACTACACCGAGAGCGGCGGCAAGGGAGATCCCACCTACGACACCCGGCAGGCCATTGCCGTGCTGATGGAAAAACACGGCATCGCCTGCGACATGCTCCATGGGTTCAACTGGTCGAAATGGACAACCGGCAAGCCAGCCGAACGCCTCGCCCTCATCCCCGCCGGCCAGGAACACATTCTCAATCAGGAGGACGGCAAAAAGCGCTGGGTGCAGGTCGTCATGGAACTCTCCCGCGCCTTCGCCCTCTGTGCCGCCAGCGATGAAGCCACGGAAATCCGCGATGACGTATCATTCTTCCAAGCCATCCAGGCGGCCCTGAACAAACAAACCACCAGCACAAAGAAAACCCCCGAGCAGATCGACGCCGCCGTGCGCCAGCTCGTATCCAGAGCCATCACCACCGACGGGCAGGTGATCGATGTTTTCACCGCTGCCGGGCTGCCGAGGCCGGACATCAGCATCCTCTCCGACCAGTTCCTCGCCGAAGTGCGCGGCCTGAAATATAAGAACGTCGCCGCCGAGCTGCTCGAAAAACTTCTCAAGAATGAACTCACGGTGAGGTCGAAGCGCAATCTCGTGCAATCGCAGCTTTTCAGCGAGAAATTGAAAAAGACCCTCAACGCCTACCACAACCGCGCCATCGCCACACAGGAAGTCATCGAAGAACTCATCAAACTGGCGAAGGAGATGGATGCCGCCACCAAACGCGGCCAGGACCTCGGCCTGACCGATGACGAGGTCGCCTTCTACGATGCCCTCGCCGCCAACGAATCCGCCGTGAAAGCGATGGGCGACGACAAACTGAAGGTCATTGCCGCCGAACTCATCACCCAGGTCCGCAAAAGCGTGACGATCGACTGGACCCTCCGCGAAAGCGCCCGCGCCAAAATCAAAGTCATGGTGAAGCGCATCCTCAACAAATACGGCTATCCACCGGACCTGCAGGAGGAAGCGGTGAAGACCGTGCTCATGCAGGCCGAATTGCTCTGCGCGGACTGGGTGTGAGCGCCCCCCCCCGCTGCTCTTTCCAGCAACGGGGGTGAATTGCACTCCAGAGTGCATTGACCATGTCTTGGCCCACGAGGGGCCCCATCTCCGGCACCCCATCCTGGTCCCGCCTTGCGGGAGCCGAAGTTTCGTCTGGAGCGAACCGACCTGCTAATGGCCGCCGTCAACCGGATTGGTTATACCCGGATTATGCAGTAGAGTAATCGAATGGAGGCGGGCGGGCGTCGATCTGGCGGAAGATGGAGTCCATCCAGGGTCGTTTTGAGCGGGGAAGCGAGAGTTTGAGCACCCTCTGGCGGGCGTGCTGGCTGACCCAGCCGCCTATTGCAAAGCAATAGGAACGCAGCGTGGCCAGTGTCGCTGTGTTGCGGCTGTTGAGCGCGGAGTGGCGGAACAGGCTCATGAGGTTGTAGGCTGCCACGATGAAGCGGAACGAGGCTTCCGTGGCCCAGAAGTCTTGCAGGCAGAACGCGTCGAGCCCGAAGTCCTGCTTGAGTTCCCTGATCCTGTTCTCGCAGTCGGCCCGGGTGTTGTAGATGTTCCAGATCTGATCGAGGGGAAGATCGAGGCTGGTCACATACAGGCTGAAGCGGTAGTCGGGCAGATCCTCGAAGAGCAGC
The DNA here is from genome assembly GCA_964605515.1 of uncultured Chthoniobacter sp. Taxonomy (GTDB): domain Bacteria; phylum Verrucomicrobiota; class Verrucomicrobiia; order Chthoniobacterales; family Terrimicrobiaceae; genus QYQL01. The sequence continues at coordinate 9,121 of CAZSDC010000107.1, forward strand.
TTGCCTGCGGCCTGCGGGCGGCGGCTGATCTGTTTGCGCACGACGATGTGCCGGCGGGCTTTGGACTTGGGGTTGGCTGGCTGGTGCCGCCACTCCTTGACCGCGATGCCGGGGCAGATTTCCACCCAGTCCTTCATGCCGTGGATCTCGTGCTTGAGGTTGGCGTAAGCTTTGGCGGCGATGATGTAGGGGAGTCCGCGCCCCTCCAGCGCGCCCAGGATCTCGTCGGTGTAAAAGCCGGAGTCAGCGCGCACCAGGCCCACTTTCACCCCATCGAGCGCCTCGTCGAAGGTCTCGCGCATGAACCCCACGCAATTGGAACACGCTGCCGTGTTGCCGGGGCGCAGCCAGGCGTTGGCCACCATGCGCGTCTGGCTGATGAAGGCGATGAGCGGGTGGTGCGAGTTGCGCCCCCGGCGATTGGGGTTGTAACCTTTAGCCGAGCCTTCCTGGGCGCCTTCGCGCGTGATGACCGTGCTGTCGAAGTCCACCGTCACCGCGCCGATGTTCATCTGCGAGAAAAACCACCGCTGCAGTGGCGGGAACACCGCCGTGTTGCGCGCCTGCGAGAACTTTCCAAAAAACCGGCTGTAGGTGCTCTGGCTCGGCAGGCACTCGTAGCCAAAGATCGCCGCCAGCGTCTCATCCTGCCGCAGCCAGTCGCAGTGGATGTAACGGCTCGCGCCCGTCCAGATGCCAAGCCAAAATCCCTCGATGATATGCAACGGATCGTAGGCCCGGTTCGATCCGCCCCGCGGCAGTTCCAGTGCGGTCAGACGCTCGCGGATGCCTGTCTGGTCGATGAATCGTTTCATCAACGCCATGCCGCCAAAGGGCGTCACCGGCTTCTCCGAGTATTCGATGGGCAGGTTCACCATTGCGGTGATCCTACCACACCCGTAAATCCCTCTTCCCGACAGCCCAAACATTCATTCCACTACTTCTATTGCATGATCCGGGTTATAGGCGAATTTTCTATATATACTAATGCAAAAAGTATATTACCTAATAAAACACACGAAATATGTGCGGTTCTGCAATGGGGTCCAAAGCGGCTGATCCCATCGAAAACCATCTCATGGGAAGACCGTGGGCCCTTTAAAGTAGTAAAACGAAATAGCACTTTATTGAATATAGTAGTAGAGTATGTTACTACTATACAAACATGAGAAAGCGAAAATCCATCCTCGACCCCCACAGAGAATATATCCGCAGTCAACTCGCCGCCGGAACGTCAATGAACATGATACGTGATTTGCTGGTCGAGCGTGGACCCGATGTGGTTTACCAGAATGTCCGTAAATGGTGCCTGAAGAATGCCAAAGACCTCATGGATGCCGATCCCAAACGTGCGAACCTGGGCAGACCAA
>CAZSDC010000108.1:0-10445 GCA_964605515.1 uncultured Chthoniobacter sp.
CTGCGGTGATGTGCTCTTTGCCGACTTCGTAGGCGACTTGGGCGTGTTGTTTGACGGTTTGGCTGACCGCCTTGGTGGCTTCCGTGGCGGCATCGAGCGCCTTCTTGGCGTGTTCGGTGCTGCTCTCGAGCTTCTTGGCGGCGATTTTGGATTCAGTGGATTCAGGCATAATTTTCTCCGCGTTGTTTGCATCCCAAAGTTGGCAGAGATTTGTCGCTTGGCAAGCCTTGATGCTGCGGGAATGATGGACGTCATGTCGGACATCAAAGCTTTCGCTCCAGGGAGGGTCGAACTCCTCGGGAATCATACGGATTATAACGGAGGAGTCGTCCTCTCCGCGGCGATCCAAATGGGAATCACCGCGGTGGGGAGGCGGCGCGATGACGGAAAAATCGTGCTCACGACCGAAGGCATCAACGGGGTGGTCGCCATCGACCGGAAAGCCGGACTCAAGCCCCGTGACAGTTGGGAGGACTATCCGCTCGGCGTGGCCGAGATGCTTGCCAAGGCCGGTGCAACACCCGGCGGGTTCGAGGCGAGCTATTCGGCGACCCTCCCGCTGGGTGCCGGGCTGTCGAGCTCCGCAGCGCTTGAGGTGGCGACCGCCGTGCTCCTCACCAAGCTTTACCCGTTCGACATTTCCCCTCTAGATCTCGCCAAAGTCTGCCGCCGTGCGGAAAATGAATTTGTCGGCGTGAGCTGCGGGCTGCTCGACCAGGTTTCCTCGATCTTCGGAAAAAAGGACCATGTCATCTACCTCGACTGCCGGGCAGAAACGGTTGACCTGATCCCCTTCCCCCACAATCTCGGACTCCTCATCGTCCATTCCGGCGTCAAGCACGCGCTCACCGGCGGAGAATACAACGAGCGCCGCGACCAGTGCTTCGAAGCGGCAGCCAAAATGGGAGCGGCCGCACTCCGCGATGTCACCTCCGCCGAACTCGCCGCCGCCAAACTTCCCCCGCTCGTGAAAAAACGCGCCGCCCACATCGTCGGAGAAAATGAGCGCGTCTTTCAGGCACTCACCTTTCTCCGCGAGGGCAAGGGCGATGACTTCGGCAAACTGATGACCGCTTCGCACCGCAGCTCGATGGAGAATTTCCAGAACAGCACGCCCGAGCTCGACGCCCTCGTCGAGATCGCCATCCGCCAAACCGGCTGCCACGGTGCCCGGCTTACCGGCGGTGGATTCGGGGGCGCCATCGTCGCCCTCGTCGAACTCTCGGATATTGACCGCCTCTCCGAAGTCATCGTTGCCGAATACCACAAGTCCACCGGCCACTCCGGGAAAGCCTTCCGCTGCCTCGTCAGCGACGGCGCCCTTGCTGCCTCGAACTGATTTCCCTTTTTCAGCATCATCGCGGAAGGCCGCTCGCCCTCCTTTTTCCGTGGAGCGTGCGTCAGGGAATAAACTGCCGCTCGGCGACCGTGCGCCAGCGATAGTAGGGGGCGAGGTTCTTGCTGGAGTTTGCGGGGTCCGTAAAATCCGGGATAGTCGGGTCGTTCGGATCCACGTATCGCTCGATGGTAGCGCTCCCGCGGTATTCCGAGACGACCTGGTCGGTCGCCTCGTTCCAGGTGCCCCAGCTTGCCCGGTTGGGAACCTGCTTCAGCGCCTGGACGCGCATGTGGACAGTGTAGGTGTTGGATTTTGTCGTGATGCGTGGATAGATCTGGTTATAAGGTGCCTCGCGCAGGTTGTCGGCTGTGATGATCGGACTGGTAGTCCCGGTTGTTGACCACCAGGTTTTGGTGGCTGCCAAAGTAGTCGGGATTCCAGAGGGAGCGATTGTTCCCTCCGGATCTGTGGCGGTTGGATCCGGGACCAGGAACATGTCGCAAATCTCGCTGGCAGATCGGAAGGCTTCTCCAGCATTGAACAGGTCATCAAAGCCTTTGAGCGTCTCGCTGATGTTAATGTCAAAGAGAGTCCGTTGCTTGCCGGGCATTGATGTGCTGCCGGGAAAGATCTTCTCGCCCGGCACCAGCGGATATCCCGGCACATCATAGGTGTTGCAAGAATACTTTGTGGAAGCATGGAGGGAGTCGTTCCGAATGCTGGAAAGACCATTCATCATCAGCCCCATGGATTTGTAGGCGGCTGCCTGGCTGCCTACGAAAATGGGTATTTTAAGCGATTTCAGCACGGCATAGAGCCCGGTCTTCCGCTGGATATAACTAAACGGTGCAATCTGGTAGTTCAGGTTCACTTTGCCCGCCGTTGAGAGCGGTTCGGAGATCGCGTATGGCTCGGCCACTGGCATTGTGAAGAGATCCAGAAGCAGGTGATCCGGGATCTTGGTTAGCGGGCGCACAGGCGCCGACCCGGTGATAGAAAACGGATTTGGCACCGAAAGCCCGGGGTGGGCGGATCCCGCCTGCGGATTCGGGGAAAACAACAGCGTCTGCCAGGGCTGCGCCCGCATCACCCCGGTCGGCAGCGTTCCCCACCGTCTGGCCCCCGCTCGTCTGGATGACCGTCTCCGGACTCCGCCGCTACGGATACAAGGACGACGCCCGCCGGATCGCTGGAAAATTCCTGTCCCTGGCCGACGCCCTCTTTGCCAAAACCGGAAAACTCTGGGAAAAAACCGACGCCGAACGCGGCGCCGTCGCCTCGGGCGAATACGACGCGCCCCCCATGCTCGGCTGGAGCGCCGGCGTTTATCTGGCGCTCTCAGACCATGAGCGTCGATTCTTGTAGGCGGAACGCTAAAAACCAGCGTGAATTTCTGTCGTCACCGTCACCAGACCGCCCCGGCCTGATGCGGGCTTTTGAACCTGAGGCCTTCAAGCATCTGAATATCGGTCTCTGCTTGCGGCGTCAGAAAGCGGCTCAGAGCGGTGGATTTGCGAGATCCTTGCTGCGCTGGGCGGCCAGTTCTTTGCGGTTGACGGCATTCACATAGGCGCGGGCGCTGGCTTCGATAACATCTGTGCTCGCGCCTTTCCCCGTGATGATTTCGCCGTCGCCAAAGTCCACTTTGAGGGTGACCTCGCCCAGCGAGTCGCGTCCCTGGGTGACCGCCTCGACGCGGTATTCCGCTAGATGGCCCTTGCGGTTGACGATGCGGTCGATCGTCTGCATGGCCGCGTCCACGGCGCCGTTGCCGGGGCTTGAGTCCTGCAGGGTTCCCCCGGCAGTTTTCAGGCGGACGGTTGCTGTTGGGATCGTGGTCGAGCCACTCGTGACATGGATGTAATCCAGCGTGAAGGTCTCCTTGGCAACCGACATTGAATCCTCGACCAGTGCGGCCAGATCGTCGTCATAGACAAACTTCTTTTTGTCGCCAATTTCCTTGAATCGCTCGAAGACCGCGCCGGTTTCCTGCTCGGTCAGTTTGAATCCCAGATGGTCGAGGCGGGCGAGCATGGCATGGCGGCCGCTGTGCTTGGTCAGCGGCAGCTCGGTGCCGCCCCAGCCGACTTCCTCCGGGTCCATGATCTCGTAGGTCTCACGCTTTTTCAGGATCCCGTCCTGGTGGATCCCTGAACTGTGCGCAAAGGCATTCTCGCCGACGATCGCCTTGCTGCGCGCAACGTGCAGCCCGCTCATCCGGGTCACGATCCGGGACGTCTTTAAAATTTCGCGTGTCTGGATCTTGGTGTGGAGCATCCCGAAGAAGTCCGGGCGGGTCTTGACCGCCATGACTACTTCCTCCAATGCGCAGTTCCCCGCGCGCTCGCCGATGCCGTTGAACGTTCCCTCGACCTGACGGGCGCCGGCCTTGACGGCTGCCAGCGAGTTCGCGACCGCGAGTCCCAGATCGTCGTGGCAGTGCACACTCAGGACCGCATCGTCGATGTTCTTCACGTTCGCCCGCAGGTAGGAGATCAACGCGGCATATTGCTCGGGAACGGCGAATCCGACCGTGTCCGGGATATTAATCGTTGTGGCACCGGACTCGATTGCGGCCTGGACCACGCGGGCCAGGAATTCCGGCTCGGTGCGCGAGCCGTCCTCCGGCGAGAACTCGACGTCGCGCGTGTAAGATTTTGCCAGCGACACCCCCTCGCGCGCCAGGCGGGTGATTTCATCCATCGCCTTCTTCAGTTTGAATTCGCGATGGATGGCGGACGTGGCCAGAAAGACGTGCACGCGGCTGCGTTCGCCCGCAGGCTTGACCGCAGCCGCAGCCGCTTCGATATCCTTGGGAACACATCGCGCGAGCCCGCAGATGATCGGGCCTTTGATCTCGGCGGCGATCGTCTGGACGGCTTCGAAATCGCCGTCGCTGATGACCGGGAATCCCGCCTCAATGACGTCCACGTTCACGCGGGCGAGCTGACGGGCGACCTCCATTTTTTCCCGCAGGTTCATGCTTGCGCCGGGACATTGCTCTCCATCGCGCAGAGTCGTGTCGAAAATGATGATTTGGTCTGACATAGTGGTGATTTTGGTTGGCGAAGAAAACGGTCTTGTCGGCGGGAGCCGCCTTCGCCGGGTCAGCTTTGCCGCAGGGTTAGAGAGAGGTGGACGCAAGAAGCCGCCCCGGGAGGAACCCGAGTCGTGCGCCCAAAACAAAATGGCCTGCGAAATCAACCATGATCTGTCGGTATCACAAGCCGTCCCGGAACGCAAGCACGGCGGTCGGACGAATTTTTCCCTCGTGGCCTCAATGGCCCCAGATTATATCGTCACCCATGAACGCGCTGCTTCTCACGGGAGCCACCGGTTTTGTCGGGCGAAACCTCCTGATCCGCGTCGCCCGAGACCGGGTGCCGGTCCTGGCCCCGGTCCGCGACCGCGAAAAACTTTGCCGCTGCCTGGACGAGGATGGAATCGCCCGCGAGTCCGTCACCCCGCTTCCGGCAGAGCCTTCGGCTTGGAATGCGGTCCGCCCATCCCATGCCGTCCTTGGAGCCGGCGTGCTTTTCGCCCGAAGCCGCGAGGAGTATTTTTCCACGAACGTGGACTGGACGCTGCGTGTTTTGCGGGCGCTTCCAACGGAATGCCGGACCATTGTCCTGTCGTCGCAGTCTGCAGGAGGACCGACCCCGGACGGCCATGCGGCCAGATCCGAACAGGATTCCGATTCGCCGGTCACCTGGTATGGTGAATCCAAACTGGAACTCGAACGGGCGATCGGGAGCGAGTTTCCAGACCGTCCGATCACGATTCTTCGTCCGCCGATGATCCTCGGAGCCCGCGATACTGCCACTGTCCCGCTCTTCAAAATGGCCCGCGGTCCAGTGAGGATGAAGCCGGGGCTGCGGCGCAAGGAATTTAGCTTTTTAGGGGTCGATGATGTGGTCGCGGCGATTCTCGCGGCGTTCGCATTCAACGAGCGCGGGCCATTCTACATCGGATCCGACAGCCCGGTTTTCGATAATGACCTCATCCGCTCCGCCGCGCGGGCCGTGGGAGGAAAAGGGATTACGCTCCCGGTGCCGATGCCGGTTGTGCGCCTGATAGCTGCGGTGGTCGATGCTGTCCCCTCGCTGCGCGCAGCCACGCCCAGCCTGACCCGGGACAGAGCCCGGGAAATCTGGCCCGACCGGTGGGTGGTCGATTCCTCCGCCTTCCGGCGACTGAGCGGATGGAGGCCGGTGGTTTCCCTCGATGACGCGCTGCTCTCCGCCTGCCGGTATTTTCAGAGAACCTAGATCGGAATCGTGTTCACAAGCCGATCTTCGAGTTGTTCGCGGAGAGCCATGTAGAGCTGCGGGTTGCGCAGCGCCAGAATTTCGAGGGCGGCCAAGGCTGCGTTCGAGGGTTCGAGCACGGTGGTGACAGGCACGTTCGACGGGGTCCGAAGCGACGACCACACGTCTTCCGGGAAGTCTTTGAAGCTGGCCGGGACGGTGATCACGGGAACGGTGGTCGAAGCCGAGAGCGTCGGCCCGGCACCGTTGGACCTTCCTATGAAAGCGATCAATACGGTGTCCGGAACCTGCTGCACAAGGCGGTGGAGTTCGTCCAACCCGCGAACCGGCTCCTTGTGAATTGAGCAGGTCGCCGTGGTGACCTTCAAAAACCGGGCGCCCGCAGCGCCTCCGGAGAGCTGATCGAGCGATTTCACCACCGGAGTCACGTCGTCCTTATCGGACCCGCGCCAGATGATGATCTGCTGCGCAGGCAGCCTGAAGTGGTCGGTGATTCCGGCGACGAGGCGATATTTTTCGGCCACGTCATCGAGTTTTCCGCCGTCCCGATACGCCTGCTTGTCGATGTATGCCCCATTTTCGAGCACCCGCCAGGAGTCGTTGTCAATTACGTCGGCAAGCAGTAGTCCGCCCTTCTTTGTCAGGCCGAACTCGACTTTGAAGTCCACCAGGGTCCGGCCCTCGAGCTGCCATGCCTTTTCGAGAATCAGGAAGGTTCGCCGTGTGATCTTCGAGATCTCCGCGAACAGCTTCCACTCGTCGGCCCGGCCAAAGACCTCGCTTGCCTGGAGAACCAGAAAAGGCTTCTGGCCGATGATCGGCTTCGAGGGTTCGTAAAGTGAGATCGTCCCGTCCGCTTCCGAGAAATCCATGAGCGGGTCGTCGCAAAGGAGGCCGTGTTCCTTCCATTTTTTCCCGCTCGTCTTGAGGAAAAATTCCAAGAGGAGCTTCGGAAAGAGATGCCCCTTGTTAAGTCCGGGCATGCGCTTGAGGTAGGAGCCGTGGGCTTCGCGCCGGACCACCACTTCATACGGGAGCATGTGGCAGCGCGGCGCGAGGAACGATCGGGCATCCACCTGTTCCTCGAACGCCACGGGGACCCCGCAGGCTTTCAAGAGCCGGAAGACGTTGCAGGTTGTCCGGGTTGCGAACACCGCTTTCCCCTCGATGAGGTCATGCTTCGCCCCATCGCCGGCCGTGATGTCGTCCTTCGAGAGGACGAGCACCTTCTCCGCATCGTGCTTCGCCGCCAAGATGATTTTGGTTTTGCCTTCGGCGATCGGATCGCCGCCAACGGGGTGTTCGTTTTTCTTTGTCATGGTAACGTTTGAATTTTCGGCGATTCCTCGCTGTGCCAGCGCGGAACAATGCCGTTTTGACGCCTGCTGGAACAAGCACAAAGAGAGCGCTTCGTCGTTCACTGGGCATGTCCCCAAAAGCTGCTATCGGCGCTGGAGAGTCCGGAAGCACAGCTGAAACTAAGTGAGGTATCGCCTGTTCTCCCTGTTTGCCAGGGCGGTGATTGGATGGTAGGAGGATCGTTGTTTGGACAACGCCGCTTCCATTCGTCCGTCTGTCAGCCTCCACGCGTTGGGGCAGCGCCTGCTTGATCCGGCAGGCGAGATCTTCAGAGATCCGGCATTCCGCTACGGGTTAAAATTCGGCCTCGCGGGAGTTCTGGCGGTTTTCATTTCTCTGTGGGCGCACCTGAACAATCCGGGGTGGGCGCTTTTCACGGTCTTCGTTTTGATGGTCGCCCAATACGTGGGGGCGATTGCCGAAAAATCCATTTTCCGGCTGCTTGGAACCGTGGTCGGCGGGGTCGCGGGATATCTGATCACCGGGGCCTTCGAGCAGGATCCGTTGATATTCTTGACGCTGCTCGCCCTGGTCGTTGGAACGAGCACGGCGATGTTCGGCCAGAGCCGGTATCCCTACGCCTTCCTGCTCTGCGGAATGACAGCTCTTGTGGTGGCGGGCAACGGGATGGAAAATCCGGACAATTCCTGGACATTCATGCTGTGGCGGATCGAGGAAATCGTGGTGGGGATTGTTGTCACCATGGTCGTGCAGAGCGTGATTTGGCCGCGCTATGCCCGGATCGAATTCCTTGCCCATCTGCGCGCCTCGTTCGGCGATCTGAGGGAATGTTTCCTGAATGCTCCCGGGGTTTGCGGACAGGCAGAGGGAGTGCCTGGGGCCCGGCAGGCAAGGGATTTTCCCGGCAGGATCACCGGCCTGCGGACGCTGCTTGAGTTTGGATCGAGGGAGAGCCTGCATTTCCGCCGGAGGCTGGGGACGTATTTTGAGCTGACGGTTTGCCTCGGAAAAATCGCCTGCGCAATCGCAACCCTGCGCGAGGCGATTCCGTCCGACTCGCTTTATCTCCGGCATGCCGGTGCAGCGCTCTATACCATCCACGCCGCCCTGGCAGCTGGTCTGGACGGATTAATGCGCACCACGTCGTCCTCTGCCTCCCGGGCAGTGGAGCAAGCTGCAATCTCGGAGGCGTTCGATCAACTGGAGACAAAATTCCACGAGATGAGAGCCATGCAGGTGGTCAAGAGCATCCCCGCAGACCAGGCCCTGATCATGGGCCTGCATGTTTCCGGCCTCGATGACATCCGCTCCCAGATCGGGAAAGCGCATGGGCTCATGGATTCGATGCCCGAGGACCCGCTGCAGCGGGAAATTTCACCGATGCCGATGGTCTCGCCCTGGCCGCCGCCGTTTTGGATCAGAACCGGGATCAAGTCCGGGCTGGCGGTGATCGGCGCGTTTCTCATCGACAACTGGCTGAAGCCACCCGGCGGTGCCATGTTCATTCTGGGCACGTGGGTGTTCACGGCCATGAACGCGGCGAGCCCGGGCGGGCAGGGCGACCGCCGGGCGTTTCACCTCATTCCGCTGAACGTCGCGGCTCTGGCGGCAACAAGCCTCGTGCTGATCGCCGCGAGGCCACTGCTCTCCAGCTACGCGGTAATGAACACGGTGCTCTTTGTCTGGCTTTTCGTCTGGGGCTACCTGTCGTTCAAGACCCGCGGCATGACGATTCCGATGCAGCTCGGCATGCTCATGATCGTCGGGATTCTCGGGCTCAATGGGCAGGTGCCAATCCCCTTCCAGGCGATCGTCGATTTTTTCTTCGGGCTCGTCCTGGCGCTGGTGCTTTCGGCGTTGTTCCAGCGCCTGCTCTGGCCGTCGCTTCCGCAGTGGGAAATCCGGGACCGGTTTGTCGAGGCGACCGGCATTTGCCGCAGGATGCTGGCTCGGGAGCCGCTACCGCTCTGGATGCGGACCCGGCTCGCTCTGATTCCCGGCGAGGTGGATGTTCGTCTAGAGCATCTGAAGCCGCCAATCTGCCCGCAAGGGGAGCCGGCGACACTCCGGTCCATCATGCTTTCCATCGCCGGCCTTGGCGGCAACTTCGCGATCACCCTCGACCAGCTTCCCGGCGACATTCCGACAACTGCGCTCGAGGCCGGCAGGAAACATGTCCGGAGCCTGGAAGCACTCTTTGAGACGAGGCTTGTCGCGCTCCAGTCCGCATTTCAAAACAGTCAATCTGTCACCTTCGACGAGACGGAAATCCGCCTGGCGGTCGATGCCTGGCGGGAGTGGGCTCTTGGGGTCCGGAAGTCGCTGCTGGATGCCGATCACGATCCGCTCGCTCTCGCCCGGATCACGGGATTCGCCGCGCGTTACCAATTGATGGGTGAGGATGTTCTGTCAATCGGGGGGGAGTTTTCCCGGCTGCGGCTCCCGCTCTACATGGGGGATTACTCGCTGTAAGCGCTGGCAGGCTTCCAGAATCCATTCGGGGGCGGGAGTTGCGTAGGGGCGGAAGGTTTCCATGTGTCCTTCGTGCTCGTTGAAATAGATGGCGCGATGAAGCCCGAGGTTGCCTGCGTTCGGGGAGTCGATAAGGCTCGCGGAGTCATTGGCGCTCATCTGGAAGACTACTCGCATTTCGAATTCGCCCAGCGCCTTGCGGCTGAGCGAGCGACCGATGTTGTTGAAGGTGTCGAACGTGACGATGAGATGAATTCCCTGGCTGCTGCCTTCGGAAATCAGCGTTCCGAGTTGCGCCCCGGAGCTTGCCGCAGCATCCGATCCTCCGGAAAAATCAAAATCGTCCTCGTGACGGAGTTTCCGGAATTTTTGCAGGTCATGAATCATGACAAACACAGGCGGCGCGTCAGCGGGCGCGGTTCCTTCTGTCCGTGAGCGCAGTTCCTCCGCGAGCTCGTTCATCACCCGCGCCACGTCGTTGGGCGGCACCAGGGTCACGGACAGGTGCCGCGCCACCACCGTAAGCAGATCTTGCTCGTCTGATCCGCCGGTGTGGAAAAGGAAGAATCTCGCCTTGTCGGCCGGGCGCTGCGCCACGAGGGCGATCAACGCAAGGGCCAGCATGGTTGAGATGGTTTCGTCGCGTTGTCCGACAATGAGGAGGTGGTTGCCGCTCTGGCGATGGAAGACAATCTCGGTCGGGCCCTTGATCGAGTTCGGGGCACCGATCCAGCAGCGGGGAGAGGCGGGCAAATCGCCCACGAGCACTGAGCGGAGCGCGGCATTTTCGCGGATATCTGCGGGGGCATTGCCTTCGAATACGATCGGTCCAGCGCCTTTAAAACCGCGTTGCTGCGCCAGGGCATGAACTTTCTCCAGCTGTGCGTCGCGTTCGTCATCCGGGAGCCAGACGACCTGGAACGGGCTGTTTCCATAGATGGCACCCGCCGCATCGTTGTAGATTCCCTCGCCTGGGCGCGAGAGCAGGCGGGGGGCGGGATTGTTGTCGTCCATGATGAGGTAGGCGTCGGCCTCGTTGCATTGCA
>CAZSDC010000109.1:0-10314 GCA_964605515.1 uncultured Chthoniobacter sp.
TCGCCAGGCATGTCTGCGGGCTCGAGGCGGCGAACAGCACCGAGTTCGACCCCGCCACCCCGCACCCGGTCATCTGCATCCTCGAGGAGCAGAAAGATGTGACGGAAAAAGGGGCCTCCATGCGCTTGGGAACATGTCCCACGGTCCTGGGCAAGAACACCCTCGCCCACCAGGTTTACGGAAAATCAGAAATCACCGAACGCCACCGGCACCGCTACGAATTCAACATGGCCTATCGGGAGGCCATGGAAAAACGCGGCTTCGTGATTGCCGGCACATCACCCGAAGGCGACCTGGTCGAGATCATCGAACTCGCGAAACACCCTTGGTTCATCGCCTGTCAGTATCACCCGGAGTTCCAGTCCAAACCCAACTCTCCGCACCCGCTGTTCAAAGGCTTCATCTCCGCCTGCCTGGCTCACGAGGATTAGCGCCCAGCGGCGGGTTCCAGCCAGGAACGCCACCCCTCGGTGAGTTCGAGCTTTGCCCAAGCCAGCAGCATCGGGAGAAGCTGGAGCATGTTCCCGCGATTGATGGTGTAGCCGGGGCTCAGGAAGCGCCGGTTGCTGTTTTTTCTGCCCAGGCGTCCGAGGCGCCGGCGCCGGCGGGCGATCGCTGCAAATCGCCGGTTGTAGGATCCCATGAACAGGGCAAACATCCGTCCGCTGGGCGGCGAAAACGGCGGGGACAAAAATGCCTCGTCGCCGAGGGTGAACACCTGTTCGACAACCCCCCACACGTAGAGGCTGTAATCGAATCGGAAGGCGAGGCTCATCAGGTCGAACTCGCCGAGGTATTCGTATTTGTCCTTGTAGAGGGCCACAAACCAGCGGCGCAGGCTGACGGTGAAATCGCGGTTGTGGCTCGCGATCAGCTCCGGCACCGCTGTGCCGCGGAAGGACTCGGTGATGACGTGGGCTGCACGGCTCGTGGTGAATGAAATCCAATCCATCCCCGGGCTGTAAAACGGGTCCATGAACGCTGCGGCATCGCCGACGAGCACGAATCCATCGCCGGAAAAAGTCGTGGAGAAATACGACAGATTTTTCCGCCAGTGAAGATCCCCCTCGTAGTATTGGGCGTCCGCCAACATCTCGCGGGCGACCGGATGCTTCATGAGAAAAGTTTTCAGCCGGTCGCCCACGTTGCCGCCTTCGCTTGGAAATTCCACGAGCCGCTGGTCGAAGACGATCCCGACACTTGCGTCCCCGCCTTTCAACGGGATCCACCAGCTCCACCACCCGTCTCCGACAATGTGGTTGGTGGCGGTATTGCGGGTGCCATAGGCGGCGCGCGACCATTCCGGGAAGCGTTCGGCCAGCTCCCGGCTGTCCCAGTCCTTCACGCCTTTCCATCGGGACCATGCGGATGTCGTGTGGTGTTCGGTGTTCGGCGTCCACCAGCCTTCCTGGCGGGCCAGGATTGCGGCGAGTCCGGAGGCATCGACGATCCAGCGCGCGGAGATCCGGCGGGTCTGCTCCTCGTGAGTGACGTCGAGCGACTGCATGGCTCCGGCTTCGAGGCGGACATTTGAAACCGTTGCCGGCCGCATGAGCGTGGCACCCGCTTCGCAGGCCCTCCGAAGCACCTCCTCATCGAATGTCGAGCGGTCGATCTGATACGAGGGCATCCGCGAAAGATAACGCCCGCCGATTTCACTTGCCTGGTCGAGCGATTCCACAGTTTCGTTTTTGAACCAGAAGCGCAGGCCCTGTTTTGTTAGGTGGGATTCGTTCAGGTAATGCGCAAGTCCGAGTACCCGTCCCAGGAAATACGCGCTGGCTTCCACCGTGGCTTCCCCGACACGCCGGGAGAATGCCGGCGACTTCTCGACGATAAGCACGCGGAGACCCGGATTGGCCCGGCGCAGCAGGATTGCCGTGGCCGCCCCGGAAAGCGCGCCGCCGATGATCGCCACATCGTAGTTTTCAGTTTGACGGTCCATGGTATTTGAAGCGTGTGCTTTAATCGATGGCGCTCGCTGATTTCACGACCTTGTAGCTGACCCCAAGGCATCCTTGAAAATGGCGCTCGCCGCATTTGATTTTTCCTCTTTCCTCCGGGCGCAGCTCCTGGAGGTCGGTCGAGCCTTTCGTTTCGCGCACGAGATAGACCTTGCAGTCGGTCTCTTTCACAATCGCCCAGTCCGGGTTGTAATCCCCGAGCGGTGTCTTCACGCGAAACCAGTCGGGCAGCTTCACAAAAAATTTAATGTCGTCCCGCTGGTCGAGCGCTTCGGCGAAGTCCTTTTCCAGTTCCGAATCGAACTCGACATAATCCAGGAGCGAGTTTTTTACGGCCACCATGCGGGAGAGGTAGCCTTCCACCTCCTCATTTTTGAAAAGCATCATGTCGTAGCTTTGTCCGGCGATGCGCTCGTATTTGATGCCGTCGATCATCAGCTCGTGTTTCGCGTGGCCGATGGCCCCTGCCGTCAGTTCCATGAAGACCTGCGGGTTTTTCAGAGCGTCGTTCACCCGTTTGGATTTCAGGAGAATTTCAGCGAGAGTCGAGCGGGTGAGTTCCGTCTCGCGCTGGAGATACCCGATGACATCCGGCACGGGCGGGCGGTATTCGCCGAGGCTGACGGAGCGGACGGCGCGCGGAACCTCCTGGACCCCGGCCTTGGAAATATCGACTTCCGCCCTCGTCACGAGGAGGTTCGGTTCGGGGACTTCTGGTTTCTCGGAAAGCATTTTTGCCGCGAGTTTCACGAGTTCCGGTGTTTCGAACTCCACCTGGTATCGCGTCTTGTGCTTGATGCGATCCCAAAGCTCGCGGAAGTCCGCGTTGAGTTCCCATCCTTTGCGGAGATGTTTCTTCCGGGTCTTTCGCTTGTCAGCAATCCGCCCCGCGAACGAAACCCCGCACTCTTCCTCAAACTCCGTTTGCAGCTTGCCAGCAAAGTCCGCGAAGCTCTCGCTCGCGATCACCGTGAGCCTGTTCACCCTGGTATCCTCGCAACGTGCGCCGCTTTCGATGCGCGCGAGGCGCAGGCCGCGCCCGATCTCCTGCCGTTTGCGGATCTCGCTCGCCCCTTCGCGGAGCGTGCAGATTTGAAACACGTTCGGGTTGTCCCAGCCCTCGCGGAGAGCGGAGTGGGAAAAGATAAATCGCAGCGGCACGTCTGGCGCGAGAAGCTTTTCCTTCGCTTCCATGATGAGGTGATAGGCCTCGTCGTCCGCCTTCGTGGATTTTCCTTCCTTCGAGTCCTTCACGCCGTCCTTGTCGGCGGCGAAGTAACCATTGTGAACCTCCTCCGCAGGCAGCGGCGCGAGCGGGGCAAACTCCGGCAGCGCCGCGATTTTCCGGTAGCTCTCCTCGAACCATTTCCTGATCTTCCCGTCGGCGGGCGCGTAGTGCGCCACGCGGTCGATAAAAAACAGGGAAAGCACCTTGATGCGTTCACCTGGCGGGCGGCCATGCAGGGCGAGTTCTTTTTTGAAATGCTCGCGCACGGTTTCCTCGACCTGCAGCCGGAGCACCGCGTCGCCATGTCCGCCACGGGACTCGCCTTTTTGTAATCTCACGCCGTTGCCGAACGAGACAAATTCGCCGTATGCGTTGATCTCCGTCACGACGTAGCCACGATACATTTCGCGGTGGCCTGAAAGGGAATAAAGATCGTCCCCGTTGCGTTTGAGCGTCACCTGCTTTCTCTTCACTCCCCCAGCCTGCTCGATGTCGATTTTCACTTTCGCGCTCAAGCCCGCTTTCGAGGCGGTGACATTTTCCAGCGCGACGAATGCCCGGTTGAAATCCCCGTCCTCCGTCACCGAGGCGACCTCGATCCGCTTCACTAGGCGCAAGTCGTAGGCGCGCACGGGATCAAGCCGGTAAACGGGGTTGTGCAAATTCCTGTGCGTCGCGGAATACCGCAGCGTGAGGAGCGGGCGCAGTTCCGCGATCGCCTTTTTCGCGTTCTCGCTCTCCATGTTCTGCGGCTCGTCCATGATGACGACGGGCCTGCATTGCTGGATGAACTCGATCGGCCGACGCCCTTGCAGCCTGTCGCTCTCGCGATGCACCACCGCCACGTCTTTTTTGTCGAACGCCTGGATGTTCATCACGAGCACCTGGAGCTGGTTGCTCACCGCGAACTGGCGCAGCCGCGAGACCTGCGCGGAGTCATACACCCACGAATCCAGCGGCGTGTTGTTGTAGAGCGTGTCGAAGTGCTCGCGCATCGTCCGCAGGCTTTGCAGCACGCCTTCGCGGATGGCCACGCTGGGCACCACGATCACAAACTTTTTCCAGCCGTATTCGCGGTGCAATTCGTAAATCGTGCGCAGATACACGTAGGTCTTGCCGGTCCCCGTCTCCATCTCCACGGAAAAATTGAGCGTTCCGAGAATCGCGTCCAAGGAAAGGTTTTCGGCAACGTCCTTTCCGGGAAAATTGCGTCGCTGCACCTCGTGGAGATTTTCCAAAATCCGCGCCCCGGAAATGTCCAGAGCATTGGCGACGCCGAGCCTGTCGAGAAGATCGCCGCCGAAAACATCCGGCTGCCACTCGAATGTTCCCGCCGCCGCCGGCTGCCCGGTGAACAGATCCACGACCGCTCGGATGCCGTCGAGTTGGTATTGCTGCTGCGCGTCGAATTGGAACTTCACGGCACCTGTTTGTCTGTTGCCAATTATTGGACGGGTGGAGCGACACGGTGGATTTGTGTCCACTCGATTTTTTCGTGCGCTTCCGGGGTGAGCAGTTCCTCCCCCGTCTCCGGATCACGGGTTACAGGCACTTGGATTGTCATTCGATCGGCGATCCCGTGGCCATCCATCGTGGGAATCAGCACTTCAAAATTCATAAGTTCACTTGGGCTTTCGGAGGTGTTCATAAATGGGTTTTTGAAAGTTGCGTGGGCATCACCCGAACCGGTGAATGCTATGCCGGCTGGGGCTACCATTTCAAGATCGTCAGCCCGGCCACTCTTTCAAAGTGCGCATCGCGGGTCGCAAGCGGGATGGAGCATTCCAAGGCGACTGCAGCGATCCAGATATCGTTCTCAGGAATCGGCGTTCCCTTGCTTTCCAAATCACAGGCAATCTGGGCGTATTGCAAAGCCGTGGCTGTGTCGGGATGCAGCACGGCAACAGTTTTGAGGAATACGTCGAGCGCGGCTTGGTTTTTCGCGGGGCTCCCGGATTTGAGCACTCCCTTGTAAAGTTCGCCCAAGGCCGTCAGGGACAAAAAGAGCGGTTCGGCGGTTGGAACTTGGGAGGCGATGTCGAACTTGCCGCGCAAGTGGGCAATCACCACGCTGCTGTCGAGCAGGATGCCCAGTGCCATTTATGTCTCCATCCGGCGGGCACCCTCCAGTGCCACCTCAAAAGCCTGGCCGTCATGTTCGTTCAAGACCCCGTGGGTTTGCCGCAACAAAGCCAGGCGTTCCTTCCGCGCCGGTTCACTGAGGTTGTGAACATATCGGGAAACATCCACAAGTTTTGGCGTCGGCAGATTTTGCAGGTCTTGGACGATTGATTCGATAACGGTCATGGCGAAAGGGTAACAGGGATCAGATGAAAGTCGAGCCGGGCATTTTACGCCGTGCGGAACTGGATGCCGTGGCTTTGGAATTCGAGCTGCGCGTTGACCTTGAGGGCGTCGTTGCCTTTGAAGGCCACGTCGAGGCAGAGGACGGATTGCGGTTTCCATTCCGCCATCGTGCGGAGCTGGTCGCGGGTGAGTTCGCGGGCGAGGCAGAAGAGGACGCGCCCCTCGTCGAGCAGGTAAACGGGTGCGCCCCCGGCGTCGCGCACGGTCGCGGGCGCGTGAAGCGGCAGGCCGCTCTTGAGCATCAGCTCGCAAAGCAGCGCGGTCTCGGTCGCGTCCGCCCGCACGTTGTCGGCGGAGAGCTGCCATTGCTTCGCCAGCGCCCCGGGCTCGGTCGCGGCCAGTTCGGGATCCCAGACCGCAAAATTGCTCTCGCCCAGTTTGAAAACTTTGAAACCCAAGTCTTGGGGAATCTCCCGCAAAGGCGCGGAGGCGCGAAGGTCGAGTTCCGGTGTTTCTTCTTCGCGGCTTTGCGGCTTCGCGGGAGTCATTTTCCGGATCACCCGCCGGACACGTTCCTTCGTAATTTCGGCAATCGTCGGAAAATCCTCGCGCCCGGTCGGCTCGGGCAGTTGAACCAAAACAAACCGCCGGTTCCCGCCGTCTTCCTTGTTCAACTCCAGCACGGCTTGCCCGGTCGTTCCGCTCCCGGCGAAGAAATCGAGGATCAGGTCGTCGCCTTGTGTTGCTTGGTAGGCAAGCAGTTTAATAAGTTCAACTGGCTTGGGAAAATCAAGAATATCACGGCCATCGAAGAGCTCCTTGAGGCTGCGTGTGCCCTGTGTGGTAAAAACGGTATCCAAGATCGAACAAAGATTTGTGAAATCGTCATTCCTATCGTTTTTGAAGCGTTTGAGCCGTGGGCGACCATCTGTTTTGCTTGGCCAGACAATGCGTTTTTCGGCAACCATACGAGCCATCGTTTCCCTGCCGTATCGCCAACCATTTTCAGGGCAGGCATACACGCTGCCCGTTTCTGGATTTTCTAAATCGTAGTGTAAATTTGGGCGCTCTTCACGCGTAGCTAGCCCTGTGAGATCGGCACTCCACCATTCACCTCGCGAATCATTATCCGGGTTTTTGAACTTTGAAAAATCTATTGTTTGCCCGCGAAGACGAGTTGTTCCACGCGAATAGCAAAGGACGTATTCGTGGTCGGTGGAAACTCCATTTTGCGCCCGACTATCAACAGTCTGACGACGCTTCCATATCAGCTGCCCGACAAAATTCTCCTCCCCAAAAATCTCATCCATGACCATGCGGAGGTTGGAGACCTCGTGGTCGTCGATGGAGACGAAGATGACGCCGTCCTCGCGGAGGAGGTTGCGGGCGAGGAAGAGGCGGGGATACATCATGGTGAGCCAGCGGGAGTGGAAGCGTCCGCTGGTGTCGAGATTCGTGGTCTGTTTCACGCCGTCCTTGACCTGGCCGAGGTAGGTGAGGTAGCTGCCGAGCCCTTCGGCGTAGTTGTCGGGGTAGATAAAATCGCCGCCGGTGTTATACGGGGGGTCGATGTAGATGAGCTTCACCTTGCCGTAGTAGGCATGCTGGAGGACCTTGAGCACTTCGAGGTTGTCGCCCTCGATGATGGCGTTGCCGGTCGTATCCCAGTTCACCGATTCGGCAGGCGAGGGGAGCAGGGTCGCCGTGGTGAGCTTCTGGATCGCCTTGAGCGCGTCGCTTTTTCCCGCCCACGAAAGCCCGTAGCGCTCGACACCCGAGGCCGCGCCGCCATCGAGCAGCGCGCGCAATTTTTCCAGGTCCACCTTTGCCTCGCCGGCGGCCTCGGGAAAAAGCTCCCGCAAGCGGGCGAGCCTGTCGGCGAGCGGGTCGGCGGAAGCGAGAGGGAGACGTTCAACAACTGTATCCATGCACCACGGAGAATGCGCGAAGCCCGGCGGAACGACAAGCGCGAGATTTACAAACCGCGCCCGCTTTTCCATGGGGGCGAGGCTCCGTCCGAGCCGTGGAAATATCACGGCTCACACGGAGGTTCGCCCTCCCAAGATTTCTCGGCCTGCAAGGAGACGAATCCGGGCCGAGAGTAGCCGCGCCCGGATTTCGCTTTTCCCTGCAGCCCCTTCGTGCCAGCTTCGGCGCCATGTTTGTGACCACCACATTCGATGTCGAAGGTTACCGCATCACGGAATACAAGGGCCTCGTGCGCGGGATTACCGTCCGCTCTCCCACCATTGCGCAAGGGTTCCTCGGCGGGCTCAAGAGCATCATCGGCGGAAGGATCGGGGCCTACACGGAAATGTGCGAGCAGGCGCGCCAGCACGCCTACGATGCCCTCGTTGCCCACGCGGAACAGCTCGGAGCAAATGCGATCGTTGGTGTCCGCTACGACGCTTCGGATGTCGGTGCGCAGCAATCGGCCACGGAAGTCCTGTGCTACGGCACGGCTGTCATCGTTCAGCCGAAATAGATTCTTCCAAGGGAATCCCCCAGCGTTCCGACTCTACTCCCGGAAGAGGTAGAGCAAGTAGCAGAGCGCGGCACCGATCAGGAACACCATCGTCCCGTCGGCAATGAAGTAGGGGTAAACCATCAGGAGGACCCCGATGATCATCGGCTTTGCCAGCCCCCGCCGCTTGCCGAAAACAAAGGCCCCCATCCCGATGGCGCCGAACAATATCGCTCCAAACAGGCTGCCCGGTGACGGGAGCTCGGGCATTTAGAGGCTCTCGTATAGGTCGCGCGTTTGCCGGGCGATTGAACTCCAGGAAAAAACTTCCATCGCGCGCTGGCGGCCGGCTTTTCCGAAGGCCAGACACTTTGCGGGATCGGCCATGAGCTCGTTGATCCGAGCGGCGAGATCCTTGGAAAACCGTGCGGGATCGAGCGGTTCGAACGGGGTTTCCTTCATCTGCTCGACCGCCACCAGGTAGCCGGTCTCTCCCTGCCGCACGACTTCGCGGATGCCTCCGACCGCGCTTGCGACAACCGCTGTCCCGCAGGCCATGGCTTCGAGGTTGATGATGCCGAACGGCTCGTAGATCGATGGGCAGACAAATACACCCGCGTGCGTGTAGAGTTCGATCTTGGACCGGTTGTCGAGCATCTCCTCAATCCAGATGATGCCCGGACGCAGACGCTGTGCCGCCGCGACTGCCTGTTTCATCTCCGTGGCAATCTCCGGGGTGTCGGGAGCCCCGGCGCACAGGACGACTTGAAATCCCGGGTTCAGATGCTTGATCGCGTTGACCAGGTGAACGATCCCCTTCTGGCGTGTGATTCTTCCGACGAAAAGGATGTAGGGCTCGTGAGGGTTGATTCCGAGCCGGCGGAGCGCGGCCTGGGATTCGACCGGATGGTATTCGTCGGGGTCGATCCCGTTGTAGATGATATGGAGTTTCTGCGGGTCCACATGGAACAGCCGCTCCACGTCGCTCCGCGTCTCCTCGGACACTGCGATTACGGCGTCCGCCATTTCCAGCGCCGTCTTTTCGAGCCAGCAACTGAAGTCGTAACCTCTGCCGAGCTGCTCCCGCTTCCACGGACGCAGAGGCTCGAGGGAATGCACTGTGACGACCAGCGGGATCCCGTAATTCATTTTCGCGAGGATCCCTCCAAGGTGGGAATACCACGTGTGGCAATGGACGACGTCCGCCTCGATCTGACACGTGTTGAAATCCAAACACCGCTGCACCGCACCGAATGCGGGCTGGAGAGGTTTCGGGCAGGTATATGCGTCGGAGACAAGCCCGAAGCCCATGACCGAAAGATTGGAGGCCGCAGTATTTTGGTCTCCAAAACACCGGACCTCGACCGGCATCAGCTTGGAAAGCTCGCGGCTGAGGTATTGGACATGGACACCGGCACCGCCGTAAATGCGAGGAGGATACTCGTTGGTGAGAAACAATGCTTTCATGAAAGGAGAAGGTGGTGGGTTGCCCGGGTGCCTCAAGCCCCACCGCCGAGCAGCCAAGTGATGCGCCCGTCCACCGGCGCGACTGCGGCGCTCGGATACCCGGTGTTCCCGGCGAGGACTTCCTTCAGCACCTGCTCCTTGCCCGGGCTGCTGACCAGGAAACAGACGTGGCGGGCGGCATCCAGGAGCGGGTAGGTGAAGGTGAGACGGTGGGTGGAGAATTTCGGCACATAATTTGCCACGACCAGGCGGTTGGTGACGCCTAGTGCTTCCGTGCCGGGAAAGAGCGATGCGGTGTGCCCGTCGTCCCCCATGCCGAGAAGGACCAAGTCATGCCGATACGGGGTCGATCGCGCAAGGAGTTCCTTCTCGTATTTCTCCGCAGCGGCCACAGGGTCGGATTCCCCCTCCATTCGCAGGATGCTGGAGGTGGGGACGCGGGCCGGATCGAACCAGGCGAGCCTCGCCATCCGGAAATTGCTCTGGTCGCTCTCCGGCGGAACACAGCGCTCATCGCCGAAGGTGATCTCCCATTTGTCCCATGGCAGATCAAGTCCGGCGAGCCCCTCATAAACGGGACGCGGAGTATTGCCGCCGCTCAGGGCGATGCGGAATATCCCCCTTGCGGCGATGGATTTCTCCGCTTCGCCCGTGATGAGGGCAACAGCGTCGGAGACAAAGGACCGGGTGTGCAGAATTTCAGGCGTCATCACGACATCAAACGCGCTGGAATCAGAAATTGCAACTGTCCGCAGCCTTGGTTTGTCGCAGCAATATCCACAATCGCGAGCGAGGCCTTGCGGATTTTCAAGCAGGAGGGATCAATGAGGCCGATCAGGCAGCCGATGGCTTCGCTGCAGCGAAGCCATCGGCTGCCTGATCGG
>CAZSDC010000110.1:0-10268 GCA_964605515.1 uncultured Chthoniobacter sp.
GCCTGCGGGTTGCCGTCAATGCCGTTGTTCATGTAGAGCCAGTAGATCGGGGAGGAAGCGAAATCGTCACCGGTTGAAAAACGCCCGGCTTTGAGGCTGATTTTGTCGTCGAGGAACTTTTGCTCCAGGATGAGTGCATAGAATATGGCGGTCTGTCCGCCGTAGACCTGCTGGACAGTGAATTGATTGCCGATGTTGTATTGCGAGAGGCTCGAGCCGGCACGGTTGAGGCCGCTGATATCAAACGTGAGCCCCTTCCACCCGATCAGCTTTTCAAAATTCAGCTCCAGCCCGAAGCTGACGTTGTCGGTGTAGGTGAATCCGGCGCTTTTTCCGCCCACGGGATTTCCCGCGATGTTGTTTGTGTAGCTCGCGGAGATTTCCACGCCGCTGTCATCGAGGTAATTCCGGACCCCCCACCAGTCACCGGAAAGCGTGTCGCCCTGCCACCAGTCGCTTGAACCGATGTAATTCGACGGACGCGGATTGTAGTAGGTCCAGAAGCGGGAGTGGCCGTTTGGATTGACCCCGGGGTGTTCCGCGGGGCTGATCTGCTGGGCGCTCAGGGAGGAAGTTGCCGCTGCGAGGACGAGAAGACAAAGGATGTTTTTCATAGGGGAGAGGCCCGGATCGTAAGCAAATCCCACGCCCCTGGCAATCCCCGACACCCGAAAATCAATCGGCCTTCAATTTCAAGGGATCCCCATCGACCGCATGGGAGACGCCGCCGAACTTCGGGTAGATGAAGCGCGCGGTGATCGAATTCGCGCGGGTCAACCCCCTCACCACGGGGATATCCTTTTTTTGCAGAAAGGCCAGGGAGGCCGCCAGCAAGCCGCTGGCTAGTCCGCGGTTCCGGTATTCATGGAGAATGCAGGGACCGCTGGAGAGGTGGTTTTCTGCGTCGGGATTGATATCCAGCACCGAGGCCCCGATGACACGGGATCCGTGCACGAGGACCACGCACGAGGGCTCGGGGAGCGCAAATCCCGCGTCGAGATCGAGGGCGATTTTCTCCGACAGGGGGCGGCTGACATCCCCCCACACGGAGTCCATTGAAAACGCGCTTTTGATCGCTTTTGAGATGCCCTCCTGCTCGGACTTCTCCGCCACGCGGATGGTGCAGGGTTCAAAGGAAACCTCATTTTTCGGAAGACCGTTTGTCTTCCATTCGAAACAGAGCCAGGAAATCATAGAGCCGGAAATGTGCGCCGAGGGGCGCAAGGAAGCGATCAGGAGACCCCCTGATCATCGCGGCTTACCCACCAGACGCATCCGAGGAGCGCGGTCGAGAGCACGGTGAAAGCAGTAAATGTGAGCATAGGCAGCGGCGGGGGAAATCCCAAGTTTTCCGCCGCGAGTCAATAATAATCCGCACAACCTGCGAAATTCAGGGGAGCTCAATCTGGAAAAAATCCCGAAAAACCCTGCGGTAAACATCGCGCTTGATCGGCGGAACCCAGTCGATCTGGAACGTCTCCGGCCGGATCCACCGGAAGGCGCGGAATTCCTTTTTATCGACCACGATCTCGGGATCGCCAATCCGCTCCGCCTGGAAGTAAAATTGTTCCTGCCCATCGCAGCCCTCCTTGCGGGAGCCTGAGCGAAAAACATACCGGTAGGGTCCGTTTTTGAGAAAGACGCGATAGGACTCGGGCGTGAGCGAAATTTCCTCGCGGACTTCCCGTTGCAGCGCTTCGATGTCCGACTCGTCATCCCGGGCGCCCCCTTGGGGGAACTGCCAGGAGTCTTTGAAGTCGCTGCGCTCGCAGACGAGAATTTTTCCTCCCGGCTTGGTGAGAATGAACGCGACGTTGCGGCGGAACTTCATCGGCATAAATTCAGACCGCCGGCTGTTGTTGGGTCAGGCAATGGAGGGCCCCGAGCCCCCAGATCAGCTCGCGGCAGTCAATCCCCACGATCTTGCGTGTCGGGAAGGCTTCCCGGAGCACGGATTCCGCCCAGGCATCGTTGCGCTCGCCAAAGAACGGCAGAAGGACAACTTCGTTCGCGATGTAAAAATTGGCGTAGCTTGCGGGCAGGCGGATCCCATCGCGCACGATGCGTCCGGGCATGGGCAGGGTGAGCACGTGAAGAGGTTCGCCATCCGGCAGGCACATCTCCCGCAGGCGTTCCAGATTCGTCTGGAGAGGTTCAAAGTTGGGATCCTCCTCTTCCTCCTCCGTCACCGCCACCACCACCGACTTGGAGACAAACCGGGCGATGTCATCGACGTGTCCGTCGGTGTCGTCCCCCTCGATCCCGTCGCCGAGCCAGAGGACCTGGCGGACACCAAGCGTCTCGTGAAGCTTTTTCTCGATCCGGTGGCGGCTCAGTTTCGGGTTGCGGTTCGGGTTCAGCAGGCAGCTCTCGGTGGTGAGCACGGTTCCCGCGCCGTTCACATCGATCGAGCCGCCCTCGAGGACGAATCCGCTGTGGTCGAGCACCGGCAGCCCGAGCTTTCCGGCGACCTTGCCCGGGACCTCGTCATCCTCTTCAAACGGCGAGAGCTTCCAACCCCAGGCGTTGAACTCGAAGTCGAGCACTGCGAGCCGGGGGGCGGCTTTCCGGCGGACGAAGATCGGCCCGTGATCCCGGCACCAGGGCTCGTTTGTCGGGATGTGAAAGTATTCCACGCGATCCGCCGGAACCAGGCTGAGGAGGCGGCGGACGGCTTTTTCCTGCCCCGGATCCCGGATGTTGATTCTCACCGTTTCCGATTCCGCGAGCGCCGCGACCATCTCGACGAATGTTGGGACGACGCGGTCGTAGGAGCCCGGAAAGCTGTTGCACCCCGGCTGGGGCCAGGAGATCCATGTGGCCTCGTGCGGCTCCCATTCCGCAGGCATCGCGTATTCCTGTTGGGCATGCTGGGTTGAACTCATCTGGTGGCAGCATCCGCGTGGAGGTGAGGGGAAAACAAGCGGAATTTTGCAACATCTCCGACAACTCCCGATTTCGCTTCCGGGCCGGTGGGCATGTTGCTAGGGTTGAACCGATGAGCACTCACATCTACAAAAAAATCGAACTTGTCGGTTCCTCCCCGAACAGCATCGAAGAGGCGGTCCAGAATGCGGTGTCCAAGGCTTCCCAGTCCCTTCGCAACCTGCGCTGGTTCGAGGTGGTTGAGACGCGCGGACAAATCGAAAATAACCGGATCGCCCACTGGCAGGTGACGATCAAGGTCGGCTTCACGCTGGAGGATTGATCCCATGACCACTTCGCTCGGCGGCTACTCGCGCAGTCGGACTTGGCTTATCTTCGGGGGAATTCTCTCCCTGTTGGTCGGCGTTTTTGCGATTTCTACTCCGGGGCTTTTTTCATTGGTCCTCACGCAGTTGATCGGGGCCCTGTGCCTGGTGACCGGCGTGGTCGCCATCTTTCAGGCGCTGTTTGGAAAAAGCAGCCCACACCGTTTCCTCTCCTCGCTCTCTGCGGTCATCCGCATCGCTGCGGGATCGGCCCTTCTCTTTTTTCCGATCGCCGGCCTGGCCGCGCTCACGCTGATCGTGGCAGCCATCTTCCTGACGGAGGGTATCGTCTGCCTCGTGACTTCATTCCGGTTGCGTGCGAATCCGGCCTGGATCTGGCTTCTCCTCAACGGCCTCGTGGCGTTGCTCCTCGGAGCGATGATTTATGCCAAGTGGCCGCTTGATTCCGCGGGAATCCTCGGGATCCTCTACGGCATCCAATCGCTCTTCAGCGGATCGGCGTCGTTGATGCTGGGCCTATCGGCCCCGTCCGCCAAAGACTGAGCCTCCCAAACCGGGCCCAGCCGCCGTGTCGTCCGCAGATCAAGACAACGGTCACGAGTAGAGGCTGTCCACGATGGTGCCCGCCCTTGTTCCCGGCAGCACTCCAGCCTCCATCTGATTCATCACGTAGCCGAAGCCGATCCGGTTTTCCGGGTCTGCGAAGCCGAGGCTTCCGCCGGCACCCGGATGCCCGAAGGCGCGGAGCGACGGCCCCAGCATGGACCTGTGTTTTTTTCCTGTGGGAGCGAGCGGGTCCATCATGAAACCGGCGGAGAACGAGGTGTCGAGTTGGAGCACCGCGTCGAAGCCCTGCGACAAACGGGTCGTCATCCAGTCAAGGGTGTTCGCGCCGAGATACCTCCGACCCTCCCAAATTCCTCCGAGGGAAAGCATGGCGTAGAACTTCGCCAGGGCGGATGCGGTTCCGATTCCGCCCATCGAAGGAATGGCTGCGGACCTCGCTGTGGGCGTGTTCATTGCGGAGACCGCGAGGAGGCCACCCGGCGAAGAGAAGGCTTTCTGGGTGAGCGAGCCCAGCCTTCTCATGGCCTCCAGAAAGGCGGTTTGGTCATCGGCCGCAGCAGCTTTTGCCGGGAGCATCGACGCGGCGCGGTGGTGGAGTTCCGCAGGCAGGCCGATCCAGAGATCCAGTCCGAGCGGCTCGGCAAACTGCGTGCGCCAATAGCTTCCCAGCGGAGTGCCTCCGGTGAGGCGGCGGACAATCTCATCAGCAAGAAATCCAAACGTGCGCGGTCCGTAACCCGGACCGCCAACCGCTTCCTGAAACGGAACCTGATCCTCGATCGCGCCGACGACTTCCTCATGGTCGAGAACCGAGAGATCCGTCCGGTCCAAGGCTCCCAGACCCGCCCGATGGGAGAGCACCTGCCCGACCGTGATAGCCGATTTTCCGCCGCGGGCAAACTCCGGCCAGAATTTCGAAACCCGCACGTCCAGCCCAAGACCTGCGGAGTCCAGCGCATGAAGCGTGCAGGCGGATGCCATTCCCTTGGTGGCGGACCAGATCAGCACTAGGGTATCCTGCCGCCAGGGAACCTGCCTCGCCGCGTCGCGGAACCCGCCGCAGAGGGCGAGAATTTCTCGCCCATCCTGCCAGATGGAGAGTGCCGCGCCGGTTTCCCGGCCTTGCGCAAAGTTGGCCTCGAAAGCCGCTTGGATACGGGAAACGGGCGGCGCTCGCACGGGTTTACAGAAGCCCGCTCACGGATTTGAGATCGGGGTCGTATTTGGCTATCTCACTGAATTTCCCGTCCATTTCAAAGCTCGTGCGCAGGGATGATTCCGCCGCCTCGATATTGCCGAGCACGGCATGGTAGCAGGCGAGGTTGTAATGGTATGTGGCCTCGCGGGCAAGGGCTGGAGGCCCACCCACCAGAACATCTCTGGCCTCTGACGTTCGCCCCAGTTCGTGCAGACAAAACGCGCCGTGGATATATCCAGTCGAGCCCTCCGGGAAATGCTTCCGCAACTGCTCGCAGACGTCCAGCGCCGGGGACCACAGGCGGCTGCGCATAAGCACGAAGAGCCGGAGTTGAAGGACCTCCTCGCGCCCCTGGTCCTTCGCCCCGAGAGAATCCAACTCGGCGAGGGCCTCGGCCGGCATTTCCAACTCAATGTAACCCTGCGTGGCAAGCAGGCTTCGTTCCAGTGACATCGCCCGCACGGTAGCGGTCGCCACGCGATTTTCAAAGGGCATTCTTGCCGCAGGGTAACAGGCTTGCTTTTTGTGCATGCGGCGAAGATGTTTCTCCGGATGACGCAATCAGCCGCACCTTTGCAAAGTCTCGAATTGGCGGATCCATTCGACTTGCCGGGAGACTCCCTGAAAGTGCTGGTGGTCGAGGACGACCGTCCGACAAGGCTTCTCCTGGAGCGGATGATCCGCGGACGAGGGCACGACGTGTGTGGATGCGAGTCCGCGGAGCAGGCCCGCGAGCTGCTCGGACAGGTATTTTATCCTCTCATCGTTCTGGATATCCAGCTCCCCGGAATGAACGGGCTCGACCTCAGCCGCCTCTTGCGCAGCCATCCGCAGGGGAAATATTTTTACATCCTTGTCGGCACCGGAAACAACCGTCCGGACGACCTCAAGGAGATTCTGGATGCCGGGGCGGACGACTACATCGGGAAGCCGTATCATCCGGGGCTTCTTGATGTCCGGCTGGCGGTTGCCGAGGCGGCTGTCAAGGACATCGCCGAGCGCCGGCGGCTCGAGAGCGACCTCGAGTTCCTCGCCGACCACGACCCGCTCACAAAGCTCTTCAACCGGCGGCGGCTCCCGCTGGCGGTGGGAGATGCGGTGGCCGAGGCGAGGAACGGGCGAGCTGGCGCGCTGCTCTACATCGATCTCGACAATTTCAAAGTCGTGAATGACACGCTCGGCCACGAGGCGGGAGACCGGCTTCTGCTTACGGTGGCGGACATTCTCCGCAGCACGGTGCGGGCGGAGGACATTCTGGTGCGGTTCGGCGGAGACGAGTTCGTGATTGTTCTGCCGGCTTGCACGGTTCCAGACGCCATCAATATCGGCGAGGGGCTGCGCGAGAATCTTGAGAACCTGGTATTTTCCGAGGAGGGGCGCACATTTCGTGTCGGGGCCTCGATCGGAATCGTCCCCATCGATGGATCAAGGGAACCGTCGGATGTTCTCGGCGTGGCCGATGCCGCCTGCTACGCCGCAAAGGCCGGGGGACGGAACCGCGTGGAGCTATACCGGGAGACAGGCGGAGCGCTCGAGACCCTCGTCGCTGATCATGACTGGTCGTCCCGGATCAAGAACGCCATGAAGGCCGGGACGCTCGGGATCTATTTTCAGCCGGTCGTCTCGACTGTCGGCCACACGATTTTATGCCATGAGGTTTTGCTCCGGCTCCTGGATCGTCCGGACAGTGCTCCGGTGCATCCGGCGGCGTTCATGAGCGCGGTCCAGAGATCCGGTCAGACGGCGAAGCTCGACAGGTTTGTCATCACCCGTTCCGTGGAGTCTCTCGCCGGCCGACCGGACGCCCACCTCTCCATCAACATTTCCGGGAGTTCCTTTGCGAGTGAGGACTTTGCGGATTTCGTGGAGGGCACGCTTAAGGAGCATTCCGTGAGGCCGGAGCGCATCATTTTTGAACTTACCGAGAACGAGGTGATCTCCAATCTGCTCCAGGCACAGACGGTGATGTCCTCACTCCGGAAGCGTGGCTTCCGTTTCGCGCTGGATGACTTCGGGACCGGGACCTCCTCACTGAATTACCTCAAGACGCTCCCCATCGATATGATCAAGGTCGAAGGCACTTTCGTGCGCCGCCTCGACGTGGATCCATTTAATCAGGCTGTTGTCCGGGCGGTTCAGGCACTGGCCTCCGCATTGAAGATTCCTGTGGTTGCGGAGTATGTGGAGTCGCAGTCGGTTTTCGAGCTGTTAGCCAAGATGGGAGTGGGCTACGTCCAGGGCTATCTGGCCGGGGAACCGCGAACCACGCCCTATTCGGAAGGCGAACTCTTCGATCCGCACCGCTCCCAAGAGAAGCTTGGACAGTGAGCGGGATTTCATGTAGCGTTGCCCTATCATGAAAAAGTTCCTCCTTCTGGCTTTGGCGGCTGTTTTTCCTGCTTGTGTGGCCCGGGCCGAGCTGCTGATTTACGATCTCTCGTTCAACACATCAGGTCCCAGCGTGAACTACTCGTTCCTTCAGGGTGGCTACCTGGTGGTGGATGCCGGATCGAAAGCCGTGACATCCATCGTCACCCAGACCGATCCGGTCACCGAGAACCTCTACTACACGACGGGTGTTTTGTCCGGAACTTACATGAAGCTCGCGAGCGAGGGCTCGAATCAGGAATACGCTGTGATTAATTCCACATCCGGATCCAGCGGAAATGAAACGGTTGCGTTTCAGATCCTTGGAAAGACCAGCAACGATGTGCCTGTCGGCTCCGGCAACAGCCTGAGCATCGCCCGCAAGCTCCAGGGATATCTCTTCGCCTCGGCTCCGGAATCCACCTCGACCGACACCAACAACATCACCACAATCACCTACGGTTTTGCCGGCACCAGCAAGGTCGCTGCAAAATTCCAATCGGGTCTGACCAAAGAAGCGAACGACAAGCGCCTCAACTCCTCGACTGCGATGAATCTGCTGACCGAAGTTCTGAAAAACCGCGGGGTGGGTCCCCAGCCCACGGCGTCCCCATCGCCTTCTGCTTCCCCCTCACCGACCGCAACTCCTCAGTCCACGGCAACGCCTTAGTCGCCGGTCTGGACTGCGCGGAGTTCGACGTCGCCGATCTCCAGCCCAAGTGCCTTTTCAGCGGTCCGCAAAAACCCTTCCGTCGAATCGGTCAGCGCCACGTGGAGGCGACCCAGCCTCTCCTGAGGGGCGGCGATGGCGTGGGAGGCGAGTAGTTCGCGGACCGCGAGCGCGCAGTTCCTTGCCGAGTCCACGAGCACCACGCCGGGCCCGGCAGCGCGCGCGATGGCATCGCGGAGCAGCGGGTAGTGCGTGCATCCCAACACCAGCGTGTCAATCCCCTCGCCGAGCAGCGGAGCAAGATATCGGGCGAGCAGTTGGTCGGTCACATCGTCGTCAAACATTCCCTCCTCGATCAGCGGGACCAGGAGAGGGCAGGCCTCGCTGAAGACCTGGGCATCCGGGTCCTGCGTGGAGATTGCGTGCTCATACGCGCCGCTGGCAATTGTCGCCCGGGTTCCGATGACGCCGATGCGCTTGTTTTTTGTCGCTTTGACTGCCGCGGCGGCTCCGGGGGAGACAACTCCCTGCACGGGGACCTTAAAGACATTCTGCATCCTGGGTACCGCGAGCGCGGAGGCCGTGTTGCACGCGACCACGAGGATTTTTGCCTGCTCGGCGAGCAGGAGCCCACCAATCTCGATGCTGTAACGCTCGACGGTCTTGCGGCTCTTGCCGCCGTAGGGGACGCGGGCGGTGTCCCCGATGTAAAAGATCGTTTCGCTGGGCAGCAGATCCTGGAGGGCGGCCACCACGGTGAGTCCGCCGATTCCGGAGTCAAAGACGCCGATCGGGTCAAGACGGGGATGGGTTTCTTCGGGCATATCGTAGGGTTCAGGGGGAGGTGGACAGCGCGCTGGCGGCTTCGTTGACGGCTTGCCCAATGTCGGTTTTTGATCCGACCGGGGCGGCAGGAGGGGGATCCTTTTTGAGCACCGGTGCCGTGGTGGCATCCGTGGCGGCGACGACGGCGGAGGGTTTAAAATACTGCATCTGCCCGGAGACGGCGCTCTTGTATCGATTGACTCCCTCGAGAATCGCGTTGGCAAAGGCGTCGCGGTAGGCTGTGCTCGCAATCTGCCGGGAATCGAACGGGTGGTTCATAAATCCACCTTCCAGCAACACGCCGGGAATATCAATGTCCCGGATCACCACAAACCTCGCCCGCTTGATCCCGCGGTCGTAAAGCCGCAGGTGCCGCAGCAGCGAGGAGTGCATGGCGGTCGCAAGCGCAATGTTTTCAGAATCCCGCTGATGGCCGGGATAGGGTTTGAAATCGCTGTAGCTGAGGTGCTCTTCGTCCATCGATGGCACCCCCCTCGGCGCGAGCGCATAGGTCTCGATGCCGGAGGCTCCGCCCACGTTGCTCTTGTTGAAATGGACGCTCACAAAAATCGCATTCGGGTATTTGTTGGCCATGGACGGGCGGTTTTCCAGCGGGATGAAAACGTCGGTCATGCGGGTCAGTCGGACGTTGTAACCATTTTCTTCCAGAAGTTTTTTCGCGCGCAGGACGACATCCAGCGCGGCATCCTTCTCCGCTCCCAGCGGGCCTTTAGCCCCGCTGTCATGCCCGCCGTGCCCGGCATCGAGGATCACCGTGCGCACGGCGGTCGCATCCTTGATTTTCCCCGGTCGCATGACGGGCTCGATGATCTTGGTCACGTCCATCGCCGAGATCAGAAACTTTCCGCCTTTCGACACCATGTCGAAGCAAAGCACGTATTTGACGTTGTTGATGTAAACTTCCCGTCCTCCGGCGCTTCCCCTGATCGTCCTCCCCTGGCCGGTCAGCGTGAATGAATTGCCTGCGATCTGCGGGGGGTTGAGCTTGTAAAACGTGGTCACGTCCTCGATCGGGACATAGCGCCGCCCCGCGAGCAGGGCGATATTCCACTGCGCGGAAGCCGCCGGGATGGCAGCGCACAAAATAAATAAAATCACGATCGCGATTCGCACCGCCGCCGAACGTGCTGGCGCATGGTCGCGGGTGCAAGGGATTTTTCGAAGGGCAAACGCATAAAATCACTGTGGAGCATACCCGTGCGCCGTGTCGTAAAGGGTCAGGCAGCGCAAACGCCACCCTTTCTCAGACCGCAGGACAACGCGGAATTTTCTTACCCGGCCGTTCACGGCCAGACGGGCGATCAGCAGAAACACCTCGGTTGCCTCACTCGGCGACACCTGCCATCCTCCCCCCCATGCCAGAAAAGGAATGGACACTTCCGCGCGGTCCCTTCGCATTGCAAATCCG
>CAZSDC010000111.1:0-9891 GCA_964605515.1 uncultured Chthoniobacter sp.
TCCTCGAAAACGACCGCTCGCCCGGACGCAAACTCGGCACCACCGACAACCGCGGCAGCCACTTCTACCTGGCCATGTATTGGGCCCAAGCCCTCGCCGCCCAGGATAAGGATAAGGAACTGAAAGCCATCTTCACCCCGATCGCCGAGCAACTCACCGCGAACGAGGCCAAGATCGCCGCCGAACTCCTCGCCGTCCAAGGCAAGCCAGTTGACATCGGCGGCTACTACCAACCGGACGACAACCTCGCCTCCACCGCCCTCCGCCCGAGCGCGACGTTCAACGGCATTCTCGCAACTCTCTGAGGCTGCCGGTCCAGCCTCTCATGAAAAGATCTCCCGAAGAGGCAAAGGCACGCTACAAGGAAAAATTCCGAAAAGATCCCGAACTTGCCCTTAAGCGATTTTTCAAGGGCCGAAGCATACCGATTCTCAGTGCCGATGCACTGATGGAAGAGTCGGATGATTACTCCTCGGGGCCCAACGGTCGGCGTTCCTACGGGGCTGCGCTTTATGAGATCGCCGCGCACCAGACAGACCTTGCCTATGCCAAACTTCTGAACCGTCCCGTTGAAGACGGCCGGGACACCGTCGTTTTTACCGCTGGAGGCTCCGCCAGTGGAAAAAGCTCGGTGCTGGCCGTGGGAGCGTTGCCGAAAAGCGCCGAATTGGTTTTCGACACGACTTTCTCAACGCCGGCGCGTGCCATGGGCCAGGTGAAACGAGCCCTCCAGAATAGCCGCAAGGTGCATATTTGTTATGTCTATCGGGAATTTGGCGTCTGCGTGCGAGCCATGTTGGGACGGGCGCTCAATCCGAAAAATGGACGCGTTGTCAATGTTGGAACCATGGCGAAAACACATTCCGGCGCACGCGACTCGGTCAACCAAGCCCTGGTGGCCTATGCCGAAAATCCCGACGTGACCTTTGCGTTTTTTCGACTGCGGAGCACAGGACTCATCGTGCTGACTCCTCGCGAATACGCCACATTGCCCATCCAGAATATTGACACTTTGCGGGCCAGAGGCGACTCTCTGATTGATGAAATTCATCGAAACCAGGATGAGCGATGGCACGGTGGTAAAGTTCCCCGACCCGTCATCGACGCTGCGAGATCGGACCAGAGTAAGAATTCTGAATGACTCTCGCCGCAAAATGGTGAAAGGTTTTCGGGCAGCGGTCAATGAAGCCAGTCGGAAGAAAGTTCCTCTTCAAGAGATCTTGACTGTTGATTGAGCCCAAGGCTCACAGTGACGTCCGAGTTTTGCACACGCGCACGGACTGACACCCCTACGACTTCCACTCGGTGCGCTACATCTTCGCGGGCGCGGAAAAACTCAAGGAACAGACAAAATCCATCTGGTCGGAAGTCTTCGGCGTCCGCCTCTTCGAAGGATACGGAACGACCGAATGCTCGCCGGCTCTGTGCATGAACACCCCGATGTTCAACCAGCCGGGCACGGTGGGAAAATTCCTCCCCGGAATCACCCACAAACTCGACCCCGTCACCGGCGTTCCCACCGGCAGCAAGCTCTCCGTCAGCGGACCGAATATCATGCTCGGCTACTTCCTCCCCGAAAACCCCGGCGTGCTCGTCCCCCCGGAAAACGGATGGCATGACACCGGCGACATCGTGGAGATCACGGACGACGGATTCGTCAAAATCCTCGGCCGCGCCAAACGGTTCGCAAAAATCGGAGGCGAGATGGTTTCCCTCACCGCCGTCGAAGAACTCGCCGCCTCGACCTAGCCGGAATCCGCCTCCGCCGCCATCCGCGTCGCCCACCCCCAGCGGGGAGAGGAAATCATCCTCTTCACAGAAAAACCATCCCCCTCGCGCAAAGACCTCCTCGAAAAAGCCAGAGCCAACGGAATCTCGGAACTCTGCGTCCCCAAATCCCTCGTCGAAACCAAAATCCCCACCCTCGGCACAGGAAAACCGGACTACCTCACGTTGACATCCCAGCACGCCGCGACACAGTCAACCGAAGCAGTAGATGAGTGAACCCCGCGAGGGTTGGCTCGAACGATAATTGGTAGGGCGGGAACGCCGAGCCCGCCGACTTCTATCGCCGGAATGAGCAGCGATACGTCCCTGCCCAACGTGACCCCTGCTCCCGGCAGCAAATGTAATGAGGGAAGAACTGACCCCTTGCTCTGTGTCATTGGTTCCGGGCAGATGCCATCCTCGCAATCCTCCACAAAGAGGAATGCAAGAATATGCACGCCGACTCCCAGTTCCCATCGAGATAAATCATAGCTGAACTTCAGTTTCGCTCTGCGCAACGAGAAGTTCATAACGCTTTACCAATGAAGTGAAATCAAGAAACTTTACGCGGTGCCGGATGTCGTTGAACGCACTATACCCAAGTTTCGCCGAGAACTCGGCTCGACGGTTGGAGTCCGCGACAATAACCATCTGTGCGAAGAAGTCTTGGAGGTCATTGAATTTCAGCAAGGAATTTTGGATGTCAGTAGAAAACTCAACCTCGAAAAGACTGTTGGGCATGCCTCGGCAGTTGAGCCAGACAGCATCAACTGTCTCGCAACGCTTCACTAAGCGAGGATACGAGAATTGGGGAAGGGACGTGATTGATCGCACGCCGTCGATTGTTCCGGCCAAGAAGGCCTTGTTGCGATCTTGGTTCGGTGCCCAACAGTCAAACTTGCGATACTTGCCAATCAACAGAAGTAATCCCTGATAGTAGGTGTGATTGGATTGGTTGACCTGCTCCGATCCTTGATTCGCGCTCGTCTCGGGAAAGATTCCGCGAGCTTCAATTTCTTTTCTTTTGGCCACCAAACCGTAGAGTCCGGGCTTGATTTTGTAGAGATCCTTACTCAGCTGAGCAATTCTTCGGATCGATGCTTGAGGCGTCTTGGTTTGCCAAGAACAACCAGGCATCTTCGGTACCTCACGGTAGAGTTGAGCAAGCGTAGCTAAGCCGCCGAGTTGATCGATAGCCTTTGTAACTGCTTGGTATTGGGTCATGTTGCCGGGTAACATTATCTCGGGAGAGGTGATCCACTGGCTAGGAAAACATATAGCCGATTACACACTGTCGGCGAGAGGATTTCCTAGGACTCCAGAGTGACGGATTCCGAGATTGTGGACTCCCGCGCATTGGCGAACGCCGATATTGAAACTTTGGCTGTGGAATCAGAAAAACTCGGATGTAAATTCATCAGGCGTCACGAGGGGTAGGCCTTTTGATTTTCTTCGGACGTAGTCAGCCAAGTATGCATCGAAAAGCAGTTCACTCAGGTTAAACTCAGTGAATTTCCCGGAGAGAGCCTTTATCAACGCCCTGTCGCAGAATCCGCAAATTTCCGCAGCAGTTTTCTGATAGAAAACCGCCTCCAAAATCAATGCTACTGCAAGGACCATCCGCCCTCGACGCTCAAGACGATGCGCATCCTGCTGCTCCGTATAATCGGAGTTTGGAAAATCTCTCATCCATTGGAGAAGGAAAAGGAATTCCGCTTTTGAATGGAGTGAAGGAAATCCGCGCCAAGGAGGTAACTGCATCAAATTTCCATCTGTATTTTTCAGATAAAGTGACCGGAGAGCTGGACGGATGAGGAGGAAGGACAATCTGGGAAGCCAGCTATTGGAAGCGATTTCCATCGCAGACTTTTGAAGGTTGTCTCTCGTGCTATTCACGCTTGCAATGGTGAAAAGTGGAAGCAAGCGAGAGAGCACTACCAAGGTGGCTACCCTTTTAAAAGGGCCAGGCTCATCTGCGAAATAGGCGAGAACTTGGTCCCCCTCTTCACTTAGTCGTTTTGCAGACTCCTTTGGGACAAACAAGGAAAAGCCAAAATTCTTACCACCATTTTCATTCCAATGCTGACAGATTCCTGAAGCAAGACCGAGGACGATATCGAAATCCGCACCCAGATCATTTTTGAGGACCCCCATCAGATTTACTCATCTCTTTGGCGGAACTCACCAAAGCGGATGTTTTTTTTAATCCCTTGTGGTTATTGTCTGAACGATAGACAACGTGTGCCTGCCTTCATCAAGTAGAGATTCAAGAATATCTGCCGCAGAAATCTCACCAGCCTCGGATGGTGCGTTTGGAAGCTTTTTTAACCCAGCCGGTGTGGTTGTCACATGCTCCCATGGGGTTTTGTCCAGAATGTATTCGGCGTTGCAAGAATTCATAACGAAAAGAATATGTCTTCAAAAGAGAGTGTCAACAAGAGCGTTTTTTTACCTTTATGCCATACCTTGTCAAATTGTTTCTTCTTATTGCCCCGCGTCCCTCAGGCTGCTCGGGCGTTGAGGATTTCGATGAGTTCCTTGGCGGACTCGGGGATTTTGGGGATCGCGGAGGGGTCAGTCCGAGGAGGCGGAGGGGTCCGCGCGATGCGGGGAAAAAAGGGGTCGGTCATTTCTTCACACATTCAGTTACTGAAGTGTTGATTGGTGGGAGATGCCAAGGCCGGCGAGAGAAAAGGGGTCGAAAAGGGGTCGAAAAGGGGTCAGTCCTTGCCTATTGACATGCAGGAAAAAATCTGATCGGAATTCCCCATGCCGAGAAAGGAGAGGAGGGAATTTGCTGGTGGGGTTTATCACGTTATGGATCGCGGGGACCGGTTGGAGGCGATCTATGAGGATGACCGGGACCGCGAGATGTTTTTGCACACCTTGGGGCAGACGTGTGAGCGGACGGGGTGGCGGGTTCATTCCTACGTGTTGATGGGAAATCACTATCACCTGCTCCTGGAGACCCCGGAGCCGAACTTGTGCGCCGGCATGAAGTGGATGCAGGGGACCTACACGATCCGGCACAACGCGAGGCACAAGCTGCGGGGGCACCTTTTTCAGGGCCGCTACAAAGCGATCATCGTGGAGGGTGAACAGGAAACCTATTTCCGGACGGTGAGTGACTATATTCACCTGAACCCGGTGCGCGCCGGTCTTCTTGCTGAAGGGGCCAATCTGGTAACGTATCGATGGAGCAGTCTCCCCGCACTGGTCGGCTTGCCTCGGAAACGTCCGGCATGGCTGAGCGGGGAGTGGGTAATTGGAGGGTTTGGAGAAACCGACTCCTCCTCGGGTCGGCGGAGGTATCGGGAGGCGCTGGAACAACGTGCGATTGAGGAACGCAAGGGGGGAGCGATCGAGGAAGGGATGTTGAAGGCGTTGAGAAGAGGCTGGTGTTTCGGGTCGGAGGAGTTCCGGCAGCGGCTTCTTGAATTGCCAGTGGTTCGTGGAAACCCCAAGCAATCCGGCGGGCAAATCCACCATTCGCACGACGAGAAGGAAGCCATGAGATTGATTGAAAGCGGATTAAAGGCGCTGAAGCTGACCAGACAACAGTTGTTGACCTTGCCGAAGGGGGATTCGAGAAAGATCGCCATCGCGCTTCTCGTGAAAAGGCGAACTGTGATGACAAACGGGTGGATTTCCGGGCAGTTGAACATGGGCGCACCGAGTCGGGTCAGCAGGTATTGTAGCCAGGCGGAGGCTCGCGCAGACGTGAAACCGCACATCCAGAGATTGCAAATGCCAATAGGCAAGGACTGACCCCTTTTCTCTGATCCCTTGATCAGTGGAGAAGATGTCAATAAGCAAGGACCGACCCCTTTTCTTCTTTTCGACCCCTTTTCCGCGCCCTGCCCAGCATACCCTTCGCCTCTCTCCCCCCCATGCCCAGCCTTGCGCCTACGTTGCCCGTGGTGACGTTTATTTCCTCGCCTCGGTGCTGGCGCTTGTATATGGCAACCAGTCATGAATACCGAACAACCGAAAGGAGCGCCTGTGCACGTGCGAATTACAGGAAAAGACACGAAAATCGAAACTGTTGTCGATGATCTGACTGGAGTAGACAGGTATCATATCTCTTTGCCTAGCGTGCATATCGAAGAGGTCACTGGCTTGCCGGGACGTTTAATCTTTGATGGGTTTGTCGACGTTTTCTCAAAAGTAGAAATCACGCCAATCTCCTTGGCTATAATCTCCAGATTGCTCCTGAAAACATTTACGGGTGATTTCACGTGGGATTTTTATGGAACTTGTGTGCTGCATGCTAATTCCGTTCGGGCCGATCTAGAGTCTGGAATCGGGATGAGCGTCGTAGTAAAATAAAGCCCGTGCTGCCCTTTTGATTGTCAGGATGAAGCCTTGTCCTTCGGCGTGCATTCGAGCCGTGCCAGTGCAAGAGCGGATTCGATGTCATGAGGTGTGCCCTGATGGGATTGCCGAAGCCTGGGCAGTCCAGCAATCTATCGTTCGAACGTCAGAATACTTCATCGCAATTTTTTCTGTATATCGCTCAATATGGAGTGATAGGCGACAAGGGTAATCTGGAGGCGCACCAAGAAATGCAAATGGGGTCGGGCCTATAATTTAAATGTTTTCTTCGGGCAAAAAGGTCAGACCTTGCGCATTGACATTTTGATCGAGGTTGGGACGTGCCGCCGTTATGCGTTTGCCGTCCAGTTTTCCAGCCGCAGATCCGGGACGCGGGAAAATTCGCTGCGGTTTCCCGTCACCACGGTGACGTCCAGCGCGAGGGCCTGGGCGGCCAGCAGGAGGTCGTAGGGGCCGATGGGTTTTCCGGATTTCTCCAAGAGCCATCGGATCTTGGACGCGCGAAGAGCAGCGTCGAGGTCGAAGGGCAACACGTGCAGGGGCGCGAGGAAGGCCTCCACTTTCTGGCGTTCCTCCCCCGGACGGCGGCAGCGTTCGACTCCGGAAAAAAGCTCGAAGATGCTGACCACGGAAATCCCGCAGTCATCCGGATTCTCCGATTGGAGCCGTTCCCGCACCCGAGGGTTGCCCCTCAGGATTTCAATACAGGTGTCGGTATCGAGCAGATACCTCATCGCGTGAAGGCCGGCACAGGCGGAAGATCGCCCTGATCCGGCCGCACGAATCCCTTGTCGGCAATGGTGATCTTCTTGAAGTATCCCGCCGGCCACTTCGATTCCTTCACCGGCTCCAGCAAGACGCCGTCACCCACGCGGCGAACCGAGACCTTGTCACCGGGCAACCGGAACTCTTTTGGCAACCGCACTGCTTGCGAGCGTCCGTTCATGAATATCGTGGTTGTCATATATGGTATATATCACCGCTTTGCGATGCAGAGTCAAGGGCTGCCCCTTTTTCCGGACTGTTACAGAATGGAATTCTGGAAGAGCTCGATGACTTCGCCATCCGGCCCCTTGAAAAAAGCGATGCGCACGGGCACGGGACCGATGCTGGAATCGATGGTGAGGTCCTTGGTCTCCATGGTCACTTCTGCTCCGGCGTCCCGGGCTTTTTCCAGGATAGCCGCACAGTCATCCGTGCGCAGGGCGAAGTGGAGGATCGTGGCCTCAATCGTGGGGGCTGCTTCGGAGCGCTCGAAAATCTCCACGTAATTCCCATCCCCCGCGTCGATCATGACCGCCCGGTTGGGAGCCACTCCCCATGAGATTTTCTCCTTCATTCCCAGCACCCCGGTGTAGAACCGCAAGCTGGCGTCGAATTGGGCTGAGCGAATAGCCGTGTGATGAAAACCGGTGATGGATGCCATGCCCGGAATCTGGCATTTTCCCCTTCATTGACAAGCCGGCAAAAGGCAGCTGGTGTTTTTCGATGTGTGCATAATCGAAATCTCCTGCATCGTCCAATTTTCGTGAGGGAGGATCTGGTGTGATAACCGGTTCCTAAAACGTCTCCACGATCAGTCCCGGGACGCGGCGGAATTCGTCCTGGTTGTTGGTGACGATGCCGTGGCCGTGCGCGAGTGCGGTGGAGGCAATCCAGAGGTCATTCGTGCCGATCAGGTTTCCGGCAGAGGCGAGGGCGCGGTAGGTTTCTCCATAATGCCAGGAGACCTCCATGGTCCACGGCAGGATCGGATATGGACGGCAGAGGGTCTCCCAATCGCGTCGGGCGTTGGCCGATTGTCCGCAGGCAAGTTCTCCGGCAACGGTGAAGGTGATAAAAAATGTCTCGTTGGGATATTTTGCCAGGAATGCGTCGGCGCGCCCCGCCACGCCGCGACGGGCTTCGCGTTCGACGGCGATCACAAAATTCGTGTCAAGAATCAGGCCCATGGGTTGTCCGGTAACGGATCGCTGGCAGCGGCTTTCTCCACGGCGTCCAGATAGCGCCCACTGATTCCGCTGCCGCCGGAATGCAGATACGCGCGAAGACTTTCTCCCGTTAGCGGGGCATTGCTGAATGATGCCCGGCGGACCACTTCAGAAAAGGATTCGCCCGGTTTCTTGGACGTCCGCAACTTGTCGTAAGCATCAAGCTCCAAAGTGATAGTCTTCGTTGCCATGCACGAACAATGCATGAAAAGAACATTTTGTCAATCTCAGACGGTCTGTAGCAAACATCGTTTCGCCGGCGGATTTCATCTACGGCGGCGTGTTCTTCCAGTTCAAGGCAGGCAAGGTTGCTGAGATCTTCATCGGCGGCGCCGCCGAGTGAATCAGTTCCGCGCCGCCGGCTTGGTGATGTGCGGCGGCTTGAGGTAGGCGGGTGCCGGCAGGCCGGCGACAAGATCCCGTTTGGCAAGCTCCCCGGCGCAGGGTGGTGCGACGACGGCTTCCGGCAGTTCATCCAGCCGGGATGTGGCGAACACCGGGACGCCGGGACGGAGCATGTGTTGCACCTCGCGCGGCGACAACAGAGCGGGTGGGAGGAGAAATTTTCCGTCAGCGAC
The DNA here is from genome assembly GCA_964605515.1 of uncultured Chthoniobacter sp. Classification (GTDB taxonomy): domain Bacteria; phylum Verrucomicrobiota; class Verrucomicrobiia; order Chthoniobacterales; family Terrimicrobiaceae; genus QYQL01. The sequence continues at coordinate 8,672 of CAZSDC010000111.1, forward strand.
ATGCGCGAGGAACAACTGGCCTGCGCGCGCATCGCCGACGATGAAGTAATCCCGGGCATCATACCCGAGCAGCGACGAAACCCCGGCCAGCCGGGCCCCGCGGGCCTTCGCGATCCCCCAGGCGGCAGCTATCGACATCCGCAGTCCGTTGTAGCGCCCCGGGCCGGTCCCGACGACGACAAGGTCAAGGTGCCCGCAATCCCGGAGCGCGGATTCGAGATGTGAAAACAACTCGCCCCCCCGCCCGCGCGGGCTTTCGAATTCCCACGATTTGATGACGATCCCATTGTTCAGGATGGCCACGCTGCCCTGCTGGCACGAGCATTCGATGGCGAGCGCGTTCATCGTGTCCCCCGGATCCTCCGGCAACCGGCTTCGATCGAAAACCGGATCCTCCATGTCCCCCCGGGCAGTGCGCCGGGAAATTTATCTCCCCATTCGATGGCGCGGACCGCAAGCCGGTCAAAATATTCCTCAAACCCCAGCCCGGCGAGTTCCTCCTCGGCATTCAGCCGGTAGAGATCGAAATGGACTAATGGAAGCCGTCCGCCGGGATATTCGTGGACGAGCGTGAATGTCGGGCTCGATACGATGGCCGGATCCAAGCCTAGCCCATCCGCAAGGCCCTGCACGAAGCGGGTTTTCCCGGCACCAAGCGGCCCCTCCAGGCTCAGCGTGGCATCCGTTGTGATCCCGGCCGCCAGTTCTCTCCCCAGATCCCGGGTCTCAGCCTCACGGTTACAAATGACCCCCTCGTCAGTAAAGATTTGTTCGCCTGCCGGATTTCGGTTTGCCATACCCGCACCAATCTAGTTCGCTCAGGGGCATGAGCACAATCTCCTCGTCACTCTGGAGCCGGTTCCAGCAATATTTCCTCAGCTACGACGATCTCGGGATCTCGGTGGATATCAGCCGCATGAATTTTCCCGATGACTATTTCACCGGCATGGCGTTCGTTGCCGACCGGGCCTGCAAGCAGATGAAGGAGCTGGAGGCTGGAGCGATCGCCAACCCGGATGAACACCGCATGGTCGGGCATTATTGGCTCCGCAAGGCCTCTCTGGCCCCGACGCCGGAGCTGCGTGATGCCATCACCGCCACTGAGAAATCCATATTGAGCTTTGCCGCCGACGTGCACGCGGGGAAAATCCTGTCATCCACCGGAAAAAAGTTTACCGATCTCCTGGTCGTGGGCATCGGGGGATCCGCGCTGGGACCCC
>CAZSDC010000111.1:9901-10199 GCA_964605515.1 uncultured Chthoniobacter sp.
TCTTCGACAACACCGACCCGGATGGGATGGATCAAGTCCTCGGGCAGATCGGTGCCAGCCTCGCTACCACGATCGTCGTCGTCATCTCCAAATCCGGCGGGACCAAGGAATCCCGCAACGGCATGCTCGCCGCCCAGGCGGCCTTTAAAAAGGCGGGGATCGCCTTCGCAAAAAACTTTGTGGCGGTGACCGGCGAGGGGAGCGAGCTGGACAAGGTGGCTGTTGCCGAGGGTTGGCTGCGCCGGTTTCCGATGTGGGACTGGGTCGGCGGACGGACCTCGGTGATGAGCGCGGTCGG
>CAZSDC010000112.1:0-10132 GCA_964605515.1 uncultured Chthoniobacter sp.
CGCTCGGCAACCAGACGGTCACCGTCAACGGCGGGGTTTACAACCTCGCATCCGCAAATACGCTCACCACGCCGGTTGTGCTAAAAACCCGCGTCGGCGGCAACTTCACGGATGCCGCGGTGACAGTCACGAACACGGCCGCCTCCGGCAGCTTCACCGAGCACCTGGATGCCAGCGGAAGCGCGAGCGGCAACGCCACCACCAGCGGCAGCATCTCGGGCCTCGCGGGAGGCACGACCAACAACTCGACCCTCCTGCTCGGAATCACCGCCGACACCTCCACCTCGGGCAACAAAACCGGCGGCACTGTCACGGTGGCTCTCACCTCCAATGGCACCGGCACCAGCGGGCTGGGCAATACGGTCATTTCCCCTCAAGACATTCTGGTCTCCGGCGTCGTCTATGACTACGCCAAGCCGGTGTATTCGAAAGACAGCGGGGCCGGAACATTTACCGGATCGAACGCGACCTACACGATGGACTTCGGGACCGGGCTGAGCCTCAGCAGCATCTACACGGCGACCATCAGGCTCACCAACCAACAGATCAGCCTGTTCCAGGATAGCTTGGGAGGTTCCTACACCGCGCTCAGCGGCGCTTCGGAGATCAGCACGAACTTGGGAACCTTGCCGGTGTCCATCGGGACCCTGGCACCAACCGACCACAACACGTTCACCATCTCGTTCAACGCGGGCACGGCGGGAACCTTCAACGGCAGCCTGACATTCCACGGGATCAGCGAGCAGGCTGGCCTCGCGGACGCATCGCTCCCCGGGGGGGACATCACCATCAACATCCTCGGTGCAACGACCGCCGCAGTTCCCGAGCCCTCCGCCTGGGCAGCCATGTTCGTCGGCGTGTCCACATTCCTCCTCCTCCGCCGCCGCCGGAAGGCCTGAATTGACATTTTGGGGTAGGAACCGGCGGTCGTTTTCATGCCGCTGGATCCGCAATCGCCCCGCCGGCTCTTGGGGGGCCGGCGGGGCATTTGCTTTATGACCGGGTCATTCCGCATCTGCCACGTCCGACGGGAAACGCGGTAGGGACGATATCCGAACCTACGGATTCATGTGCCCGATGAACTGCAAGCCCGGTTGGGTGCCATCTTTAACAACGCGCACAGTGCTGCTATACTCGTGCGTCGTGCAGTTGATTTTGAAGTATTTGGCTGTCACGGGAGCAAATTTTAACTCTTGCCAGCCTTTGGTTTTAAAAATCTTTGCATTTTGCGTTTCGCCGGTCTGAAGCACCTTTGTGAAAGGTCCCGCCGGCGAATCGCCCGCCAAAATCTCGATGCTCTTGATATACTCTCCCAGCGCGCTAGGAATATAAATTCTAATCGTATCAAAAGGCCCTCGCTCGGGCGTATTTTACCTTGGGGATGGAGAACCTTGCACGGGAACACCAACGCCTTTCCACGTTACCCGCAAAGGCCGAAGCCTCCCCGATCACAAAGCCAGCAAATGATGGGAGATGACAGTGTAGTCGCCATCCTCTTGGCTCACCAACCAACAGATCAGCCTGTTTCCTCCGCCGAATACAGCGTATGTCGTGCGGTTTGAAATCCTTTGTCGGCTTGAAGTCTGCCTTCGTGCTGAGGGCGGCCCCGGCATTGTGGCGGGCGAACAGGGCTTGGAGTTCGCCGACGATCTCCTCGGCGGCTTCGGGGATCAATGGATCCAAACTGTTTTTCTTTGAAAGAGGCGAGTCATTGCCCTCGCCCCTCTCAATCTCTCCCCCACGGCTAGGGAGGAACTTTCAAATTGGTTCTGTATGGCGAGGGAGTCCGGGTATTCTTTTCGGGTATGATTGTTCTTTTGGGGGGTAGATGGTGAGAGCCCCGGGATCCACCCCGCCCGGACATTTTTATGCGGTTACGGCTGCTTTGCGGGCAACAAATTCGGACTCGTCTCCCATGTGCAAAAATATCTTTCCGGCCATCCGGGAATTTTGCACTTCTGCCCAGCCTCGGCCGCTCATTTCGCTTCCCTCGTCGAACCCAGAAAATGTGAATTCGACTCTTTCCGATCCACCCTCGATTCGCCAGTCCAGTTCAACATCCACACAACCAAAGCGGAGCTGCCCCTCACCGTTTTTTTGAAGGCAACCATTCCCGGAGACACCATGTCGATGTAGTCGCTGTCCCAAGTGGACATCTCCACGATCCGCCACCGCCCGAGAACAGCTTTGCTCATTCCTCGAACTACGCGATCGATCTACGGCTCCATCGCGACGCACGCAGCCCATCTCCGACTGGGTTGCTGTTCTGCGAGATCTGTCAAGCGTCGTTCTTCAACTGATCGCGTAACTCCGTAATGTAATCCTTCGTGTCGATCAGGACGGCATCCTCGTTCCTTCTATTGAAGCATTTTGCCGGCAAGCGCTCACTTCAGGTCTCAGGTGTCAAACCTGTTTCGGAGAAGAGAGCCTCATTGCCGGCTTCCCTCCCCCGTATGCCCCTCCCTTACTGCAGGGGGGAACGGGGTATGCGATCAGTTCAGATCGAAGGTCGATTGGATGGTCGGTTTGCCCGGCCTGGCCTGCACGGTCTGGACCTTCACATTTTCGGTCGCCACGAGGGAGGCGCGCGAATGGGTGTGCCCGCAGAGCACTGTGACTTGGCTTCGGCGAAAACTCCCCGCGATCGCTTTGATCGCGCCACCCGCCGAGATGTTCGTGTAGTCCGGGAGATGGTGTCCTCCGCAGGGTTTCCCGTTGTAGAAGGCTGCGCCTGTGAATGGTGGCACGTGCGTCTCCTCGGCATCGGATTCGGGGATTAGGTCACCCTTGATCTTCAACTCGAACGATCGCTTGAGAATCGCTGACTTCGTTGATCCGTTGCCTTCTCTGCCCCACTGAACGTCCCCAGCGCATTCATGTCATCTTCTGGCGGAAAGACCTGACCAGTCTGCTGGGGGCTTTGCGCCCCCAAGCCCCCGCACTGCTCGCCGCGGGGGCGTTCGGGGGGAGGTTTGAGATTGATCTCTTTTACGGTTTGCCCGCCTCTACACCCGAGCGCCAAGAGGCGCTCGGGTGCGAACGAGGGGTGCTCTAGATCAGTTGGATTTTGATAGTCTCGGCCCCCTCGCTGTCGTCCAGCCAATTCACGAATTCTGCGCGCACATGTTTGACGATCGAATCGAGGAGTTTTTCCGCGCCTGCGGTAAGGATCGGGTCGCCTGAGAAAAATGGCCCCCAGGGCCTGCGCGTTACGAGCGGCAAGCTGTGTATGCCTTCGCAGTAGTTCCAGTCGGTTAATTCGGAATCGGGAAACGCCCCTTGAGCAGCTACGGGCTCCCAGTGTTCGCCGGCGCTTACCTCGGCCACACGATAACGGTAGAAAAAATACTCGCTTTCGTGAAAGCGCGCTTGGATCGGTTGGCAAAGCATCCAAGCCAGCGATCCGGCCGTGGAGCCGATCGGCTTTTTCTGGGTTCTGATGTTAAAGTTACCGGCGAGCATATTGCCCGCCACAGCGATGAGGTGGTTTGTTTTCATCGCTCACTCAATTGGTGCATCGCCCCAGCTGGCGTCAAATTTTTCTTTTTTTGGGAGGGGCAGATGGTCCTCTTCGCGCCGGGATCCGACTGCCCGCCGCTTCAGCCTTCGATTCTCGGAGCGATCCGCCGCACGCCATTGATCGAACTCCGGCGCATCGTGGCGCAGCGCGGTCTGCGCGGACGCTTGCTGGCAAAGTTGGAATATTTATAATCCGGGCGGCAGCATGAAGGACAGGATCGCCATGCAGATTATCCGCGGCGTGGAACCCCTTGGTTGGCTTGAAGACCGCCTTCGCGCTCAGGGCTACCCCGGCGCCGTGGCGGGCGAACAGGGCTTGGAGTTCACCGATGATCTCATCGGGGTTGCGGCTTCCGGGATCAATGGACCCGAACCGTTTATTCTTTGAAAGAGGCGAGTCATTGCCCTCGCCCCTCTCAATCTCTCCCCCACGGCTAGGGAGGAACTTTCAAATTGATTTTTTATGGCGAGAGATCCCGTTTTTCTTTTGAGGGGGAAGATTTTTCTTTTGGGGGGCAGATGGTGAGAGCACCGCAATCCGCCCGCCCGTACATTTTTATGCGGTTACGACGGCTTTGCGGGCAACAAATTCGGACTCGTCTCCCATGTGCAAAAATATCTTCCCGGCCATCCGGGATTTTTGCACTTCTGCCCAGCCTCGGCCGCTCACGTCGCTTCCCTCGTCGAACCCAGAAAATGTGAATTCGACCCTTTCCGATCCACCCTCGATTCGCCAGTCCAGTTCAACATCCACACAACCAAAGCGGAACTGCCCCTCACCGTTTTTTTTGAAGGCAACTATTCCCGGAGACACCATGTCGATGTAGTCGCTGTCCCAAGTGGACATCTTCACGATCCGCCACCGCCCGAGAACAGCTTTTCTCATTCCTCGAGCTTCTTCTCGAAAGCCCCGCCGTCCTCGTCCAGGTCCCAGTCGTGGTTGTCCTTGTTCATGCGCTGAAAATTCTAGGCGGGCCATCCAGAATCGAACAGATTGAAAATCAAAAATGAGTGCGCCCGCCAACATCCTCGACCTGGTTCAGAAACTCCTCCGGCTGGCGGACACTTCACGCGGGGCCACCGAGCACGAGGCGGAGTCCGCGCTGGCCAAGGCCGAGGAACTGATGATCCGTCACAAAATTGATTCCGCCATGTTGAGGATGTCCCACGGATCGGAAGACCTCCCCGGAATCGCCGTCCAGAAGGAAGTCATCAATCTTCCGAAGACGATCAACCCGGCCGACATGCTGATCCTCTCGCTCTTGCAGAACCACTTCAACGTCAGGATCGTCCTGTTCAAACACTCCAACGCAACCCCGGTGGACATCATCGGGACTTGGGAAGATGTCCAGTTCGCGATCCACGTCTTCCACTTCTTGCGGATGACGTTTTCCCGGTGCTGGAGCGAGTTCAAGTTGAGCGCCGGCTTCCCCGACCGGAAATCCTACTATCGAGGCCTGCACGACGGGCTCAAAACCGCCATCCTCGAAGGCAAGAAGCGGGCGGAAGCAACCGCATCGAGCGAGGAGCGCAACCAGTATCAGATCGTGCTTGTGGACACGGCCGCAGCGATTGACCGCTACATGGGCGAGAAATACGGGAAGCTCCGCAAACGTCGCGGCCGCAGGAGCCGGGTGGATTCCGAAAGCTACCAAGCGGGCAAAGCGAAGGGCGGCAAGATCGAGATCAAGCGGGCGCTGCCGGGGAATGCTGCCTGACGGAAGCTCAACCCGATTATTCTTTGAGGGGGGACAAGTCATTGCCTATCCCCACCTCAAACTCCCCCCTGCGCCTATGATGGAACATGGGATACGTGATTGAGTGATCGCTGAGGATGCCGTCCGGGGCTGTTCCAGAGGCATTGTATGGAGGATATTCGCGATAACGAGTGTGGTCGAAGGAGCGATTTTGGCCTGTTTGTTGAGACCCTCGAACAAGCGAAGCCAGCAAACCCTGATATTTACCGGTGCAACCGGGAAGACTCAAACTTTCAACCTTCTGATGTATCATTCTTCGCCGGGTTCCAGACGGTCCTGAGGGCGACTCCGTTTTCCAGTGGGGTTTGGCGCACCTGTTGGCTTGGAAAAACAAACGGTGATGACGCGGGTCGATCTGCCCCGGCATGCAATCTTTCGGATGGACTGGAAGTCACCGTTTTCCCATTGAACGAAGACCATGTTCTTTTTCTGCTGGAAATCGACGGACGTTACTCCTGGCGGAAGCATTTCGCCGGCACGCAAAAATGCCGAAATAACCGCATCGGGAATTCCTCCCGGGGCGTGCCCTTGCGGGGTGGGCGTTGACTTTTTTCGTTCGCTGGGCATGAGCGGGGGACGTTCCCCGTCCGTCAGGCGACGCGCGGCGCATAGGGCGGATTCGACCGTCACGCGGACTTCCGCCCCGGACTTCCCGCTTTGATTTGAGACGATGGTGAGCCATGGATCCTCATGCCGCGAGGCATGGAGCATGCGATCGACTTCCTTTGGCCAACAGCCCAGAATTTCCTCAAGCTCGGACTTGAGAAGAAAGAACCGCTGCTTGCCATTGATCAAAATCCTCCCCGGCGCTACGGTCCCGGATACATCGAGCGTCGTGCATCCAGGAGAGGAGGCAGGCATTTTTTTTCCGGTTTTCGGAGCAGATGTTTTTACCATAATCGCGCAAATGACGGTTGTAGCACTGACTAAGTTACCAGAAAAGAGGTCACCAAGAGGTATTTTTGTCGCGGTTTTGTCGCAAGGTTTTTTTGCGACACAGGCCTTTTCTCGCTGTTTCCAACTTCTCCGAAAAAACGAGATTTATCGGTTGATATTTATTCTTAACTCACTTTTTATCAGTCTATTAAATATATAATAAAAGAGGAAAAATAGATCTGCACCCGGCGGGGGTCGAACCCACAACCTACGGCTTCGGAGGCCGTCACTCTATCCAATTGAGCTACGGGTGCTTTGAAGAGGTCTGGAGTCTCTGCGATCCTGAGAAAAACTTCAAACGGAATCTGGAATGGAACGCAAGAGAGATGCGTGCCTCAAGAGCAGGCGCGCGAGCATCTCAGGGACCAAGCCTTGGCGACCGGCTTCTGCAGCCACTTCGGCTGTGATGATCCGGCCATTTAGCGGGAAGCTGGCGGAGGGCCGGGCTTCTGCGCCACTCTTGCGGAGCGGGCATCGAGTTTTGCTGCGATGGATTGGTTGTCCGAATCGAGCTGGAGGGCCTTCTGCCAATACGTGACAGCTTCGGACGTCCTGCCGAGCTTTTCAAAGGCATCGCCGATATGGTCGAAGACGACAGCATCGTCACTCTTCAACAATTCGGCCGCGTGGAGAAGGACCTTCAGCGCCTGAGCGTGGAGCCCCTTCTTGAAATACACCCATCCCAGGCTGTCCAGATAGGCTCCATTTTCCGGTTCCTCCTCGACGGACCTGCGGATCAAAACCTCGGCTTCGTCGAGATTTTCATTGCGGTCCGCCCACATGTATCCGAGGTAGTTGCGCGCGCGCGCCGCATTTGCTGGATCCATTTCCATGGATTTCTTCAGCGCCTCCGCTGCCTTCGCATACCGGCCAGCCTGCTCGGCGGAAACCCCGTAGGTGAAATAAAAATCGCCGTTCAGAATATCGGGGCGAGAGTTACCGGCTTCAACAAGGATTCGCTCGAACGCCTTGAGCGCTTCTTCGTGCCTCCGTGCCGCGCTCAGCGCCACGGCTTTGAAGAATGTGAATTCGAGCAGCTTGGGGAAGACCTTTTCAGCCTCCTCCGCGAAGGCGATTGCAGGCTCGTCCTCTCCGGATTGCAGGCTGAGTTGGATGAGGTTGTTGTATCGCCTTGGATCGGGCGGAGCCAGCAGGACGGCCTGCTTGAGGCTGGCAAGCGCTTTTGACCGCTCGTTGGCCTTGAGATACAACTCCGACAACTGGTCATAGGCGGAAAAATCCAGCGGATTCTCCTTTACGATCTCCTCCAGCAACTCGATGGCTGCCGCGGTGTCCCCCGACTGGACAAGGAGCAGAGCCAGCCGGTCTCGCAATCCCTCCATCTTCGGGCGTAACATGAGGGCAAGTTGGTAAAGCGGAATGGCCCTGGCGGACTCGTTGCAAAGCAGGAAGGCATTCCCCACTCGCACCAGAGTCTCTGCGCGATCTCCGGCACACCTCTGCGCGCGATCGAGCAGTTCAATCACCTTCGAGAAGTCTTTGCCGGACTGGTCCATCTCCCTGAGGCGAAGGTCTGCGAGATCAAGCCAGAAATCGGCGCTGGAGGAGTTCCTCTTGGCCGCGCGGCCGAACAGGCTCTCGATTTTCTGGCTCTGCGAGGCCGACTTATACATTTCAAAAAGGATTTGATAGGGAGCCGAATCATCTGGAGCGGCCGTGAGAGCCTGGATGGCATATTTTTCAGCGAGTTCGGGTTTCTGGAGTTGGCGGAGGTAAATTCCCGCGAGCGCCACGAGGGGGTCGCCATTTTTTAGCGGGACCTTGGCGGCATCTTTCAGCACGGCAATGGCCTCCGAGGTGTCCCCTCTCCGGAGATACTGGCGGGCAACTTCCATCGCGAGGTCGGTGAATCCCGGGTCCAGTGTGAGAACTTTCCTCTTTGCATCCAGCGCCCGGTCAGGCCCATCGGTTTCTTCCTCGAAGAGTGCCTGCAAATATCTTGAGAGCCCCTCGGCCCGTTTTTCATGGTCGGGCCTCAGCTTGAGTGGTTCGGGCGAGGAGAACTCTTCAGGCAACAAAAGATCCGCCTCTTGGGCATGGAGAGTTGTCCCGCAAAGACATGCCAGCGCGCAGAGCGGCCCCAAGGACCATCCACCGATGAAAAACCGAAAATTCATCCCCTCAGCGCGGCTTCCAGAGCGCCGCATTTACGCACGCCCAGACATGAATGACCCACCCCAGAAACACAAACCAGAGTGCCCCGGCCGCGAGAAAAAACAAAATGGCGGCAAGAATTCGTCCCTGGATCAGCTGTCCCAAACCGGGAAAAAAGAAGCTGCAAAGGGCTGCTATCACGTTTCCAGCGGTTCCACGTCCCGTGCTCATGAGGTCATATTCTCGCGCGAACCCACGCGAAGCGCAAGTGATTCCGAATATGCCTATCCCGGATTCCGGTGATGGCCTACCAGGGAGGAATGTCACTTGGCCGTTTCGGCGAGGACGCGGTTCCGGACGTCGAGGGCGAGCTTGCGGCCGCCGCGCTTTTTGCCGAGGGCCGCGCGGTTGTCGTCCGTGTTGGCGGAGGCGATGGCGGTGCCGAGTCTCGTGGCATAGTCGTCCTTCTCTGGCCAGACCTCTTCGACGCCGCCGAGCAGGGCGAACGGCTTGGCTCCGAATTCGAGCGAAGGCATCGTCTTGGAAAGTTTCTCGAGCGTGGCGGCCGGGATCTTGGTGACCGCCGACATCGCCTCGATCGGCATGAGGCCGACGCTTGCGGATTCGAGCGCGTCGATGCGGTCGCCGAACATGCCGTAGCAGATGAACGCGCCGCCGATCGCCTTGCCGGTGGCAATGGTGATGAGCTTGTGCCCGTTTTGCCGCGCGAGCTGGAGGCAGCTCAGGAGGTGCCCGAAATAGCTGGCCAGGCCGAGCATTTCGGCGGTCCTGTTCGGCTCCTGTCCGGCGCTGTCCACAAGCATAACGATCGGTGCCTTGGGGTGGTTTTCGATGCAATCGAGCACGTGCGCCGCCAGCCGGAGCGCGGCCGCGTTGTTAATGTAGGTGCCGTCGCAGGTGCCGAACACGCAGACCTCCCGGGCGCCGACCTCGGCGTAGCCGGTCATCAGCTTGTCTTTGACGGCAATCCGCTTCGCCGATGCCCCAAAAAACTTCTCCAGGAGGGTTTTCATTTCTTTTTTACGAGGGCGGCGAATTCCGTGGCGGAGGCGAGCGAGGCTTCGGCGACGTTCCTGATGCCGAGCGCCTTCCAGATCGCATCCGGGTCGCTGGTTTTCCCGAAGGTCTTCAATCGCTTGTCGAGTTCCTGCTGGCGGGCCTTCAGGCTCTTGAGGGTGAGGGGGCTGGATTTTGCGAGCAGCTTTTTGATCGCGGCCGCGACCGAGGCCGCATCGTCGCCGGCGAGCACGTCGGCATCGCCGAGAAGAAATTTCGTTTTTCCGCCGCTGGTCTTCCAGACGAGCGCCCGGTTCGAGGAATCGTAGGCCTGCTTGCCCATCCATTTTTCGATGACGATCGGGCCGGAGATTCCGAGGCGTCCGTGTTCGGTCATAATGCGGAAATCGCAGCAGGTGGTGAGAATGCCCATGCCGCCGTAGGCCCCGATATCAGAGCCGATGACCGCGATCGTCGGCACGCGCTTGGCGCGGCATTCGAAGACGGCGCGCATTGCTTCGGAGATCGCAATTTCTCCCGACGAGCCCTCGTGCAGGCGGACGCCACCGCTTTCAACGATAAAGACGCAGGGGATGCGGTCGCGAGCGGCGGCCTTGAGGATGCCGGTAAGCTTGGCCCCGTGGACCTCGCCGACCGACCCGCCGACAAATTGTCCGACCTGGGCGGCGAGATAGACCGGTGTGCCGCTGAGTTTGGCGCGGCCGATCACGAGCCCATCATCGAACGAAACCGGGATGTCGAGCTGTGGAAGATACGGGCTCATCACG
>CAZSDC010000113.1:0-10088 GCA_964605515.1 uncultured Chthoniobacter sp.
CGCGCATGGCGCTCCGCGAGCGGGCGATCGCGCTCGGGCTCGGCAGCTTTCTAATGATGGGGCGCGGCGAAGAGTCCAGCGGTGGACGTGAGCGGGCGTCGAATATTGCGGATGCCTTCGAGGCGGTCGTCGGCGCGATTTATCTCGACGGCGGGTTTGAGGCGTCGAGAATTTTCCTGCTTCGCCAGATGGAGGAGGTCTTCGCCGATCTCGCCAGCCAGCCGGAGGAAATCAACCCGAAAGGTATCCTGCAGGAAAAACTCCAGTCCATCGCTCCCAATGCCCCGGCCTACGAGCTTCTCTCCCAGACCGGGCCCGAACATTCGAAACGGTTTGTCTGCCGCGTCATGTGGAACGCGCAGGAGCTCGGGCGAGGTGAGGGGCTCAGCAAAAAGGAGGCTCAGGTGGCCGCCGCCGTCAGCGCCCTCGAGCAACGGCCGTGGGAAAAGCGCAGGAAGGCAACAACGACATGATTTATCAGCTCTCCCTTCAAACCACCGGCCTGGCGGCGGGAATGCTCCTGCTTATCAGCCATGTGTTCGCCTTGATCAGCCCGGAGCAGACGGTGGCATGGGCAAGAACCTTCCCTCGCTCGCGGGTGGCCGCAACCGTGCTCATCGCCCTCGCTGGCGTCTGGAGCTTTCTGCTGGTTCAAACAATCGACCTCGGCGAGTTTTCACAGCTCAGGAACATCATGCTGGCGGCGATTGTGGCGGGCGCGTTCTTGTCTTGGATTTATGTGCCGGAATTTCTGGCCGTGCGCGCGCTCGGCATGATTCTGCTTCTCATTGCGGAGCCGTTGCTGGAATCCGCCGTCCTGCGTCAGGAACCCTCCCGACTCCTTCTCGTCGTCCTTGCTTACGTCTGGGTGATTGCCGGCCTGTTCTTTGTCGGAATGCCCTACCTGCTGCGCGATGTGGTTCAATGGCTGACCGCCGATCGCAGCCGCCTCAGATTCGGAGCGCTGGCCGGATCGGCTTATGGCGTAGCCCTCGTGTTCTGCGCCTTGTTCCTCTGGTAGAGCCCTCGCACTGCGGCGTCAGGCTTGCTCCCGGTTTGGAAGCAACTCAAGCAACCCCAGCGTCTATCTCCTCGTCGTCGGGAATATCGAAGGATTGGCCCCCCTGGTGGCCGCTTGGTCATGAATTTCCTGGCGGAGTCGCTCCACGGTTCACCCGAGATGATTTGACCGGGAGGGCCATTGCTGGCATCAGCAGACTGTGACCAAGTTGCAGACGGTAGTTCTTGCGGGAGCGATTATCCTGGCAGGCGTTTTGCTGCGGGTCGATTGGATGAACCGGACCAGTTTGTGGTGCGATGAGGCGGAATCGAGCATCAATGCGCTCACCGTCATTGATCGAGGGTTTCCGCTCAATGAATACCTCGGCATTCCCATCTACGAGAACACGCTTACGGAGCCATGGGACGGTCATCCGGAATACGAGTTTCGTGACAGCAGCTACTCCCCGCAGGGGCTGGCCGTCTATCACGCCTGGCTGCCGATCTACGCCATAGCGGCTTCCCAGGCGGTTTTCGGTCTGCGCGCTGACCATCCGTTGAGCCCCCCCGCAATCCAGCATGGAGCGGGGGAGATCGGATTGAGGACGGTCGCGCCGAGGGTCCCGGCGATCATATTTTCCGCCCTCTGCATGCTGGCCATCTTTATTCTTGCGAATGATCTCGGCGGGGCTGCCGCCGGTTTTTCCGCCCTGACGCTCATGGCATTTAATGCGAAGACCGTCGATTTTGGATACCAGGCCAGATATTATTCGATGGCCCTGTTGATGACGACTTTCGCGGCGCTCTGCCTGGTGCGCATGATCCGGCGCGGAGGGTGGGGCGACTATCTGCTGCTGGGCTTTGCGGAGGCGCTGCTCTTTCACACCCATCAATTATCCGCTATGATTTTTGCTGGCGCGGCTTTTGTGGCGCTTCCCGCGGTGATCCGGCACGAGCGCTGGTTCTTGAAATCTCTCGGGGCAGGCACCCTCTGCGCGTGCCTCATTCTCCCCTGGATCTGGTTTTCGGGTTTTCTCTTCACCGCATCTGGTGTTCCCAAAGCCAGCCGGCTCTTTGATTCGCTATCGGACTGGTTGGTTTACGCGATCGAGCGTCCAGACCAGTTCGCCCTGCTCGCCGGACTGGTTCTGATTCTGGCGATCAGCAGGTGGAAGCCCGGTTGGTTTCCCGCCCGCTTTCACGACGTTGTCCGGGAGCATGGAAAAATCTACCTGGCGCTCTTCGCGTGGCTCGTCATCGGCTACGCCGCATTCCATTTGGTTGTGCCGGCGGCGAGCTTCTTCTACGAGCGCCTCTCGCTCGTCCTTTGGATACCCTACGTTCTTGTGGTGGCCATGCTCACCTCCGATCTCCTGCGATCGGTTCCTCCGCGATCGGCGGCGATTTTCAGCATCATAGCAGCAGCAGGCTTTCTCGCTGTCCGGGGAAGGCTCGCATTCCTCGAAGGCCCATTGGTGGAGCGGAACCGCTCGCAGATCGCCTCGGTGATTGAGGCCCTTCAAAAAATCCGCCTTGAGGACGGGACGCATGTTTACGCATCCCCCAATAACCATCTGACCTATACCTACTACACCGGTCTCCCTGTCCAGAGCGTGGCCCCGGTCAGGAAATCATTTTTTGCATCTTACAATAAGCCGATCGTCTTTATCGAGTCGCAGTTGGAGTGGATGTTACCCAGCGACTCGGATGTCCGTCGTGCAGCACTGGCCGAAAATATCCGCCTGGCACCGGATCAGGCGGAGAAACTCTCCGCGATAGTCTGGACAAAGATCGCCACAGAAGAGCTCGCCAAGCAGGGGATCTCCGCTCCTCCTCCTCCGCCGCTCCCCGGGTATCTGGATCCGGTTGTCGAAAAAATGCGGCTGCAGATGCTGGAAACCCGCGAAAAATCGCTCGCTGCGATGAAGCGCTGGCCGATTTTCCGTCATGTTTCCGCCGGGCGGGTCAGGGACTTCTGGCTGGTGTTTTTCTACCGCTTTGTCCACCCGGAGGAAAGGATCGGCGAAAATATGAACATCCTTTCCCGGCTGCGGGGCGCAAAGGTGGAGTTTCTGCCTTCTGCAAACGTGGTGATCTACGTGATTGCGCCCTAATCGTTGGTTCCATCGGGGATTGAATCCTTCCGCAGTATCTGGTTCGCTGCATTGACCCCATGGAATTAAGCATTGTCATGCCTTGCCTGAATGAGGCGAAAACGCTTCCTGAATGTATCAAAAAGGCGCAGAGATTTCTTCGGGAAAGCGGGGTCGAGGGCGAGGTCATCGTTGCTGACAACGGGAGCACGGACGGCTCGCTCCGGATCGCAGAAGAACTCGGTGCCCGCGTGGTGAATGTGCCGCACAAGGGATACGGGGCTGCGCTTTCCGAGGGCATTTTCGAGGCCAAGGGGAGGTTTGTAATCATGGGTGACAGCGATGACAGCTACGACTTTCTCGGGCTCCAGCCATTTGTGGACAAGCTCCGTGAGGGGTATGACCTGGTCATGGGCAACCGCTTTCTGGGGGGGATATCAAAAGGCGCGATGCCATTCATGCATCGGTATGTGGGCAACCCCATGCTCAGCGCCTTGGGGAGGAGGATTTATGGCAATGTGGTCTGCCATGACTTTTATTGCGGCCTGCGCGGATTTCGAAAAGACGCGATCATGCGGCTGGGCGTCCAGAGCACAGGGATGGAGTTCGCCCTCGAGATGATCATTAAATCCGAGCTTTACCAGTTGAAGATCACAGAGGTGCCGACCACACTCTCGCCGGACGGACGGGGACGCAAGCCGCACCTGAGCACCTACCGGGATGGATGGAGGAGTCTCCGGCTCTACCTGCTGATGAGCCCCCGGTGGACATTCGGAATCCCGGGCATCATCCTCGCCACGCTCGGGCTTGCCTCGCTCCTCGCTGCCATACTGGGCTTGGTCCCGCCAGGATGGGAAGGAATCGCCCACATATTTTCGACCGCGGCCGCGGCGATCGGATACCAGGCGATCCTGCTCGCCGTCTTCGCAAAATTCGTCGCCATCGAGAGCGGCCTGCATCCGCCGGGCACAAAGTTCTATTTTCTGCAAAACCGTAGTGCGTTTGAGAGGTTTGTTTTCCTCGGATTTTTGCTCGCTTTCGTCTGTGCTACAATCGCCATGGTGATGCGAGCCCGGTTTCCATCAGCCGAATCCGATCTGTTTTCCTCGCAGCTCGAGGCCTTCCTTGAGATCGGCCTGATTATCGGGGGGCAGACGGTGCTCGCAGGGTTTTATTTCGGGCTGCTGCACCTTCTGCGCGAGCGCAGGCTGTTTCCACGGAAGCGGCGCAGTGATTGATCGGGAGGGCGCCTCCTAGATCAAGCGCCAACCCCATTGGCCGACCTATTTATTTGCCTCAATGGTTCGGGCCATGGCGGCGAGGTGGGCAGGACTCGTGCCGCAGCATCCTCCGATAATCGAAATCCCCGCTTCGCGCAGGCCCAGCGCTGCTGCGGCCATCTCCTCTGGTGTGGCGTCGTAGCGAATGCCATCGGGTGTGTTCTTTGGAGCGCCGGCATTCGGCTGAAGGATTGCCGGGGCTGTGCCCGCCGCCGCTTTGAGTTCCTTTGCCAGAGCCGCGTAATCGTCCAGGCTCAAATCGGTTCCGCAGTTGGCACCGACGATGTCCGCCCCCGCCTTGAGGACCGCCGCGATGGCTTCGTGGGTTGGGGTGCCCATCATCGTGCGAAACTCGCCTGCGGATTTCTGAAACGCGAACGTGACGATCACGGGAAGTGCGGAGACCGATTTGGCTGCCCGAACGCCGAGAGCCGCCTCTGCTGGATCGCTCATCGTCTCGACCAAAATGGCATCGGCACCGCCTTCAACGAGCGCGCCGATTTGCTCGCGGAAAATTTCGAGCAGCTGCTCTTCCGTAGTATCCCCCAGAGGCTCGAGAAAATCTCCGAATGGTCCGACGTCCCCGAGGACCCAGCCATTTGCACCGGCGGCCGACCGTGCAAGAGCCGCCGCCCGGCGGTTCCAGTCCAGCACCCGGTCGCCGAATCCATGGCGTTCGAGCATCGAGCGCGTGCCTCCGAAAGAATTAGTGGTGATCAGGCGGCAACCGGCCTGCACATAGGCGGAATGAACGGCTTCGACATCGGCCGGACGCTCTTCGTTCCATCGCATGCCGCATTCTCCCGGCGTGAGTCCGCGGCTGAACAATTGGGTTCCCATTGCCCCGTCACAAACCAAAGTTCCTGCGCGGGAGGAGGAGAGGAGATCGGATTTCATACGGTTCGATTCTCGCTGTTGCGCGCGGCCCGGGCAATCGGATTTATGCGGAGGACAGCAGGAAAACGAAGGCGATTTATCTTAAAATATGCGGTGTTGCCGTTTCTGCCGAAAAGCGACGGGTTCGGAGGTCGTCATCCTGAACGAAGCGCCAGGCCCTCACTTTTGCGATGTCCGTGCAAGGCTGCAGATCTAGTGCTTCGCCCCCTCAAGATGCTCTCGGAACGCATTCCGGAGTTTGAGAGGATCAGGGACTTTGAGAGTCCTGCCGCGCACGGAGATGAGGCCGGATTCGCGGAGCTTTGCGAGCGTCCGGGAGAGGGTTTCCTGCCGGGTTCCCAGTTCGCCGCTGAGCATGGTTTTGGTCATCCCAATGGCGACCTCCGTCGGCTTGTGCGAAAGCGGATGGGGGCAGCGACGGAGGATCCAGTTCATGAGGCGGGTCTCCGAATCTTTGAGGGTGACGCTCTCGAGAGATGAGATCAGCCCCCGCATGTGTTGGCTCATGGAAGCGAGGATGCGCAGCGCGATATCCGCCCGCTGACGGAGGATCTGGAGGAACTCCCACTTAGGAACGAGGATCACCTCGCTCTCCGCGACAGACCGCGCATCGGTCAGATAGCCGCCGTCGGAGACGAGCGAATTCTCGGCGAATGATTCCCCCGGACGGAAAAGGTGGATTACCTGCTCGCGCCCGTCGGGGGCTACCCGGTGCATATTGATAATGCCCCGTCGCACGATGTAAAACCCGTGGGCCGCCTCGCGCTGCCGGAACAGATACTCACCCTTCCGAAAGGTCTTCAGAAGAGAAAACTCCGCGACCATGGCCAAGTCATCATCGGGCAGGCCAGCGAAGACCGATGTCCGTCTCAAGGAAAAAACGATCGCGGTATTTCGGAGGGTTTCGTGAGGTTTGGACATCAATCCGTAAATTGTGCCACAGAGTGCCACCACAAATCAAGCAGGATGCCTGTTCAGGACGGAATTCGGGGCTACTGGCAGGCTTCGCACTCCCCGCCATTGCGCATTGCTTCGAGCGAGCAGGCCAGCTTTTCCTCGGCATCGAACTCTTTCTTCGCGGCAAGCACGACCCCCCGCAGTTCTTTTTTCACATTCGTTGTCGGGCCCTCGATGCTTGAAGCGCCCAGGGTGCGGAGGTAGTAGGTGGTTTTGAGCCCGGTGTGCCAGGCCCGTCGATACATATGGCTTAGGATCTTGAGATCCGGCTCGGAGATAAACAGGTTCACCGACTGCGACTGGTCGATCCATTTCTGGCGCCGGGCTGCTGCGTCGATCACGAACTGGTAGGGAATTCCGAAAACGGTCAGATACTTGCGGCGCAGGTGTTCTGGTATCCCCTCAATGTCCTTGAGCTCGCCCTCGAAATACTTCAGCTGTTCGAGCATGTCGCCGTCCCATTTGCCGATCTTTTTGAGATCCCGGACGAGCTCCGTGCAGAGGATCGTGAACTTTCCGCCGAGGTTTTCCTTGGCGTAGAGATTTTTGTAATTCGGCTCGATGCAGGGGGTGGTCCCCATGATGTTCGAGATCGTTGCGGTCGGCGCGATGGCGAGCACATTCGAGTTCCTCATACCCTGCGTTTTGATCTTCTCGCGCACCGGCGTCCAATCCATCGAGCCTCCGCGCGGCACGTCGATTTCGATCCCGCGTTCTCGTTCGAGGATGTCGATGGTGTCCTGCGGCAGGAGCCCACGGTCCCATTTCGATCCGACGTAGGAGCTGTAAGCACCGCGCTCGGCGGCCAGATCACTTGAGGACGAGTAGGCGTAGTAGGCGATCGCCTCCATGAACTCGTCGTTGAACTCGACGGCTGCATCGCTCGCGAAATCGAGGCTGCGCTTGAAGAGCGCATTTTGCACGCCCATGACTCCGAGCCCGATCGGACGGTGGCGCATGTTGGAACGCTTGGCGGACTCGGTCGGGTAGAAGTTGATGTCGATGACGTTGTCGAGCGCCCGAACCGCGACGTGGATCGTTTCGCGGAGCATGTCATGGTCGAGCGATCCGTCCTCTTTCATGTGGGTGTCGAGGACGATCGAGCCGAGGTTGCAGACTGCGGTCTCGTCCTCGCTGGTGTTCAGGGTGATCTCCGTGCAGAGGTTCGATGAGTGGATCACGCCGGCGTGGTCCTGCGGGCTGCGCAGGTTGCAGGGATCTTTGAAAGTGATCCAGGGGTGTCCGGTTTCCAGAAGCATCTTGAGCATCTGCTTCCACATGTCGATGGCCGGGACCTCGCGTCCGGTGATCTTGCCCTCCCGGGCGAGCGCCTCGTAGTGAAGGTAGCGCTCTTCAAACTTCCGACCGTAGGCATCGTGCAAGTCAGGAGCCTCGTTTGAGCGGAAAAGCGTCCAGTTCTCACGCGCCTCCATGCGCTTCATGAATAGATCAGGAACCCAGTTCGCGGTATTCAGGTCGTGAGCCCTGCGGCGGTCGTCGCCGGTATTACGTCGGAGCTGGAGGAAATCCTCCACGTCGTTGTGCCAGGATTCCAGATATGCGCAGCCGGAGCCCCGTCGCTTTCCGCCCTGATTCACCGCCACGAGCTGGTCGTTGTGAAGCTTCAGGAATGGGATCACGCCCTGACTCTCGCCATTTGTGCCCTTGATGTAGCTGCCAGTGCCGCGCACCGCGGTCCACGAGCCGCCCAGGCCCCCGGCCCATTTGGAAAGGTAGGCGTTGTCGGCGATGCCGCGCTGCATGATCGACTCGATCGAGTCGTCCACTTTGTAAAGATAGCAGCTCGAAAGCTGGCTGTGGAGGGTTCCAGCATTGAAGAGCGTTGGCGTGCTCGAGCAGAACCGGCGGCTCTTATACAAGTTGTAGAGGCGGATCACCCACGCCTCGCGCTCAGCGGGCTCGTCAATGAACAGCCCCATTGCAACCCGCATCCAGAAAAATTGTGGTGTCTCGATCCGCCGGGCCTGCTTGCGGGTTTTGTCCACGATGAGATACCGGTCGTAGAGGGTCTGGATGCCGAGGAAGTCGAAGTCCATGTCCGCGGTCGGGTCGATCGCATCGGCCAAAGTGTCGAAGTTGAAGGACAGGAGTTTCGGCGACAGGCGTTCGATGGAGACCCCGTGGCGCAGATAACTTTTGAACGCCTTCCTGTGCGCGGCGCGGAGGCCTTCGATGCCATCGCGGACGATCTTCCAGTCCAAGACTTCCTCGTAGATGTAGGAGAGCATGATCCGCGCGGCAAACTTCGCAAAATCCGCATCCCGCTCGATCAGCGTGCGGGCATTCAGGATAACCGTGTTTTTCAGAATGTCCTCGCTGACCTCAGTGCCGATCGAACGGCGTAGTTCGCGTTCGATCTGGTGGGCATCAAGGTTGAGGTCGAGCCCGATCATCGCAAACTGGATGCGCCGCTTGAGTTCGGACCCATCCCAGAAAACGTTCTGTCCGTCCCGCTGGCGGACCACGATGAGCGACTCCTGCTGCGGCGCGGACTCGTCCGGCCCTGAACCGGTTTCCTCGCGGAGACGGGTCCTCTGGGCCCGATAAAGGATGTAGCTCTCGGCCACCTTGTAATACCCTTGGCGCATCAATTCCTCCTGGACCATGTCCTGCACATCCTCGATATGGACGAATGCCTGGTCGCGGAAACGAACCCTGTCGGTGACCGCTCGGGAAATTTCCGCCGCTGCTTCCGCATTCTCCTTGGACGAGAGAAACGCCTTCCGGCAGGCCGTCTCGATTTTTGCCTCGATCCAAGGGACCACGGTGCCGTTGCGCCGGATCAGGCGCACGTTGATCGGTGTCGAGAGGGATTCTCCCGAAGCGGTGGAATCCATTGAGCGGACCGAGCGTTTGAAGACGAGGCTCTTCGCTACGTCATGGGCGTCGTTTTCGATCAGGGCCTTCTCGATCAAAAGCGAGAGGTCATTCTCGGAGAGCTTCAATCCGCTTCCTTCGCGAACCTGTTCGAGAAGCCGCGTCGCAACCGAATGGGCGACATTGGCCACAAACCCGCGGTTCTCCTCATTGAAGATATCCTTCTCCTGGCGCGAAAGCAAAAGGTCGGTCAGCGCCGCGCCGATCTCGTCCGCGACATCCGCAAGATTGAATGCGTGTTCCTCGCCCGAGCTCCTGTAAACAAGAATCTCCGGGTGCGGGACGGCATCCTG
The DNA here is from genome assembly GCA_964605515.1 of uncultured Chthoniobacter sp. Lineage (GTDB taxonomy): Bacteria > Verrucomicrobiota > Verrucomicrobiia > Chthoniobacterales > Terrimicrobiaceae > QYQL01. The sequence goes on from CAZSDC010000113.1 coordinate 9,418, forward strand.
AGCCAGAGAATCCCTCCAGGCAAAGCCGGGCTTTTGTTCGCGGGGGGTGGTGACGAGGCGTTTGAGGGCGATGTCTTCGTCGAGAGAAATATGGCGGATCATACGGGAGGCTTAAGGTTTAAGAATTTCGGTTTAAGTGGCGGCGGCTCGCGGTGGAGATTGTGGCAATTGTAATTTGGTTTTCGAACGGGGAGCTTAATACTCGTTCCTAAAGATCGTCGTCGGAGACGCCGGAGAGATCGACTGCCCGGCGGTATTCGGTGACCCGCCCTTCGAAGAAGTTGGTTTCCTTTTTGATTTCCATCATCTCGGAGAGCCAGGGGAGGGGATTTGTAATCGGCGGATTCAGCGGCTCGAGACCGACTCCCTCGAGACGACGGTCTCCGATGTAATCGATGTAATTCGTAAATTCTCCGACCGTCAGGCCGACCGCGGAAACCGGGAGGCAGTCCAGGATGAACTGCTTCTCGAGCCTCACCGCCTCGCGCATGGTATTGCGGAGGTCCTCGCGAAACTCCTCGGTCCAGACATCGGGGTTTTCATCAACCAGATCCTGAAAGAGCTGGCGCAGCAGCTCGATGTGGTTGGACTCGTCGCGGAGCGTGTAGCTGAACATCTGCCCGATGCCCGGGAACTTGTTCTGGCGGTAAAGCGCCAGCACCATTCCGAAG
>CAZSDC010000114.1:0-10067 GCA_964605515.1 uncultured Chthoniobacter sp.
TGCGCCTTGTTGGACGAGTGTGGTCAGGGCGGTGCCGGGGACGGTGGCGTCATACCAAGAAGCGGTATTGAAGCCGGGCTTGGAGATTTGCTCCGGAGTAGCCTGAACCGTCCACGCGTCGGCCATTTCCCAACCACGGTTGAGCGCGAGGTTGCCGGCACTATCGGGCGAGGATTCCGGGCGCGGAGAGAGTTTCGGGATGCGCTCGGTTTTCACCGGCGGCACGGGCTTGGGGTAAGTGGCCGGATCTTGGGCGGGCAAATTGCGGTCGCGCCCGGTGCAGAAATCTCGGGCATTGATCCGGTAGAAGGGAGTGTCGCCAGCCGGGGCGGACGCAAACGCGATGGCATCCAGGCCTGCGGAATCCTGTGCCAGCTTCGCGATCTCGCTTTCCGGCAGGGCTTCCTTCCAGATCGTGAAACGGGCGACCTTGCCCGCGAAGGATCCGCCATATTGCCATGCAGGAGGCGGGGCCACCAGCGGCTGCATCGCGGCGCGAGTGAGATGGATGTCTTCACTTGCGGCGGGCTTGCCATCGACGAAGAGGCGAAGCGTTTTTCCGTCAAAGCTCGCGGCAAGATGCTTCCAGACATTCGCCTTGGCCTCCGCGTTGAACAGAACCCGATCCGGCAACTCGGGCAACACGGGAATCTCGCCGGTCTTCAGATCCTTGAGTCGCGGCTGGCAGTTGCCATACCAGAAAAACCAGCCGCCGGCATCAGCCGCGATAAAACGCTGTGCGCCGAAGAAATCAACCCCATCGCCAAAACCCGCCACCAGGGTGGGAGTGGAGATCGAGTAGTCGGGCTTGGGCTTCACCCATGCCGCAATTGTCCAGGAGTCGCTTGGCTCGGTGGGCGGCTGCCCGTGAAACCATTCGATATGTCCGGGACCAGCGCCGCGCGCCTCAGCGTCAAAAGGCCCGAACACCGGCGCAGCTTCCAGCATTGAAACCAGGGCACAAAAGGATCCGAGGACAAGAGAGGTTTCGATATTCATGAAAATAATGATGGAGAAGGTATTGGTTGATTCTCCCGGCAACAACTCGTTCGTTGCCTTTCCGGGCATCCCGCCGCTGAGGAAATTGGAGTCGCCTTTCTTGAACTCATGGAATTCCTAACTATTCGGGCATAGGCTTACAAAAGCACCCTGATTTCAATCCCTCGCAACTTGTCACGTTCCGGTGTCACGACAATATCTGCGACCAACACGCCGCCTTCATGCCTCGACAACAATAGGTTATACTTCTTCCGCGCGTGCCGGCAGGTCGCTTTCGCAACTTCGTTCATATCGTTGATCACGAAAACTCGTCCAATTATTGGATGATGGGAAAAGTTCGGAAATCCGACATCCTGCGAGGCGGTTGCTCAACAATATGAATGGATCGCGCATTGCTTGTATCGGATGGCTCGTGCAGCATCTCCCGGACTTCAACACCGCTTATGGCAGCCATCCCCTCCCCCTCCGACCACTCCCGAGCCACGGCCGCCACGAGCGACGGTCGCACGTATCGCGGCCCGTTCGCGATCATGACCTCGCTGTTTTTCCTGTGGGGGTTCATGACCGTTTTCAACGACATCCTGATCCCGAGATTCAAGGAGGCGTTCACGCTGAGCTACTTCGAGGCGATGCTCGTGCAGTTCGCGTTTTTCGGAGCGTATTTCATCGGGTCGCTGCTCTACTTTGCGATTTCCGTCACGAAAGGCGACCCCATCGCGAAGATCGGGTATAAGAACGGCGTGGTGGTCGGTTTGCTGATCTCGGCGGCTGGAAGCGCGCTGTTTTGGCCGGCGGCGGTCGCGGTCTCGTATCCGATGTTTTTGGTGGCGCTTTTCATCGTCGGGCTGGGATTTGCGATGCTGCAGATCGCGGCGAACCCCTACGTCACGATCCTGGGGCCGGAACGAACGGCATCGAGCCGGCTGAACCTCGCGCAGGGGTTCAACTCGATCGGCACCACGATCGGGCCGCTCATCGGCGGATGGCTGATCTTCCAATACTTCGCCAAGACCGGTGCCCACGGCGTGGACTCGGTGAAGGTGCCCTACATGGCGTTCTGCGTCGTGTTCGTGCTGCTCGCGGCGGTGTTTTTTTTCATCAGGCTGCCGCACATCGGGGAAGGGAAGATCGAGCCGGGGGCGGGGGCGCTGAGGTATCCGCACGTCGTACTCGGGATCATCGGCATCTTCATGTATGTCGGCGGCGAGGTCGCGGTCGGCAGCGCGATCATCAACTTTCTCGGCCGGCCCGAAGTCGCCGGGCTGAAAGAGATGGACGCTAGCAAATTTGTCTCTCTCTACTGGGGCGGCCTTCTGATCGGGAGGTTCATGGGCGCGGTCGAGCTAAGCGAGATGAGAAAGGCGGGCAAGCAGGCTCTGCTGGTCGTCATCCCGCTGGCGGCCTTTCTTTTCCTGTGGTTCGCTCAAAGCGCGCCTCTCGACGCGATGCGCGAGAGTTCGAACGCGCAGATCTTCGCGCTGTGGCAGGAGCGTTTCGTGCAGAACTGGCCGGTCTTCCGGACGTATCTGCCGTTCATCGGGCTCTGCTGGCTGCTGTTCCTTTTTGGAAAATCTCAAGCCGGACGCACGCTGATGATTTTCATGACTACGGTGGTGGTGCTCCTGCTCACGGCGATCCTGGCCGGCGGCAAGGTGGCGATGTGGTGCGTGGTGGCCGTCGGGCTGTTCACCTCGATCGGGTGGTCGAATACGTTCTCGCTCGCGATCGAGGGCGTCGGCCAGTTCAAGAGCCAGGCTTCTTCGCTGCTCGTGATGGCGATCCTGGGTGGTGCGCTGCTGCCCCCGCTGCAGGGGCTGGTCGCGGACTTGACCCACAACCTGCAGATTTCCTTCATCGTCCCGCTCGTCGCTTACGCCTACGTCGCCTTCTATGGGGCCATCGGCCACAAGATCGGACGCAGGAATCCGGCGGCGTGAGCATGCGCGGTGGCCCCTACCACCTCTCGGAAATCATCGGACTCAGCAGTTGATCAGGGGGAACGGGCGTCCCGCCCGTTTGGGCGCTGAGTCTCTGCTAGCGCAGGCGCGCGGCTTTCACAGGTGGGACGCCAGTGCCCCCTGTTTGCCTTAGCAGAACGCCCTGGTGGTGGTTCCCGGGTTCCAGATTCCGGTGATCGTGAATGTCAGCGAATGCTTCGGGATGCCGCATTCATTGCGGAGCATTTTGCGGACAAGCATGTCCGCCGCCTGGGCGCCGATCAGTTCCGGGAACTGGTAGATCCCGGTGTAGGGGTCGTCTGCGGTGTGGCAGCTCAGGATGACAAGGCCGACATCCTCCGGCACCTTGATCTTCATGTCCTTCAACGCAGCCCTGTGGATCTCGGCGGTCTGTTTCGAAAGCGTGATGACGACTTGCGGGCGCTCACGCCGGAACCAGGTTTGAAAGGATTTGACCCCGGACTTCGTCTCGACCGTTCCGCAAAAAACCTCCAGGTGCTTTCCGGATTTGAGCCGCGGGCAATTCACCAGGTAGCTCGCGAGGAAGCGCTGTTCGAAGCGGGCCAGCATCATCTCGTCGATGGCGAGCCCGATCCGCCCGTAGCCCAGCTCCCTGCAGCGCTGGAGTGCCACGGTGATCGCATCGTAGTGCGCGCTGTCCACGCGGTCCAGATCCGGAGAATGGATGCTCCTGCCGATCGTCACCGCGGAAAACCTCTCCCAATCCATTTTCGCGTCCGGCCGGTCGTTGGGCACGGGGGCGAGGATGAGCCCCGTGATTCCCCGGTTCCAAAGAATCGAGCTGAGCCGGACGGGGGTGACAGATTTCTGATCCAGCCAAAAATGCTCCAGACGGAATCCGTTTTCCCGGAGTCGATCCTCCGCTCCCTGGTAGAACGCCTTGAAAGATGGCACCTGCATCCAGGAATCCGCCTTCTCCCAGTTCGAGACCCAGGCGACAACAGGAATCCCCGGGTTTTTTGCGCGGCCTCTCCTCATGCGCATAAGCGCCGAGACAAACGGGTTCGGCCTATAGCCCAGCGCCGCAGCCGCCTTTTGGATGCGGTCCCTGGTGGCCGCCGAAAGCCTCGGGCTGTTGCGCAGCGCGAGCGACACTGTGGACTGGTCCACCTGAAGTTTCTTGGCGATCTGCGCCATGGTGACGGGCTGCATTCTCGAGGTGTCGGTTGCCATGGGCGGCCGGAAGACCGGAAGGCGGCATTTTTGTTCATATTGTTGATTTGTCAATGGATTATCGAGCCGCTCTGCCAGTCTTGAACGCATTAAATTGCGAGCTGTAACACGCAGGTTTTCCGATGAAGCCTTGAGGCTTGGGGGTTTTCCCTGACTGGGATTCCAGCGCGGGACCCGGCATTTTTTCGATGGACTCTCACCTTCCTCCAGTTGCCGTTTTTATGGGAATTCCCGCCCGGTTGGCGGCGGCATACCCGCCGGCAATAAGGAACGGTATATCTGCAAACGCGAAGATCCTCGGCCCTGACATTCCCGGCGATAGTTGGGAGTCGCACCTTGCGGAGATCGGGCGGGCAGAGGTGATCATGTCTACGTGGGGGATGCCCGTCTTGACGCCTGACTTTCTGGCGGCGGCACCGAATCTCAGGGCGGTCTTCTATGCGGCGGGGTCCGTCAAATGTTTCGCGACCGACGAGGCGTATGAAAAGGGGGTTCTGATATTCAGCGCGAGGATGGCGAACGCGATCCCTGTGGCCGAGTATGCCGCGGCTGCGGTCGTGCTGAGCCTCAAGCAATTCTGGGCCTATTCCCGGACTGTGCGTGAAAGCCACACTTGGAGCAGGACCATCCCGGTGGCGGGAACATACCAGTCCACGATCGGGCTGGTTTCTTTGGGGGCGACAGGCCGCCAGACGGCGGAGAGGCTCTCACACCTGGACTGCAATTTGATTGCGTTCGACCCGTTTGTCCAACAGGAGAGCGCCAGAGCTCTCGGCGTAAACATGGTTTCACTTGAGGAGGTATTCCGACTCTCCGATGTCGTTTCTGTCCATGCGCCCGTTTTGCCTGAAACCCGTGGCATGATTGACGGAAGACTACTCGGCATGATGAAAACCGGGGCGACGCTGATCAACACCTCTAGGGGTGCGGTGATTGTGGAGCACGAACTTTGCCACATCCTGCAGCGGCGGCCCGATCTCACCGCCGTCCTCGATGTGACCGACCCGGAACCGCCCGATACCGGCTCGCCGCTGTTCCGGCTTCCCAACGTGGTGATGACCCCTCATATTTCCGGCAGCATGGACAAGGAGATCGCAATGATGGGACAATGGATGGCTGACGAGCTGGCTCAATATCTCATGGATCGTCCGCTGACCCACCACGTGAGTCGGGAACTGCTGGCGCAGCTCGCCTGATGAACGTGCGAGTCCCTCCGGAAAGCCCGTCTCTACCGGGTGATTCTGCCGGCATGCGCGGCCGGAAAACCTGGCGTGCAGGAACTCTTGTTTACACCGGAACCGGGCTGGTGATCCTTTTTTGCTGGCTGCTCTTCGGGGATTTCGCCTGGCAGCTCAAGGAGCGCTCCGTCACGGTAACAGCTCAGCTTGTTTTGAAAAAGTTCGAGGCGAGCAACTTTTTTGCCGGGCTTCTCATCGGGTCCGTTCCCGCCGCCATCGGGATGATCCTGGGCCCGATCATCTCGGTTCGTTCCGACCGTCACCGCGGGCGCTGGGGACGGCGGATTCCATTTCTCCTGGTTCCCGTGCCCTTTGTCGTGGTCTCGATGGCGGGGCTGGCCTTCGCGCCGGCGATCGGTGCCCGCCTCCACGAATGGCTCGGGGCGGGCTCCCCCGGGCCGGGCCCCTGCGTGCTCGGCATCTTTGCCGCGTTCTGGTGCGTCTTCGAAGTTTTCTCGATCATGGCAAACTCCGTTGTCGGCGGGCTCATCAACGACGTGGTCCCGCAGGAGGTGATCGGAAGGTTCTTCGGGATGTTCCGGATGGTCAGTCTGATCGATGGGATCCTGTTCAACACCCTCATCGTAAAGCACGCGGAAGCGCAGTTCGTCTGGGTGTTTCTGGGAACCGGGGTTTTCTATGGCATTGGGTTCACGGCCATGTGCCTCAACGTCAAGGAGGGGGAATATCCTCCTCCCGATCCCGTCGAAAAGAACCAGCAGTTCACGCGGTGGGCGCTGCTGAAAACCTATTTTCGCGAGTGCTACACGACCCCGTTTTACCTGTGGATCTTTGCGGGGACGATCCTGTGCTTCTTCTCGTTCCAGCCGGTCAACGCCTTCAATGTTTTCTATGCAAAAAGCCTTGGGATGAGCATGGAGACTTACGGTCAGTATGTGGCTGTCTCCTATTGCGTCTCGCTGGTGTTGGCATACTTTGTGGGTGCGCTGGCCGACCGTTTCCACCCGCTCCGGTTGGGGATCGGCGCCATGGTGCTCTATGTGCTCGTGGCCCTTGGCGGGGCGGTTTGGGGCACGAATGCGCGAGGCTTCGGCATCGCGTTCCTCGCACACAACATCATCTCTGGCTTCTATTTTACTTCGATGGCATCGGTCGGCCAGCGCCTCTACCCGAAACTCAAGTTCGCCCAGTTTGCTTCGGCCGCCCTTCTGCTCCAGGCAGTCGTGGGTGCGCTTCTGCCTCCTTCGATCGGAATCATTCTGGACGCCAGCGGACACAATTACCGTCTGACTTTTCTCATCGGCGGCTTGATTGCGATTCCCGGCCTGGGTGCCCTGATCGGTGTCTACCGGCAATTCCTCCGGCTTGGAGGAACGAACAACTACCAGCCTCCGGAAACGGGAGTGTCTCCTGTAGCAACTTGAATATGATGACTCAACACGGCTGCTCATCCAAGCCCCCGTCCGGCGTCGATCCACGAAAACGGGATCAAGGACGTCACTTTCATTTGCCGTCCGGCTTGCCAGCGCGGCTCTGGACCGAGGCATGGCCCCTCGGGAACGGGAGGTTGGGTGCGATGGTGTTTGGCGGGCACCCAGAGGATCGCATCGCACTAAACGAGGAGTCACTTTATGCAGGATATCCGCTGCCGCAGGGTCAGCCAGATGTCCGGAACCGGCTGGGACATTTGCAGAAACTGCTTCGTTGGGGAAATTTCGAGGAGGCGGATGGGGAAGTGAGCGCACACCTGCTCGGGCGCGGGCAGGAGTGCTACCAGCCACTCGGCGACCTCTTTCTCAAGTTTCATGGAGCAGACGGTTTCTCTGATTATCGGAGGACGTTGGAAATGGACTCCGCGCTAGTGCGTGTCGGGTTGACCGACAGGGCCGGGTGCCGGCATGAGCGGGAGTATTTTGCGAGCGCGGCGGACGGGGTGATTGTCGTGCGCCTTCGCACCGGAGAACCGGGGCGCTTGAATTTTCAGATCCGCCTCGCTTCGCCGCATCCAATCCGAACAACGGTTTTGGGGACCGGGTTGCAGATCACCGGCCATGTGCCGGCGTTTTGTCTGAGGCGCACTTGGGAGTGGATCGAGGCTCATGGCGATCAAGGCAAATACCCTGAGGCTTATGATGAGGCCGGCCACCTGCGCGCGGGGGCCCGGACGGTCTCTTACGAACTCGACGGATATCCCAAAGGGATGCAATTTCACGCGGGACTCGAAGTGCGGCTGACCGGTGGTGGGAGCGTAGCCGTCCGCGATCAGGAGCTGGAGATTGTCGGGGCAACGGAGGCGATCATAGTCCTTGCCGCTGCCAGCAGCTATGACCGTTTCGATGCCCCGGCGGAGAGGGATCCAAGGTGCGAGGTCGAAGATCTGCTCGGGGGAATACGGGATTGCAGTTATAAAGAAATGCTCGCGGCCCACGTGCGAGGTCACGAACAGCTTTTCGGACGGGTACAACTTTCCCTTGGAGCACCAGAATCCAACTCTGAAAACGTCGCCGATTGGAGAGGTGATCCGGCCTCCGAGTTGCGCCTGACGGAGGCGCTGTTCCATTACGGCCGTTACCTGCTTATTTCATCGAGCCATCCTTCGTGTCGCCATCCCGCAAACCTTCAGGGCATCTGGAACGAGGAGATCACACCGCCATGGGCGTCGGCCTATACCACCAACATCAATCTGGAAATGAACTATTGGCCGGCGGGTCCGGGAAATCTGTCGGAATGCAACGAGCCGCTGTTTCAACTTATTGAGGAATGCGCAGCGAACGGACGAATCACCGCGGAGAAAAGCTACGGTCTGCCCGGCTGGGTGCTCCACCACAACACCGACGCCTGGCGTAAGACAGACCCGGTGGACAACATCGCCCGCACAGCGTTTTGGCCGATGGGCAGCGGGTGGCTCTGCTGCCATCTTTGGGAACACTACCTTTTCCGTGGCGATGAGGCCTTTCTGCGAAAACGGGCCTACCCGCTAATGAAGGGTGCGTGCGAGTTTTATCTCGGGTGGTTGGTCGAGGACGACGAGGGGTGGCTGGTGACACCGTTGTCGACATCGCCAGAAAACGATTTTGTCACTCCGGACGGGAAGACCGGCAGCGTGAGCGCCGGCGCCTCGATGGATCTTGCCATTATGCGGGAATTATTTACGTCAACCGCGCAAGCCGCTCGGATTTGCGGCGATGCTGGGTTTTCGGAGATTTTGGGCGATGCGGTTCAGAGGCTGCGCCCATTCCGGATCGGAAAGCATGGTCAGTTGCAGGAGTGGGCTGCGGACTGGGATCGTCCGGAAGACCACCACCGGCATGTCTCCCACCTTTTCGGGGTTTTTCCGGGATCGCAAATTGATGCAGAATCGCCGGATCTCCAGAGGGCGGCCCTCCGTTCACTCGAGTTGCGCGGAGCCGGGGGGACCGGTTGGTCGCAGGCATGGAAGGCCGCACTTTTCGCCCGTCTCGGCAAGCCCGAAAAAGCCCGCAACTGCCTTCTGGCACTCCTCCAGCCGGCCGAGCGGAAAAATGAGGGAGCCGACCTGGGCGGCGACGGCGACGTCAACGTCGGAGGAGTCTATCCGAACTTGTTTGCGGCCTGCCCACCTTTCCAGATCGATGCCAACTTTGGATTTACGGCGGCGGTTTGCGAAATGCTTCTCCAGAGCCACGACGGCGTATTGAGGCTGCTACCGGCGCTGCCAGTCGCATGGCCGGAGGGGAGCGTTCGGGGATTGCTCGCACGCGGCGGCATCGAGGTTGCTATCAATTGGTCGGGAGGGCGTCTTGTCCAGGCGGACGTCTTGGCGCTGACCGAAGGAAAACACGAGTTCGACCATGGCGGCGAAAGATGCGAGATCACGCTCCGAGTCGGCGAAAAGCACATCCTCGTAGCGGAGGATTTTAAGCCTAAGATTTGCGCTAGCGTTGGAAAATCAGAGTGAGAAGTTGCACCTTCACAAGTTTTGGGATGGCTTTGGATGGCCTTTGGAAGCAGCATCGGGCAGGAATCTGTCTCCTCCAAACCTTCCCGGCTGGGGTGATGTCCCAATCACCACCTTGCAGCGGGAGGCATTTGGAGGGCGAGCGGTTTTAATGAACGATGCAATGCGAATGCGCTTGCGGAATGGAAGTTGGTCGACATCCTCAAACCTGAACCTTGAGCGGGAGGCGCTTCCCGGATCGCTGGCCGCTTACCGAATCGTTCCGGCCAAACTAGGAAAGAACCTCGGAAACTATGGCGCAGTGTGCGCCGCACTTTATGAAAGCGATGAACGCAATTGACTGGAAAACCGAACTGAAACACTACTTGGCCCATCGTCCGGAACTGGACGGATGCCTGGGAAAAATCCAGGGGGCGACGGAGGTGCTGTCGGATTGCTTCGCCAACTCGGGGCGGGTCTATCTCGCAGGCAATGGAGGAAGCGCAGCCGATGCGGAGCACTGGGCCGGAGAGCTCCTCAAAGGTTTCTATCGGTGCCGCCCCCTTTCCGACAGCGATCTTGCCGGATTTTCGACAGACCTTGGCAAGAAGCTGCAAGGTGGCCTCCCCGCTATTCCTCTCACCAGCTTCCCGATCCTGCGGACAGCTGTCCTGAACGACCAAGGGCCGGATATGGATTTCGCACAACTCCTCTGGGCGCTTGGACGCCCCGGAGATGTCTTTGTCGCAATCAGCACATCCGGAAATGCCAAAAATCTCATCCTTGCCGCGGAAGCGGCAA
>CAZSDC010000115.1:0-9891 GCA_964605515.1 uncultured Chthoniobacter sp.
GGATGGGTGGTGCAGCGGCTTCCCTACCGTTGCCTGGTGTGGTTCTCCGCGCCCCTGGGATCGCTTGCGTATTTTCTGGATCCGCGCGGACGCCGGGTTTCGATGCAAAATCTGGACGCGGCATTTGGCGGAGAATATGACAGGCGCGCGAAGCGGCGGATTGCAGAGGCGGGCTACCAGGGGTTTGCGCGCACGATGCTCGAGCTTTTCTGGTCGCCGAACCTCACCCGAAACGCCGCAAGGAAAATTTTCCGGACCGAAGGCGTCACGGAAGGAGAATCCTTGGTCCCGACGATCTATGTCACCACGCATTTTTCCAATTTCGAGTGGCTGGGCCAGAACCTTGCCTTTTTCAACGGCCCGGGGATCATTGTCGCGCAGCAGCTGAAAAACCCGCTTCTCGGAAGGTGCTTCGACCAGCTCCGCGGGCACACCGGACACACGATCATCCCCCAGGAGCGGGCGATTTCCCGGATGCTGAAACATCTGAAATCCGGCGGATATTTTTGTGCGGTGGTGGACCTTAATCTCGATCCCGACGAGGCGAGCGTGATCATTGACGAGTTCTCCGGCCTCAAAACCTGCGTGACCCAGATGCATGCGGCGCTTGCCCTTCATACCGGTGCCCGGGTCGTGCCGTCTGAGTGCCGCCCCCAGCCGGACGGCACATACCGGATGATCTATCACAAGCCGTTGGAGTATTCGCCGGATGCCACGCCGGCCGAGATCGCCCAGCAATGTTGGGACGTGCTCGAAAAGGGCATTCGCGAGGCGCCGGAGTGCTGGTTGTGGTCATACAAGCACTGGCGGTTTAAGCCCTCCGGGCACAGTGCCGGCCGATATCCGGAATACGCAAATTCGGCCATGAGGTTCGACGCGGCTCTGCAGAGCTGACCGATATCCGGCATGGGGAGGAAAAAGGTGATTGATCTCGGGGCGGAGCAAGGGGAATGTGGGCGAACTCAGTTCTCCCGTGCCGCATTGTCCACAACATTTCATCCATACATCATGAGATATTTCCCACTGAGGAATCTGGAATCGCTCACGTCGATCCTCTCGAATATTTCGTTTCTGGGCGGAGTGTCGGATGCGCAGCGCGACAAGATCTTCCAGCATTTGGAAATTGGGCGGTTCAAGCAGGGCGAATTCGTCTCCAAACACGGGGAGGAGGCGGCCCACATCTATATCATCATGAAGGGCAAAATCGTCCTGACGCTCACCGACAACAAGGTTGAGGTCAAAAAACGGGAGTTTCACGTCGGTGATTGCTTTGGAGAGGCGGCATTTTTGGCAATGAACAACGATACCGCTTCCTTTCTGGCAGCCGAAAACTGCGAGCTCGCCGTGCTGTCCAGGCATGCGCTGAATGAACTGCGGCACGAAGATCCCGAATTGTTCACCACTTTGATCCTGAACATCGCCAGAGAACTCGCCCGGAAACTCCAATACACGGACAACATTCTGCTGCAATATCAGCACGAGCGCGGAAGCTGACGCATCACGCAGGCCGGCGATGCGGTGGAAGATTGCAGATGCGTCTTCACCCTTGAGGCGATGCATTCGAAAATGAAAGGGCTCGCAAGCGGCGCGATGCCTGATCTATCTTTTCCGGCCCGCGCATCATGTCAGAAATTTCCCGCCGCCGAACATTCGCCATCATCTCCCACCCGGATGCCGGCAAGACGACCTTGACGGAAAAATTTCTGCTGTATGGGGGGGCGGTGCAGCTTGCGGGAAGCGTGACCTCGCGGAAAAACCAACGGGCGACGACAAGCGACTGGATGGAGCTCGAAAAGCAGCGCGGGATCTCGGTGTCGTCCACCGTGCTCCAGTTCGACTACAAGGATTGCGTGGTCAACCTGCTCGACACTCCCGGCCACAAGGATTTTTCCGAGGACACCTACCGCGTGCTTACGGCCGTGGACGCGGCGATCATGGTGGTGGATGCGGGCAAGGGAATCGAGACCCAGACCAGAAAGCTTTTCGAGGTCTGCCGCCAGCGCGGGGTACCGATCTTCACGTTCATGAACAAGCTCGACCGTCCGGCCCGGCCACCGCTCGACCTGCTCGACGAGCTGGAATCCGTCCTCGGTATCCACGCCCTGCCGATGAATTGGCCGCTCGGGGACGGGCCGGAGTTCAAGGGCGTGTATGACCGGATTGCTCAGGCTATGCATCTCTTCGAGCGGACCCCCGGCGGTGCATACCGCGCGGCGGTCGCCGTGTCGGACATCCATGATCAAACCGTCAGGGACGTTGTCCCGCCGGACGTTTTCTCACGTGTCTGCGAGGAACTCGCGCTGCTCGATGGGGCGGGCACCGCGTTCGATGTCGAAGCCGTGAGGGCCGGCAGGACCACGCCGGTTTTCTTCGGAAGCGCAATGAACAATTTCGGCGTCCAACTGCTGTTGGATTCATTTTTGGAATTGGCTCCGCCGCCCTCTTCCCGTCTCAGCGGAGACCGGGTGATCGCCCCGGACTCGCCGGCATTTTCCGGATTTGTTTTCAAGATCCAGGCCAACATGAACCCGAAGCACAGGGACCGGGTTTCGTTCATCCGGGTCGTCTCAGGATGCTTCCGCCGCGACATGGTGGCCCACCACGTGCGGCTCGGGAAGACCATCCGCCTCGGAAACTCCCAGCGCCTGTTCGCTCAGGATCGCGAGACTGTGGATGAGGCCTGGGCGGGCGATGTGGTCGGCATCGTCGGCAACTACGATTTTTTGATCGGCGACACGGTCAGCGAGGATCCGGCGATTTCCTACCACGAGATCCCGAGGTTCGCTCCCGAGTGCTTCGCCTACATCCGGAATTCGAGCACGGCGAAGTTCAAGCGGTTCCGCGAAGGGCTCGATCAACTCTTAAAGGAAGGTGTCGCGCAGGCGTTCGAGCTTCCCGACTCGCTCCAGCGGATCCCGCTGCTCGGCGCGGTGGGCCCTCTGCAGTTTGAGGTCATGCAATACCGGCTCGAAAGCGAATACAACGCCGACTGCCGGGTCGAACCCGCAACGTGGCAGTTGGTCCGCTGGCCGCTCGACAAGGGCACCCACGCTCCCCTCACCGAGCGCCCGGACCTGATGCTCCCCACCGGCTGCGCGCTTGCCCGCGACGCCTTCGGACAGTGGGTCGTCCTCCTCCCCAGCGCATGGACAGCCGCCTACCTCGAAGAAAAAAATTCCGGCTTTGCCTTCATCTCCACGCCCCCATCCACCCAGCCGAAGGTGGATTGAACCGCCAGGTATTTGGCCGAAGTCGTTGCTGTGGTTGACGACGAAGCGCGAGGCATCGGTGTGCCACACCGTTTCAATACGTTTGCAAGCGAATCATTTCGGAGCCGGCCAGAACCTTCGCTCCAGCTAGTGGCTCAAAATTCCGTGGAGGAGGGAAATGGAGCCGATCGCTCCAAGCGCCATGCTGAAGATCCAGAAACTCCGCCGTTTTGTCAGAATGGCAATCGCTGCGATTGCTATGGCAATTTGAAACATCGTGACCCCGCGGGCAAGAATGACGTGGTGCCGAAGGTGAAATTCCGAATTCTCCTGTTTTTCCTCGGCGGTCTTTTTGATCTCCTTCTGCTCCTCCGCATAACGGTTTTTTTGTTCTTCATCCCTGGGATCCACTGGCTGTCCCAGCAATTTCCCGATCTCCAACCTTGTTTTAACCGCTTCAGCCTTGATTCCCTTCGACTGGAAATAGCTCCACTGGCTGGATGACTGGATCTGATTCAGCATTGCCTCATTGGCATGATCTCCTGCAAGCAGCGAAGTGATGGCGGCCAGCGCGGCAAGAATCGCCGTCGTCAGCGCAACCCACGAATTCCATTTCTCGGGAGAGTGGGCGGCATGATGATCGATATGTTCTTGAACTGCTTCCAACGGTACTTCTGGTTGCTCCATATTGATTCAAACGGGTTTCAGCCGGCGCGTGTGACTCGAGCAATCCTATGCCAGTCATCGGATCAAGTCCACTCTCCCGAAAGTGTGGTGGCATGGGAGGATTGCGAGGAGATCCTTGCGGAATCCGGGTTTGTGTCCTCCGTGGAATTCGTCGCAGCATAGGAAAAAGGCCCGGCCTCTTTACAAAATCCAAACACTCTGAGGTGATGCCGCTCAGCCCGCGATCCGAACGGCACGGGTCTTGTCGAGTTTCAGGACTCCCGCTTCGCCCGGCGGCAGCACCGCCTTGGCATCGGAGACTTTCTCTCCGCGCCACTGGACGCTTCCGCCCTCGAGGAGTCGGCGGGCATCGGAACGCGATCGGGAAATCTGAAAGCACTGCACGTAGGCCTCGACGACCAGGCTCACGAAGTCGCGCGCAGCGCCCGGCAGATAACCCGGAAGCTCAGCGGAGTCCAGGTCGCGGGCGCTGAAGCGCTTGTTGAATTCCTCAAGGGCATGAGCCGCAGAGGCCTCGTCATGGAAACGGGCGGTGATCCTCCGGGCGAGGGATTTTTTGGCGTCCATCGGATGGCTGCCCGCCGGGATCGGTTCACGGAGTAGGAGCTCGTAGTAGCGCGCCATGAGCTCGTCACTGATGCTCATGATCTTGCCAAACATGTCGCCCGGCGGCTCGTTGAGGGCGACATAATTTCCGAGGCTCTTGCTCATTTTCTGGCGTCCGTCGAGACCCTCGAGGATCGGCATCGTCATGGCGACTTGCTGGGGTTGGCCCTCGTCGCGCTGAAGGTCGCGGCCGACCATGATGTTGAAAAGCTGGTCGGTTCCGCCGAGCTCGACATCGGCTTTGATCATCACGGAATCCCACCCTTGCATGATCGGATACTGGATTTCGTGGGCATGGATCGGCTGCCCCTTATCGAGGCGCTCGCGAAAATCCTCCCGGACGAGCATCTGCTGGAGAGTGACCCGGCTGTTGAGTTTAATCACTTCCTCGAAGCTCATCGCCTCGAACCACTCGCCGTTGAAAACGATCCGGGCGCGCTCGCGGGTCAGAATTTTGAACGCCTGTTCCTGATAGCTCTTCGCATTCGCGAGAACCTGGTCATGGCTGAGGTGCGGGCGAGTGGCAGAGCGTCCGCTCGGATCTCCAATCATGGCAGTAAAATCGCCGATGATGAGGATCGCGTCGTGCCCTGCATCCTGAAAATCCCGGAGCTTTGAGAGCACGACCCCGTGGCCGAGGTGAATGTCGGGGGCGGTCGGGTCCACCCCGAGCTTGATCCGGAGAGGGCGTCCGAGAGCGAGCTTGGCCACCAGTTCTGCCTCGCTGTGGATTTTCGCACAGCCGGCTGTGAGGGTGGAGAGAATTGCCATCGGGGGACTCAACGGTTTTTGTTCAGCAATTCCCGGACGTCATCAATCGTCATCTTCTCGGTGACTTTGTCCGAGATCCGGCTCACGGCACCTTGGGCTGCCGGCGCAGGGACGTAAGTGGCCAGGGGCACAACCGGCGAACCAAGGTTGGGGTCTTTCGTGGCACCGTGGTAACCGGTAGTATCAACAGATTTGTTGAAGCTCGCCTGCTTCACGTCGTAGGCCGACATCTGGGACTCCGCCTTCGTGGAAAAAACTCTGCTGCCAAACCATGGATTCTTCAACCCGAGGAACGACCGCGTGGAGAAATCTTTGACAGTGGCATCCCTGACGCCTTGAAACGTCTGCCCAACTGCCGGCGAGCTTCTGAGCGGCACCGCAGTTGTTCCGGAGAAGGCTTTGTTCCGCAGAGGATTTGCCTTTTCCATGTTCGGCTTCATGATCCGGTCAACAAGCTTCGCTTCCTGAGTCTGGGGGAATCCAGAGGCGAGCGAGGTAAACAGGAGGGCCACTGTGAGAATCGTTTTCACCGAACCGCTGACCATAATCGGGGCAGGGCTAAAATGCGAGCCTTTTAGTGATTTTTCCGCAGCAGCAAATTCCTCCGCAGTTACTTTTCCAGGAGCATATACGGGATGGCGGGAGCCAGCCCGATAGACCAGCGCTTTTCGGTTTGATCCTTGTCGCTGGGAGCTGCGGCTCGTCCGGCAGTCAGTTCGACGATCAGATTGCCCTGTGAACCGGGTTTCGCCTTGGTTCGATCTGCCCGGAACGCAATTTCCACATCGTCTTGGCCCGGCAATACCTTGTCGATCCAGATCCCCTCGGGAGGATTTTTCAATACGGCTCGCACACGGGCGTTATCCAGCGATTTGGGAAGGACCACCTTTGCGGTGTCAGCGCCGTCGGCAGGAATCCTGACGATCTCCGTGGCCAATTCCAAAGGTTTCCTGGGGGGACGGTCTGGCTGGGGATAAGCCAGGAGTTCTGGCGCGGGAACCAGTTGATGGTAGATGAAAGCTTGAAGCCTATCGTCGGCCGCCACGGCTTTATGCGACACCTGCAAGCCGGAGATGTCAGCCGTTCCGGATATTTCCACGACCTGCGGAACCCCCTTCTTCGCATCCTCCGGAAATGTCAGCGTGGTGGTTATGGAGTCACTTCCCGGGGGGATGCGGCCACCGGAAAGAACGAAGCCTTTGGCGCTGGCTGAGAGGTTGATCTCTCCCGAAAATCCGTCTTTGCGCACCGCATAAATCGCCACAGGGACCGTGGCTCCGGGCGCTCCGTTGATTCCGGAAGGAGCCACCCGCAGCGCAAAGTCCGGGCGGGGTCGGTCGATGCGAAGGCGATAGGTATATTCCGGGCCGCCCTGCCGCTGCGCATCACTCAAATGCACGTAGAACACGCCGCTGGAGGGCGGAATGAAGTCGATCCGCGAGTCGGCATGGTGTGTGAGCAGGCCGCTTTCCTTGTCATCGAAATCGTCGTTGGTGGCGAGTTGCTTTCCATCGGCGTCTGTGATCCGGAGGAAGGAATCCAGGGGAGAGTTGAGCCTCCGCGCAAAAACCTCGACCACCACCGGCGATCCCTTTTTGCACTTGATGGAAAAAACATCCACGTCGCCGGGATAATCGATCCGCCCGTTGATGTTTGCAGGAGCGGTGACCGGTTGGGCGTGCGCCTGGTCGTTGTTGGGCTCAACATCGAGGGGTTCCGCGAACTCGCCGTGCGCGAATGCAACATCCATCGTCGCCAACCCATTGGCGAGCTGAGGAACACATTCGATTCCTTCGCCCGGCGGCACCGCGATCGAGATCCGGGACCGGGGAAGATTCCACCCTGAGACTTCGACGCTGGTGTTTGAACCTGAGAGCCCACCCAGAGGAAAAATCCCCGTGACGAACGGAATCCTTCCCGCCGTGATCCGGTAAACGAAATCCTCGCGTCCCCGGTAAAGGGCGTCGCGGATCTGCAGTGTGTATTCACCGCCTTCCTTCACATCAAAGAACAGCACAGGGTCGGGAGCGAAGCGAAACGATTGCGCGGAGGCGAGCGGGTTGCCCTTGGCGTCCTGGATCGTCATGACAGGCTCGAACCAGCCGGGAACGGCATCGGCAAGGTAGGGGATCAGGTCGCGGGCCTGCGCGACAAAGACCAGATGCTCGCCGGGGACGGCATGAAAAACATAGCGGTCGGTTTGACCCGGCAGGATCTGTCCATTGAGGATCACTGGAAACTGAACGAAGGGCGGGGAGGCGGGCGGCGGCTCGGTGGACCCGGGCTTCGACACTTCCGGATAATCGCCAACAAAGATGCTTAGCGGGTTGGCGATTCCATTTTTTCCGAAGAGTCGCAGCGTGCGTGGCCCCTTCGCTGCATCGGGGTCGATTTTGAGGTGGATGATAAGCGTCTCCGCGAGCTGCGTGTTGGGCTGCCGCTTCGGATCATTGCGCTGGGATTGCATGACGCGGAAAAGCCGGATCTCCTCGTCCGTGGCGCCTGCCTCCTGCAGGGTTGCGGCAATATCCGCAGGCGTCTCTTTGCGGCTCTTGTCGGCCTGCATGGAATCCATCATTTGCTTGCGCTTCTCCGCGATGGCATCGCGGAACTCATCGAACCGCTTTTGTGGAAGCGGCTTGATGAAACCGGTGACCGTGACTTGGACTCCCTGCCCGGAAACCTGGCCGTCCGTGATTCCCTGAAGGCGCTGCCCCCCGACCGTGATATCGAGGCTCGCCCCCTTTTTTCCTCCTGCCGGGTAGGCGTAGGAGAGATTGGGATCGCTCGACTGCTGCGCGGTGCAGAGGCCGACGGAAAAAAGGATCAGGAAAACCGTGCACCCTCCCCTCACATGATCTCCTTCAAGCGTCCGCCGGACTTGATATTTCCTGTGATTTTCGGGGTCAGCCGCACGGATTCGTCGTCGTTGCGGGGGAATGTGGCGTCCGGGTCAATCCCGAGAAGCTCATACATGCTGGCAGTGAGATCCCAGGGATAGACCGGCCGGTCTGCAACGGACTCTCCGCGGGCATCGGAGGCCCCGACAACATGACCGCCGCGAAAACCACCTCCTGCGACCAAGGTCGAAAAAACCTTCCCGCAGTGACCGCGGCCGCCATTCCACGGGGCCTCCCACTGCACGCGCGGGGTGCGGCCGAACTCCCCGCCGCACCAGACGATCGTTTTTGAGAGGAGCCCGCGCTCCGAAAGGTCCTGGAGCAAAGTCGCGAGCCCCTGGTCCAGTTCCGGCAGTTTCCGGTTCATGGTTTGAAAGTGCTGTTTGTGGGTGTCCCAGCCCTTGTAATTGATCGTCACATACCTTGCGCCGCGCTCGACCAGCCGCCGTGCCGCGAGGCAGGATTGGCCGAACGTGTTGCGGCCATAGCTGTTTCGGAGTTCGTCGCTCTCCTTGGTCAGATCGAAAACCTCGGCCCCCGCGCCCAGGATCATGTCGTATGCAGCCTCGCCGGTCTTCCGGTATTCCACGAACCGGGGATCGTTTTGAAACTGTTTTCCGAGGGTGTCCAGCCGCCCGAGCAGCTCCCGCCGCAAACTCTGGTATTCGGGAGATATGCCTTCGGCGACAATTCCTTCAACGGCGAACGGGGTTTTTGCGGGATCTCCACCGGTGGCAAACGGCTTGTAGCGCGGCCCTAGGAACCCGGCCTCGGAAAACCGGCCTTGCGGCTCGGTGAGGACGATGTAGGGAGGCAGGAGCCCCTTGTATCCGGCGTCGTATCCCTTGAGAAGCGACACGACTGCACCCATCGAAGGATAGACTAAGTGATCTCCCTCAAGGTGCCCTGTCTGCACCATGTAGGAAGCAGTCTCATGCCCGTTGTTTTCGTGGGTCATGCTGCGGATGAGGGAGAATTTGTCGGCCTGGCCTGCGAGTTTTGGAAGGAGTTTACCGATCCGGATCCCGTCCACGTTCGTCGCAATTGCCTCGTTGAGCGGACCGCAGAAATCATACCCGGCATTGGGTTTCGGATCAAATGTGTCGATGTGGCAGGGCCCGCCCCAGAGCCAGATCTGGATCACCGCTTCCGCTTTGGCGGCCGGTTGCACCGTGGTGGTGGGCAGTGAGAACCCGGACCTCTGCCCGAGCATCATGGCCGCAGTGGTCAGAAAGCTGTAACGAAAAAGGGCGCGGCGCGAGAGAGCCGCATCCAGCGGGAGAAGAGGAAGGATGGATTTCATTGGGTCAGTGGCGGTAAAGAAATTCGGGGCTGTTCACGAGCGCCCATGCGATGTCAGTCAGCTTCTGGCTGTTCCCGGCGGGCGGGGGAGGTTGGTAGCCGGAGATGGTTGCCAGTTCGTCGCTTGTGGGATACCTCGAAAGAAACGTCAGGTAAAGGCGTGTAACCGACTCCTGAGGGCTGACTGCCGGCTGGAGCATATCTCTGAGCGTCCGGCTGTTCTTGATCTTGGAGAGGATGTGTTTCGAGTTCAGGAGGTTCAGCCGCTGGGAAGCGGTCACGCTTGTTGTCCGCTCGGCAAGCAATCCGGTATCCCTCGGAGGACGCCCGAAAAGTTCTAGAAGAGAACTGGTGATGCTGCCGTCGGGCAGGGCGATGCAACGTGTGTCATCGGGAAGAAACGTGAACGGTTCCGG
>CAZSDC010000116.1:0-9886 GCA_964605515.1 uncultured Chthoniobacter sp.
CAGGCGCAACTGCAAAATCACCGGGCCGGGCACATGCACGTCCGCATACAAGAGGGTGGCCATGCCTTCTCAGGGGCGGAGTTTCAATCGCACCAACTCGGAGGCGGTAGGATGTGCCTTGCGCCAGGCATCCGCCTCGCGGCTTTCCTCCAGAAGCTCCGCATCAATCTCCTCGCGATGGTCAAAATAATAGCCCAGGGCGGCATGCACCTCGGCCAGCGTGAGGTAAGGGTAGTGGCGCACGATTTCCTCCGCAGACCAGCCGCGCCAGAGGTAATCCGCCGCCAGCATTGCCACGCGCGTGCGGGGGTGGCTTGACAACCGGGCGGGCTCCCCCCGAAGTGTCTCGATATGCGGATATTCAGCAGCCAATACGCTCATGCGCGAAAGCTGCCACATTCCTCCCAAGCACGCAACCTTGCGCTTTATGCCATATGAGCACGCCAAGTCCGGTGATGGTCCGGTTCAAGACGCAATCCTCCGTCATTATTCCTCAATAAAGACGTCCATCTGCTGGCCGACGTAAACCGGGAAGCCGGGGTTCTGAAAGCGGAAGATGACCTGGAGGACGCGGGTATCCACGCGCTCGGTGCTCTCGCCGGAGAGCGATTTCTTCGGGAGGATGTAGGGCTCGATACGGACAAATTCGAGCGGGATCGCGTGCTCGCGCGAGCCCTTGAGAAATGCGACGGCCTTGCAGTCCGGCTTCACGCGGGGGGCGTCCGACTCGTCCACATCGGCCCGGAGCTGGAGTTCGCGGACGTCGCCGAGTAGGATGGCCGTCTCGGAGGAGCTGACTGTGGCGAATTCCCCGGCGCGGATATTGACCTGGAGAACAGTGCCGTTTCTCGGAGCCCGGACTGTGAGAAGATCGAGACGGACTTTTTCGGCGTTGAGCTGGGCGCGCGTAAGCTCGAGGTCCGCCGCCGCCCGCTGGAACTGGCGCTCCGCAGTCTGCATCGCAAACTCGTCCCGCTTGCTCTCGTCCACGCTCGCAACATTTTTTTCGCGAAGCCGGGTTACCCGGCCCAGCGTGTCCCGCCGGTCATCAACCAGGGTCTGGGCCTCGGCCAGTCGCGCCTGCTGGACCGCGAGCTGGGCTTCGGCGGTCTTCACGGCGGCAGCCGCATCCCGCGAGTCCAATGAAAAGAGCACATCCCCCGCTTTGACCTGGTCCCCGACCCGCACGTTGACCTTTTCGACAAGCCCCGATGCGGACGGGGCGATGCGGACATTTTCATTTGTGCTCTCGACGATGCCCCGCGCCCCGATGGATTCGGCATATGGAGACTGCGGGGGCGGCACAAGCGGCGTGGAGGTCGGCCCGGTTTGTCGGAGGCGGGCAACGAGCAGGATCACGGCGGCGATGCCGATGAGAGCAATGTAGAATGAGGGTCGGTTAAGCATGTTGATAGTCTTTCGGGTCGTCGTAAATACCGGTCACCCGGCCGTCTTCCATCTCAGCGATGCGGTCGGCAAAGTGGTAAATCCGGTTGTCGTGGGTGACGACAATGACGCAGCGGTCGGGTTGGAGCGCGCTGGATTTCAAGAGATCGAGCGTTTTTTGTCCGGCGGCGGCATCGAGCGAGGCCGTGGGCTCGTCGCAGATGATGAGTCGCGGCGCATGGACCAGGGCCCGGGAGATCGCGACCCGCTGAAGCTGCCCGCCGGAGAGCTGCGAGGGATAGGAATGCAGCTTGTCACCCAGTCCGACCTCCGCCAGAACTTCTCCGGCACGCTTCTCGGCTTTTCCGGGTGCGACACCGTTTAGGATCAGCGGAATCGAGGCGTTCTCGACCGCCGTGAGCGTTGGGATGAGATTGAACTGCTGAAAAATGAATCCCACGTTTTCGCAGCGGAATTTGGTAATGTCGGCGTCCTTCATCCGGCGGAGGTCGTGGTCAAAGATCGTGAGCGTGCCTTCGTCGCACTGGAGGGTCCCGCAGATGACGCTGAGCAACGTGGTTTTCCCGCATCCCGACGGGCCGACGATCATCATCAGCTCGCCGAACCTGGCATTGAGGGTGGCGCCCTTGAGCGCAAACGTGCGCGAGTCGCCTGCCGGGAACGACTTGACCACGTCGGCGACATTGATGGCCAGGCCGCTCATCGGAAGACGACTGCGGGTTCGAGGCGTGCGACTTTGACCAGCCCGATCAAAGCCGAGAGCCCGCAGATGAAAATGAGGACCAGCGCGACAAAGGCCGGAACCTGCCAGGGCATATAAAACGGCGGCGTCTCTTTCGCGAGCACGCTGTTTCCGAACCACGAGGCGAGGCCTACCCCGAACCCGTAGCCGATGAACCCCACCGAAAACGCCTGGAGGAGAACCATGGCGGCGAGCGTGTGCATCCGGGCACCCATCGCTTTCAGCGCTGCAAGATACCGCAGGTTGTCGTGGACGAAGAGGTAGAACGTCTGCCCCGCAATCGCGATCCCCACGATCACGCCCAGCAGGACCACCGTCCCGAACGAGATCGGGATGCCGGTATTCTTGATATACCACCAGACCGTGAGCCAGAAGAGTTTGTCCTTGGCGACGGCGCGCAGGCCGGGAAGCTTGTTGATTCGGGCGGCCAGTTCCTCGTCCGAAACCCCGGACACCGGTCCGGCCAACACGTAGCTGAGCTGCTTGCGCGTGGGCTTCGCATATTCCATCGCGCGGTCGAATGTCGTGTAAATATACGGCTGGCCGAGGAAGCTCCGGGCGACGTGGCAGATCCCCACGACGCGGGCTTCTTTGTCGTTGATCTCAAAGGTCGTGCCCAGCTTGATCGTGATCCCCTTCTGGCGGAATTTTTCCACCGCGACCTGATCGACAACGACCGCGTTGGGAAGCCGCAAATCCTCGATCCGCCCGGCCCGCATGTCCATCGGGCGCCCCGTGAGGGTCCCGGTATCCAGCCCCGTGAGCTGCACGTTTTGGAACGATCCATCGGTCAGCCGTGCCTGTTCGATGCCGATATAAAGGGGGACCGCCCAGGCGACCCCGTGGACGCTGCGCACCCGCTCGACCTCGATCTGGCGCATCGGGATCACCTCGTTCGCCTGCTCGACTTTTGCATCCACCACCCAAACCGGTGCCCCGATATTCCGGACTGTCGAAGTCGTCCACATCATGATGCCACAAAAAACCGAGATCTGCTGGCACATCAGGAGCGAGCAAAACGCGAGGCCGCACACGAGCATCGCGTATTTCGCGCGGTCGCGAAAAAGCATCTTGAGGGCGATTCCCAGCATAAGTGGCAAACCCTTAACCCTATTGACAATCAAGTCAACTTATCAGACGAGGAAACCTCTGGATCTTGAGAGGGACCTGTTGCATGGTATGGGCATGAAACGAATTGCGAGCTTGATTTGCGCCTTGGCGTTCGCATCGGCGGTATTCGGTGAGGAACCGAAAGCGATGGATGCGAGGGACCTGGACAAACTGCGGGACCAAGCGGGCCAAGATGTCGTGGTCGAGGGCCTCGTCTCCGCTATTGGGACCACAAAAACCAACACGATCACCTTCATCAACCTGGGCACCCAGAAGAAGCAGGGGTTCGTGGCGGTGATTTTCCAGAAGAACTACGGCGCATTCCCCGAGGGGTTCAGCGCCTTCAAGGGCAAAAACGTGCGCGTCAGCGGGAAGTTGGAGCTCTACAATGGAGAACGGCCGGAGATCGAGTTGAGATCGCCCGAGCAGATCCAGGTCCTCCAGGCGAAATAGTGGTTTTCACGCGTCCGGTTTTTAGACTGTACAGATCATCCGGCATTCCCTCAGTCCGTCGATTTAGGCTGACTCGGTATCTGGATGGTCCCGGATATTTTTCTGACCGGCACGAATGCGCAGCACCCTCTCGATCCATTCTCCGCCGCGCCCGCTCATCCACCGCCAGACAAACCAGGCGACAGCAAACGAGAGAATCACAGAGACGGTGACGTCCGAGGGGTGGTGGTTCCCTGTGACGATGCTCGACCAAGCGACGAGCCCGGCTCCGGCCAGAGCAAAAACTCCCACGGCGGGGCTGGCAAACAGAATCACTGCGGCAAGGCCGAATGCCGTGGCGGTGTGCCCGGACGGAAAGGAGTTGTAGGCTGGCTGGCCGACGAGCAGATGCCCCTCATGCCATGGGCCGTAAAATCCCTGTTCGATTTTTGGGCTTTCTTTCGGTCTCGTGCGGCCGGTGGTAAGCCGCGAAGCATTCGCCGCGATTCCCGCGAGCGTGGAGGCGATCATTGCGGCGGCGATCACCCGCATCCACCGGCGGCTTTTCAAAAGCCTCGCCAGAGCCAGTGCGACCAGGCAGCCCGCCATCAAGGGGGGCCAGTCCCCAAAGACCCGCACAGCGGAATGAATCCGGTAATCGGCGGACTTTTTCCAGTCCTTGCCCTGTGAGGCGACCACCGCGGCACGCACGGGCGCATCCACTCGGAATGCGCCCCAGATGAGAAGCGCGCAGGCTGCCAAGAATATCCAGTCCAGTTTGCGCGACATGTCAGACTCCCCGGAGTCCGGTGAGGAGAAGCTCGGCGTTCGATTTCGTGTGCACGAGATTGGAGGCGAGGATTTCCATCGCTTCGGCGGAGGGAAGCTCGGAGAGCTGCCGGCGGAGCTGGACGACGCGCTCGTATTCCTCGGGATGGAAAAGGAGTTCCTCACGGCGCGTGCCGGATTTCACGATGTGGATGGCGGGGAAGATCCGGAGCTCGGCAATCGACTTATCGAGGTGGAGCTCCATATTTCCGGTCCCTTTGAATTCCTCGAAGATGAGGTCGTCCATCCGGCTGAAAGTCTCGATGAGTGCGGTCCCGAGTATGGTCAGGCTCCCACCTTCTTCCACATTGCGCGCGGACCCGAAAAATCTCCTGGGGGCGGCGAGGGACTTGGCATCAACGCCGCCGCTCATCGTCCGGCCCTTTTTGGGCTGGAGGTTGTTGTAGGCGCGGGCCATGCGCGTGATGGAATCCAGAAGGATGATGACATCCTTCCCCAATTCGACCAGGCGCTGCGAGCGGTCGGAGACGGCCTCGCAGATTTGGACGTGGCGGGTGACCGGCTCGTCAAACGTCGAGGCGTAGATTTCGCAATCCAGCGCACGCCGCATATCGGTCACCTCTTCCGGTCGCTCATCAACCAGCAACAGGATCAGCGCGGCGTTGGGATGGTTCGTCCGGATTGACCGGGCAAGCGTCTGAAGAAGGAGGGTTTTTCCGGCCCGGGGAGGCGAGGCGATGAGCCCCCTCTGTCCCATGCCGAGCGGGGCAACAAGATCCACGGCCCGGGCCGCGATCTCGGGGTTGACCGCCGTCTCGAGGAGGATTCGCCGGTTGGGAAAAAGCGGCGTGAGCTTTTCAAACTCCACGGGGGGTTTCCATCCGGAAACAGGGATGCCCTCGATGTTCTGCAGCGCGTCCACCGTGAGCCCGCGCTCGCGATCCCTGGGCAATCGGATTGTAAATTCCAACATCAGGCCGGGCTGGAGTCCGTATTGCCGCATCATCGCTGCCGGCACAAAAATATCCTCCGGCCCGGGTCTCAAGTCGAATGCCGCCCAGCGGATGACTCCCGCATCACCGCTTTTTTCCAGAAGGCCCTTTCCGGTGAGAACGCCTCCCTGGTGCAGTTGGTGCCGGGCCTGGTCGAGAACCAGATGATGCCGCGTCGCATCGGGACGCACGCGCAACCCCACTTCCGCAGCGCGGACGATCAGGCGGTCCAAAGGGATCCGCTGGAGCTCATTCAACGTGAGCGGGGGCGGCAGGGGCTGGGCTTCAGGCGATGCCATTCGTGTGGGTCAACGTTCCAGCCGACAGCGCGCCGCAACATAATCGGTGTCCGGAAGGGCAAACTTCCGGACCTCGACCGTGACAGCCACCGCGTGAAATTCATCCACGAGCAGGCGGGCAATGTCTGCGGCGAGCGTTTCGATCAGGTGGCGAGGCCCCTCCGCACAAAGCCCTTGGACCCGGCGGGCCACGGCATCGTAATCAATCGTCCGCATGATGTCGTCGTTCATGTAGGCGAACGGGGACGGAGGCTGGATGCAGAGGTCGACATGAAGCTCCTGCTCCTGCTGGCGCTCCTCGGATGCAACCCCCACCTGCGAGCGCACCTTTAATCCTCTGATCCAGATTTCGTTCATAACATTCTGCGCAGTGCGGCCATGTCCCGCATGACCACAGTCGGGTGCGCTGCAAGCAGCTTATTCACCGGATCAAAACCCGTCAAGACCGCGACATCAAGAACCCCGCCGTGCCGGGCGGTTTCGATGTCATGCACCATATCTCCGACAAACATGGTCTCCTGCGGGTCCAGATCGTGCGTCGCGAGAATTTCGCGGATCTTCTCGCGCTTATCCATAATCTCCACATAGCAGTGCTCGAAGAACCGCTTGACGCCCAGCCGGTTCGCCTGCTCGTCAAAATGTGAAGCCTTGATCGTGCTGAGTAAAAATGTCCGCCGTCCGCTCTCCCGGCAGTATTCCAGAAATTCCAACGCGCCTGGCAGGAGCGGAATGTCCTGCTGAAGCCCGAGAAAAAACCGCTCGTAGAGCGCCTCCAACCCCTCGGAAGTGGCCTCCGGAAGAAATTCCGCATAGAAGCCGGAAAACGGCAGGCGGAAATGCTGCCGGAACTCCGCGAGGGTGAATTCCTTCCGCCCGAATTCCCGGAAGATCGCATTTGTGGCAGCGTGCACAGCAGGCAGATCATCCGCCAGCGTGCCTGACCAATCGAGGATCACGTTGCGGATCATCGCGGGTAAATTGTCACGCCCAGGTAACCTTGCCCTTTTTCTCACTAATGACCACCGACTTCAAAAACTCCACGCCCTTGCGGAGCCCTTCGGCGGGGGACATCAGGCTGTCCTCGTGCTCCATCGAGAGGGTGCCGTCGTATCCGCAAAGCCGGAGCGTGCTGACAAAGTCGCGCCAGAAGTCCTCCCCGTGGCCGTAGCCGACGGTGCGGAAGATCCACGAGCGGTTCTTCTCGTCGCCGTAGTGCTTGGTGTCGAGGTAGCCATTGACATCGGCATTCACCGGGTAGAGTCCGGTGTCCTTGGCGTGGACGTGATGGATCGCTCCAGCCAGCGCGCGGACGGCTTTGACCGGATCAATCCCCTGCCAGAAAAAATGGCTCGGGTCGAAATTTGCGCCGATCACCGGCCCGCACGCCGCGCGGATTTTCAGAATGGTCTCGGGGTTGTAAACCAGGAACCCCGGATGCGCCTCGAAGGCGATCTTAATCCCGAGCGGCTTGGCGAGTGCAGCTTGCTTTTTCCAATACGGGATCGCCACCTTGTCCCACTGCCATTCGAGCACTTCCAAAAAGTCCGGCGGCCACGGGCAGGTGACCCAGTTGGGGGATTTCGCGCCGGCATGGTCGCCCGGACACCCGGAAAACGTCGTCACCACCGGCACCCCGATCTCGGCCGCCAGCTTCACCGTGTTCTCAAAAACCTTGTGGTGCAAGGCCGCCAGCTTTTTGTCCGGGTGAAGCGGGTTGCCATGGCACGAGAGCGAGCTGATCTCGAGGCCGCTGGCCGCGACGGTTTTGACAAAAGCGTCCCGCTTGGACTTGCTCGCCAGAAGTTCGGCGGGCTTGCAGTGGGCATCGCCCGGGTAGGCACCCGTGCCCAGTTCGACGGTTTCGCAGCCCAGACCTGCGATGTGCGAGAGGGCTTGTTCAAGGGAAAGGTCACTGAGGATTGCAGAAAAAACGCCGACTTTCATAAGGAACTGAATTCACGACTTCCACGCCCGCCGTGTCGAGGAAAATCCCCTCTCCCTCACCTCCTGATCCGCCAGCGGCCGTCGCCGACGCTGAGGACCTGAATGCGGACCGGGCAGAGACCGGCATTCCTGAAGCCCAGTTCCTTGGCGACCCCGGTGGTAACATCCAGTTCCCGGCCTTCGACAAACGGCCCCCTGTCGTTCACGCGGACAACGATGGAGCGCCCGTTTCGAAGGTTTGTGACCCGCACCTTGCACGGCAGGGGCAGGGTTTTGTGGGCGGCGGAATGCGACCAGGAGTATTGTTTTTCCCCGATGGAAGTCTTCCCGGGAAATATGACGAGGAAGCTTTCGTTATAGTGCGAAGCGAGCCCTTCTATGACGCAGCCGACCGCTTCGCGCGGAGTCATCGGCGTGTAGGTGACGCCGCGAACGGTATATGGCTTGAACTTGTAGCCCTCGAAACTGGTGCCGCAGCCGGCGAGGAGGAGGCAGGTCAGGCAAAGGAGAATTTTCATATCGGCTTCGCGGATGTCTTTCCTATGGAGAAGTCGCTTGTTTCGATGCGGCGTTTCAATGTTGCCACGGCTTTCGGAGTCCAAAGACAGGCAAAAACTCCAAATCCCACGCGGAAAGCATAGAGGACAAAGAACATGATCATTAGCCCGGCCGGGCCCCAGTTTATCGGCAGCCAGATCAGCACCAGCAACCCGCAATAAAGCAGGACAACCCCGCCGCTTTCCAAAAAAATCATCTTCTCTCCCGGGGGGAATCTGCGGACCAGAACCGCTTGGATCAGCGAGAATACGATCCGCCAAAGCGCATTCAGCCCGACGATCCACGGGAACCAGCGCTCCTCTACGACGCCTCGGAAAGGGGCGAGACCTGTCTTCTCGGTGGCCGCCCCAACGATCACCGTGAGAAAAAGCGTGGCGACGATGCCAAAGAACAAAAGCATTCCCGGCTTCGGGACCTGTCCATTGTCCGACCGCTCGCCTGTCCCGTCCTCGAGCCCGTCTGCGATCAAAAGGATTTGCCCGGCCTCGTGGTCGCGCTTGAGGCTAGCCTCGATCCAGCGCCCTGCGATCGGCATGCGGACCAGATCAGAGATGACCGTGATCACCGCATCCGCGACCATGAAGACGAGCATCGTCATCGGCGACCATTTCAGGAAGATCAGCCCGAAGATGGAAACGGCCCCGGAATAGGAAAGGTTGAGCCCGATCGACCGCACCTGGGCAAGCCCGTAGGTGCGGTAGTATTCGAGAACATCAGGCCCCTCTTCCTTCATTCGCGCAAGGTCGTCCGCGCTGATTTTGAGCGCGGAACCGCCGGGTGTCTTTCGTTTCACCGCCACAGGAGAACGCTTTCAGCCGGGCCAGATGCGGTCAATGGAAAATGAACGCCTCACGCCCTCGGGCGCATGTGGGGGAAGAGGATGACGTCGCGGATGCTTTCGGCACCGGTGAGCATCATGACCAGGCGGTCGATTCCGATGCCTATGCCGCCGGCGGGGGGCATCCCGTATTCGAGGGCGTGGAGAAATTCCTCGTCGAGCTTCTGGGTTTCCCCGCCGCTCTGCTGCTCGAGCCGGGCGCGCTGGATGTCGGGATTGTTGAGTTCGGAGTAGCCCGGGGAAATTTCCTGGCCGTTGATGACCAACTCGTAAACATCGACCACCGAGGCGTCCTGCGCATTCTGTTTTGCGAGCGGCACGAGTTCCTTCGGGCAGTGCGTGACGAACAGCGGGTCCATGGTCTTTTCCTCGACCAGCTTTTCGAAGACGTGCTGGGTCACCTCGAAGTCCTCGGCGCAGTGCGTGATGTCAAGGCCGTTCGCGGCGCACCATTCGCGGCGGGCCGCGGAGGAAATGTCATACCAGTCGCCCTTCACGCCCCGGATCAGATCCGAGTAGCGCTCCCTCCGCCAAGGCGGGGTGAGGTCGATGGATTTGAGGGCTTCGCCATCGGGATTCTTGTGCTCGATGACCAGGCTGCCGATGACCGTCTTCGCCAGATGGCAGACCATCTCTTCAACAAGCGACGCCATCTGGTCAAAGTCCGCAAATGCCCAGTAGGCTTCTAGCATCGTAAACTCCGGGTTGTGCCGGCGCGAAATCCCCTCGTTCCGGAAATTCCTGTTCAGCTCGAAAATTTTCGTGAACCCGCCGA